>NZ_JBVBEF010000004.1:0-193137 GCF_055456055.1 Bradyrhizobium sp. LeoB3
GGTGATCTTCGCAATCACCGGACTTACCATGACCGCTCCAGCCTCTCAGGCTTTTGCAGAACCTTCCGCACACTACCTCCGAATCCCGGACAGGCAACCACCGCCACCGACATTCGATCATGACGCGATTTGAGGCGTGATTTCGCCCGGAGCGTATCGTCGCGGGTGGAAGAAGCCGGGCGGATGACCCGCTGATCTCGCGCGCGCCAGTTCTGCGATGACCTCAAAGCAAATCCCGCTAGCGCTGATTCGTGTGGTAAGTGACTGATTGACGCAATCCATGCTCAAAGATTGACCCACGCTCGGGACCTATGCCCTGCATCTACTTCGAGCGAGCTTTGCTCGAGCAAAGTAGCGGCGCGCGGGCTTGTTTCGCGCGCTGCCGGGTCAGTCTTTCTTGTCCCCATTTCGAGAGCATTTCGACGAGGGGCCTCAGGCTTTCGCCTTCCTCAGTCAAGCGATACTCTACTCGTGGAGGGACCTCGGCATAGACGGTCCGTAGAACCAGCCCGACCTCCTCGAGCTCACGAAGCTGCTTGGTCAGGAGCCGCTGCGTAATGCCGGGCAGGCGACGATGAAGCGCGTTGAACCGCAGGCATCCCGCATCAAGCAGATGGAAGAGCATGACGCCTTTCCAGCGCCCGTCGATGAGATCGAGGGTCACCTCCACCGGGCACCCCGGCACGTCTGAATAGTGCTTGATCTTCATACCGATAGTTCCTTTTCGGAAACCTAGTACGCCAAATGACCGTACTAGCAAAGACGAGCTACGTAACGATTTCTCCGACAGATCAGCGTCGAGGGAAAATTACATGCAAGCTATCACTTACCGTCCAGGCGCCGCCCTGTCCGATCCTCAGTGCTTCACGATCGCCGACAAGAAGGATCCTGTCCCGGGTCCTCGTGACCTCCTGGTCTCAGTACGCGGCGTCTCCGTCAACCCTGTCGACACCAAGATCCGTCTCGGTCAGGTCTTGATGGGCGATGCCGCCGATATCCTTGGTTGGGACGTTGCTGGTATCGTCGTCGATGTCGGAAGCGAGGTCACAATTTTTCGCCCTGGCGACGAGGTCTTCTATTCCGGCAGTCTGAGCCGGCCCGGCGGTAATGCCGAGCTCCACGCCGTCGACGAACGCCTCGTCGGCCGCAAGCCGGCGCGGCTCAGCTTTGCGCAGGCGGCGGCTCTGCCCCTCACGTCGCTCACGGCGTGGGAATTGCTGTTTCACCGTCTTGGCGTTGGCTTGGGAAAGCAACACGATGCGGGCGGATTGCTGATCATTGGTGGCGCCGGTGGCGTCGGCTCGATGCTGATCCAACTCGCACGGCGCCTCTCCGGACTAACCGTGATCGCCACCGCCTCACGTCCCGAGAGCCGTGACTGGTGCCTCTCGCTTGGCGCCCACTACGTGATCGATCACTCACAGTCGATGACAGACGAGCTCGCTAGAATTAACGCGCCGGACATCACCTACATCGCCGCCCTCAATCAGACGGAGCTGCACTGGACTGCGATCACCAAGATCATTGCACCGGGGGGCAAGATCGGCGTGATCACCAATCACGCATCCCTCGACGCCGCGCCACTGCGGCCCAAGAGCGCATCGTTGCATTGGGAGGATGTGGTGACGCGGCAGCATTTCGGTGGCGCCGACATGATTGCCCACCATAAGATCCTTGATGAAATCTCCTCGCTCGCCGAAGCCGGCGTCCTGCGCTCGACGGCAACGACGGAGCTCGGCCCGCTCACGCCCACCTCACTTCGGGAGGCACACGCGCTGGTTGAGAGCGGCCGCATGCTGGGAAAGGTTGTTCTCGACCGATTTTGCGCCCGATGAGCCACAGGGCTAGGCAGAGGTCAGAAATTTCTTCGTCAGCAATGAGAAGCATCGAAGGACCAGTACAGGCCGATCTGGTAGTCGATCTCGTCTAACTTCACAGTTTCTGCCTTGCTTCGTCATTCAGGGAGCGTTTCTCCTCATCAGTCAATGGACCGACGCCCAGTATTCGAACGGCTCCCCTGGGATCATAGGCAGGCACCCCATGTGTCACGCTGGGGGCATTTTTTCGAATTTCGGAAGAGCTGAATCGAGATGGTCCCAAGCATAGCCAGCTGCCGTCCATGTGACCTGTTGCGGCCTATACCGACTAGGATCATCAAGACTCCCGGCGCGCACAACTACGTAATCCGGTATGTCGCGAAACGTCGCGTAGACCGGTGATCCGCAGGTGGGGCAGAAGGCGCGTATTTTGACGGTGCCACTATCACCGACCAACTCCCAATGCGTCGCTTCTCCTTGGATGCTCGTAGCCGAGCGCGGAAAGATCAGGTGCGATAAGTGCCCCGTGCCGCTTTCACGCTGGCATTGACGACACTGGCAATCGGTCATCATTACGGGTTCGGCGAACATTTTGTAGCGGATCGCGCCGCAGGCGCACCCACCGGTATAGGGCTCGTTCATGTCTTCTCACCTTCATAGGATGGCCGTTAGCGCAAACAAAATTTAAGCAGCATCAAACCTCCTCATCCGTTCTGGGTGCGCGAGGACGATTGCCTTCTGCGCACTCAAGCCTGCTCGTCGGCAGTGCTGCCGATGTTCTTGAGAACTTTTTTCCAGCCTTCGCCCATGTTCTTGTAAGCCGTATCATTCCTTGGCAGGACGAAGCCGGAATGGACAAGTCGAAGGCGCGTTCCGTTCTCGACCCTCGAAAGCGTCCATGTGACCACTGTATTCAGCAGTGAGCCGTATCCGACATTCCCCTCGTGCCCGCCCTTCCAAGCATAGGTGAGGCGTTCGTTGCGCTTCACCTCCAGCACCTGACAATGAATGGTACCATCCCAGGCACCGGCCGGTTTTGTCTGGAATGTAAAATGCTTGCCCTCTACCGGCTCGAATCCCGTCGGCGCCATTATCCAGCGGCTCATCAGCTCGCCATTTGTCAGCGTCTTCCAGATTGTCTCAGGCGCATGCGGGAAAACCTGGTCGACCACAATCTCATGCGTGTCGGGTTTCAACTCGGCGCCAGTCATGGATCAATCTCCTTCAGGAGGGTACGAAGATTGGCAAACCGATTGCGCCAGAAGACGCCGTAATGGCTCATCCAATCGAAAAGTGGGGCGAGGCCTTCCGGTTGGGCGCGATAATAGACCTTTCGACCCTCGGGTCGTTCGGCGACCAGACCAGCCTGCTTCAAGGCTTTCAGATGTTGGGAGACGGCGCCTTGCGTTACCCCGCTCTCCCGCGTCAGTTCGACTACGCTAATCTCACCGGTGCTGATCACCCGCTCGAACACGGCTCGCCGGGTTGGATCAGCAAGGGCGCGCATCACGGTATCGATGGGGGTGGCAACTTGCATAAAGAAATCATTAGCGAAGACTGATTCATTAGTCAATGCTAATTAATGGCACCGATGCGCTTCAGACTGCGCGCCGCCCTCTCGTAGACTTTCGCACCTGTCGCATCCGAGCCGGTAAACGTGATACTGGCGACGCCTGGATGCGCGATCAATTCGCTGCCGATCTCAGGCCCAAAACCTGTAACCACGTTGAAGATGCCGTCGGGTATACCGGCCTCCTTCGTCAGCGCAGCGAACAGGTTTGTCTCGCGAGCGACGCCGGCGAAGTGCCTCAGCGCATCGCCGCGCCAGTGCGGGCGCGAGCCGTTGGAACGGTTCATCCAATATAACACGTAGCGTGCCGAGGATCAGCGCTCGTCCAAGCGCCACCTTCTTGCTCTGACCGCCCGGCTGATCTCGTCGGCCGCCTAATACGGGTTCTGGTCTCGATTCGGAAAATCATCGGTCACGATGGGGATGATGTGAGGAAGATCGAAGACCGAAAACAAACTTTGCGCTAGGGGCTTTGCAAAGAGCGTCAATGTGGAAATGGCGCCGTTCTCGACCGTAAGAACATGGATCGAATGTGCGGTCCAAAGCGTTTCACTGCTGGCACGAGAGTATGCTGCGAACGCGGGCTGATTGTTAGCGCCCGTTGGAACTAGGCGAAAGCTCTCGTAAGCTCTCCATGCCCATTCGAAGAAATTACCGATAGCCGTGCGACCGGCGTACCATTGTGCTTTCGGCGGCATCGTGTAAGTCGCGTCCTCTTTAAGCAGAGCCACAAGACCGTCGACGTCGAGCCGCTCCCAGGCGCGCAAGTAACGACTTAGAAGTTCTTGCTCAAACGGATTTGGCGAGCGCGACGCTGCTGGGCGACCATCGGGGTAGCGCTTAGAAAGCGTCTCGCGCGCCCGCTGCAAGATACTGTTGATCGAAGCTGTTGAGCCTCCAAGGAGAGTAGCAGCCTCATTCGCAGACCAACCCAGCACGTCACACAACAGAAGCGCAGCTCGCTGACGGGGAGGCAAGCCCTGTATTACGGCAACGAAGGCGAGTTGGACAGCTTCCCGCGATAGATATCGCGCCTCGGGATTTGCCGTCTCATCAATGCCCTCAAGGAACGAGTCCGGATACGGTTCTAGCCACGGCACGTCCGTAACCGACGTACCGTCCGGCATGCGCATGCCCGCCGCAGGCAGCAATTCGTTAGGGAGGAGGCGCGGAGCATTCTTTCGAGCTGCGAGAGTATTCAGGCATACGTTCGTTGCAATTTGATACAGCCACGCCCGGAAAGATCCTCGCCCCTCAAATCGATCAAAGCCGCGCCAAGCCCGCAAGAGTGTATCCTGGACTGCGTCCTCGGCTTCGTGGACGGACCCAAGCATCCGATAGCAATGCAATTTAAGCTCACGGCGAAAGGGCCCAACGCGCCGTCCAAACGCATCGTTGGGGCGATTCGAATCTCCTCTTGAGTTTGGTCCTTCAGCTGCTGTCATTTCAGCTCGATATTTGCATTCGGACAACATCCTTCAAGTCCTGACAACCGGAATACACTTTTCGAAGACTGTGCCTGCGCAATGAAAAGCTGATATCGAGCGCCAGCCGGGTCATTGAGGCACTGCTTCGAGCCCCCGGCCTGACACGATGAATGTATTTCCCTCGATAGGCCCAGGATTTGCGGCTAACTCGATAAATGCGGTCGCCACGTGCGATGACGTCGGCGGAGAGGCCATACTCCGCACGAAGTCCGCGGGCGATATGCCGAGATAGCGAGAATAACCAGCGATCGCATGCCTTCCTAAGTCCGTATCCGGCATGATGCGCGGCGCTAACGATATGAACCGCAACTCAAGCCCGAGACGGTCCGATTCCTTCTGTGCATAGTTTGCGATAAACATCTGCGTTCGCTTGGCGCCAGCGTATCCTCCCGAGTTTGGGGATCCTGCGAGAGCAGCGCCGCTCGACACCAGAATGATCTTGGTCCCTAAGGGCAACGGGCGCAATATCGCTGCTTTACAGAAGTTAAAAGCTATCCGGACATCAGCCTCCCAATTTCTCCCGAACTCCTGCCAGCTCTGCTCATGGACTGGGGCGGCGGGCGGGAAAGCCCCGGCGCAAATGGCAAGGACGCTCGGCTGGCGGACGTCGAATATTTTGCGGGGCGCATCCTCGTCCGTTGCGTCGAGCGACATGATCTGGACGTCAGACAGTTCTTGTTGCAACTGCTTGAGGGGCTCCTCCTGCCGAGCAACAGCAAGCACGCGCGCGCCGTTGCCGTGAGCTGCCTCCACGATACGGCGCCCCACGCCTCGGCTACCTCCGATCACCACGACGTCCTTGCCCGTCAATGCATGCATGCTACTCTCCTAGCGTTGGGCGTTTATGTCTGCCTGACGATAAGTAAGACCGGCTCGACGACCGAAATTCATCGGTGACGTCATCTTTTTTCGCAGGTGGGCCTACTGAGTGATACGCATCTCCAAGCCACCACGCCTTTGGGAGCCTTCCAAACAGCTCGCAGGAGAACTTCGGCTCAGGCGCGCTTTAGATTACCCGCCGGCGGCCACGCATGCGTCAAGTGTAAGATAGACGCGTTGGCTTGGAGTCATTAACTCCCGCAGGCACCAGTTTTCTGGAAGCCTTCCAGAGCTGTCCGTTGATAAAATTCGGCGCGAGCCGGCGCATGAATGCGAGTTGCTTCGACTGCCCCGGCCGGATCTCGGGAACGCCTGCTTTGAACCCGTCAAATGATTGTTTCACGAGCTGTTCGGTTGTGATCATGGTGATGCCATCGTCTTCCCGAAGGTCAGCCGTCATCTCGGTCTTGACCGCCGGAGGCATGAGTTCGATGACCTCCACACCAGTCTCCTCCAACTGGAAGCGAAGCGGTGGGTG
The DNA here is from genome assembly GCF_055456055.1 of Bradyrhizobium sp. LeoB3. Classification (NCBI taxonomy): domain Bacteria; kingdom Pseudomonadati; phylum Pseudomonadota; class Alphaproteobacteria; order Hyphomicrobiales; family Nitrobacteraceae; genus Bradyrhizobium; species Bradyrhizobium sp. LeoB3. Next base: position 6,232 of record NZ_JBVBEF010000004.1, read on the forward strand.
TACGAGTGGATCGCCGCCTTGGTCGCGCAATATATCGGCAAGCATGGCAGGGGCACGAATGCCAAGGCAGACGACACGTTGATGAGCGTACCTTTGTTAGCCTTTAGCATGTCGATGAAGGCGGAAGTCATCCTGATCACGCCACCCGCGTTGACGTTTAGCTCCACCGTCAAACCAGCAATGTCGGCCGCTGTGCCCTTGAGGTTCTTATAAAGGCTATTACCGGCGTTGTTCATTAGCACGTCAAGCTGCGGGAAATCCTCCTTCACGCGTGCAGCAAGTGCAGCAATCTGAGCTGGATCGGCGACATCGCTCTGGATCGTTTGTAATTTCGGATACTGTAGCTTCACTTGGTCGAGCACGGCCTTGCGCCGACCCGTCACGATAACCTGGTTACCGAGCTCGACGAACTTAAGCGCGAACGCAAGACCAATGCCGGCAGAACCTCCGGTGATGAGGATTGTGCGACCAGTGAGTTTCATGGATACCCCTCAGTAAACTGTGCCCCGATCGGAGGGGCGCGATACGACAAATCGCAGTCGAGAACAGATCAACCATCGTCCACCGACCGCCCGGATTGAGCGGTCGAACGGCACGACCACGCTGGCAGATTCGAAGCAGGACGCTAGTCGTCGAGGGCTCCCAGACTCATGTTAACGATAGTACCAGTCATCGCGCTCGCCTGATCGGAGGCGATGAAAGCAGCCGCGTTTGCCATCTCAGCAAGGGTCGTCAGCCGACGCGTGTGGGTTCTGCTCGCGATCAAATCGTGGAACTGGTCCCAGGAAATTCCCCATGCTTTGGCATGAAGGCCGTAGACTTCTCTAATCGTACCAGAGTCCGGCATGCCGAGCGGTCGAAGACCAACCACTCGAACGCCATCGCGCGCAAGTTCGGCAGAAAAGTTCCGGGTGAGCGCTTCTACGGCGGCCATGGCCGGACCGACCCCGCCCATCATCGGAATGCCGGTTCGCGAGGGGGTTGAGGTGACCGTCATGATCACACCTGATTTTCTTTTAACCATCCAGCGGGCAGCCTGCCGCGCGGTCAAAAGGTACGTTTCCGTGTAAGTCACGATTGGCCGCGAGAACTGGTCCAGCGCGAGATCGACCAGAGGCAGCCCCTGCAAATTGGTATTCGGGATCCCGACGGCATTGAAAGAGATGTCAATACGACCGGCCTCGTCAATGACCGACTGGAGATGACGGCTGATCGCCCCCTCCTTGAGAGCATCAACTTCTGCCGTTTGGACCGCGACGCCATCAAAAGCGATTTCCTTTGCGACGGCTTCAACCGAAGCGCGATTGCGGCCGGTGAGAAATAGCTTGGCTCCTTCGCGTGCAAAAGCGCGCGCGACAGCGCCCCCAACCGCGCCTCCAGCCCCGTAGATCACTGCAACCTTGTCCTTCAGCATCATCTCTGTGTTCCTGCTCGTTCTCTTGTTCGCCCGTGATCCCGAGCGACCTCGTGCGTAAGACCGGAGTGGCAGGCAAAACTCATCGGTGCCGCACGATTATTTTGTGATCCGCTTCATGGGCGAAGGGGCGATGGCGACCAAACAATCGCGAGCGCAGTCTCTCAAGCGGCAGCATCCCCGGTCTGTTTGCCGCCGCTAAGGAACATTCGAAACCTTGATGTTCTCGGTTCTGGTGAAATTTGCTCCGCTCGGAGGAGCGGGGTGGCGAGCAAAATTCATCGGTGATCGAAAGTATTTTTGACGCCATATGACCATTGGCAGCGGTACATATGGCTCCGCCCTGCCAGATTTGGTGGGCGGCGCTCAAAAGGTAAGGACGATTTTTCCGAAATGATCACCTGAATGCAGGCGTTCGAGCGCAGGGACAACATCGTTCCAGTCGAACGTGCTGTCGAGGACGGGCCGCCTCGAACTCGCGGCCATGGCGTTCAGCAGGCTTTCAAGCGACGAACGAGAACCGACCGGAATGCCCTGGACCGCAGCTTGCTTACGAAAGATATCCAGCGGATTGATACTGCCCTGCGCCCCTCCCAGATATCCAATCGCGCTAATTCGTCCCCCGGAACGGACTGCCTTGAGCGATTGGGCAAAGCTGCTAGGTCCGCCAGTTTCGAGAATATGGTCGGCCCCCTGCCCCGCCGTCAACTCAAGGACCTCGTCCGACCAGGCTGGCGTTCCGCGGTAGTTAACTCCCGCAAAAGCACCTAGAGCCTTTGCTCGCTCCAACTTTTTGTCGCTGCTCGACAAAACGATCACCTTCGCACCGACCATCAACTCCACTTGAAGGCCGAATAGTGCGACCCCTCCCGTGCCTTGAACGACAACTACATCTCCCGGCCGGATCTGGCCGAACGAAACGAGCGCCTGCCAAGCGGCGGAGCCGGCACATGGAAAGGCGGCAGCCTCGCCGTCGATAACGCGTCGGGAACCTTCACCAATCGCTGCTCGTCCAGTGTGACTTGTTCTTGCAGCAAGCCATCTCCGGGACCGCCCAAAGACTTCCCCGCCTTCGCGATATCGAAGCCGCCGTCGTTCCATTCGCCCCAGAAAGCCGAGCAGACACGATCTCCCGGCTTGAGGCGCGCGACGTCCTGACCGACCTCGACGACCTCTCCGACGCCGTCCGAGATCGGTATCAATGGCAAATTGTAAGCTGTTGCAAACGTCCCGGAGACGATTTCCAGATCACGATAGTTCAAACTGACGGCGCGCATCCGCAACCGGACCTCGCGTCGGAGAGGCGCGCGATATTCGCGCTCGACTGGAGCCAACCCCTGCAAGCCGTGACGTTGGATGGTAATCGCCTTCATTGATCGCTCCCGGTTCTGCCTGCGCACAAAGCGGCGCCGGCGACTACATTGACCGTGCCCCTTCTGTATGCAAATGCATAATCTGTACGATGATAATGCCGAGAATTTATATGCTCGACGAAATGAGAGCTTTTGTTCTTCTGGCGGACACGGGGTCGGTTAAACGATCCGCCGAACGCCTTCGGCTCACCCAACCGGCCGTAACGCGGCAGATACAGCGGCTCGAGCATTTGCTCCGGACGGATCTTCTGGATCGACGCGTAAAGCCTCCAGCGCTAACTGCCTCAGGGCTAGTGGTTCTAAATCGCGCTCGCGCCGTGCTCGCTTCGATTGACGACCTCAAGCAAACCGTGGCCGCTGACGCCGATCCTTCCGGTCCCTTTCGAGTCGGGGTGTCACATTCGCTTGCCGATGCTGGTCTGGCCGAAATGATGCACCAACTGCGCCTTCGTTATCCGAGGCTCGAGCTGTCATTGGCCAGCGGGTGGACCCCGGAGCTTGTAGATCAAGTCGAAGGCGGCCGTCTCGACGCGGCTATTTTGGTGTTCGCCGGCAACGACCCGGATCTTCCGACTCCCGTTGGACAAGTCGTCGGTAAGGAGGAGATCGTGATCGTCGCTCCAAAAGATCTCCCCTTGCCGAGACATTCGAATCTAAAGCAACTTTCTCAATATCCCTGGGTTCTGCTCCCCGACAAATCATGCGGCGCGCGACGCGCTCTGCAGACTTTGATCGAGCGCGATGGAGGTCGGTTTCGCCTGGCGGCCGAAGTCTACGACGTCGAACTTCAGGTATCGCTGATCCACAAGGGAGCAGGTATAGGCATTCTGCCGCGAGGCAAAATCACCGCAGAATTCAAAGATAAGGTGAAGATTGTTCGCGCCCAACGTGTAAACCTTGGAATGATCGTATCGATCGCGCACTCGCCGTTCGTTTCGAACAAGGGCGCCTGCGTCGAGTTTCTTGGATCTCAGTGCGCTCGGCAATACGGCTCCTAGATTGCCCCTACCAAGCAAGTCTTGACCGCGGAAATATCTATGCAGGAAACCACAATCAATCATGCCCGGCTTGCTGAGATCGACTTGAATCTTTTGGTCGCGCTGGATGCTATCAGCTCTTCCGGTAGCGTTACGAAAGCAGCAGGCAAGCTCCGCATAAACCAGTCATCACTCAGCCATCAACTCGGCCGGTTGCGCGAACTTTTCGGTGACGAGCTTTTTGTCCGAAACGGCGCAGGCATGTCTCCGACACCCCGCGGGGCCGTAATCGCCAAGACTGCATCGGAGATACTGCGCCATATCGATCGAGATCTGCTCAATGCGATCGCCTTCTCTCCTGCCGAGACCAGCCGGGTATTCAAGCTTGGCATTCCGGACTATCTGGAAAGTGTACTTGTCCCGCCCTTGGCAAGATTTTGCCTAGAGGCGGCGCCTCATGCGCGGCTGTAACTTCATTCGCTCGAGCATCAGAAGGCAACGGACATGTTGGATAGAGGTGAAATTGATGTCGCCGTCGGAAATGTTTCGGATGGGGGTCTTTTGCACAAACGCAAGGTCTTGTTCGACGATAACTATGTTTGCCTACACAGCTTGGCCCTCCTCGAAAAAGTCCCGTCAATTACCTTTGAAACCTACTTCGAGCTTCCACACGTAGCAGTCGACTTGAAGGAAAGAGCTTGCAGACTGGTCGACGATACGCTCGAACAGAAGAAACTGAGCCGGAAGATCGTAGTGTCCACTCCGCACGCTCACGCTCTTCCAGAGCTACTCGAATCTCTTGCGGCAGTAGCGACGGTTCCACGGCTATTCGGGAGGAGTGCAGCCAAAGCGCACGGTCTCGCAGTGAGCCCGCTGCCGTTTCAGGTAGCGCCTTTTCAGATTTCTGTGGTGTGGCATGCCTCCAGTCATATGGACCCAGGCATGATCTGGTTTCGGGGAGCAATTGCTGACGTTGCGCGATCTCTGCCGTAAATCCCCCGAGCAAACGTCGCCTGATCTGCGCGGACTGATTTCTCATCCCGGTGTACCAGAAAAGGTAGCTGCTTTGCCGCACACTCCATTCTCAGAATGCGAGTGGAATCACGTTCTATCGTTCACTTTGAAGACCCCGCAGCAGCGTCGTCAACAAGCTGGCGTACAAAGCGGCCCCGCAACGACCTGCTCGATCCCGACAACTGCTAGTCCGTCGAGACGTGTCCGGGACCGCCAACTCTGGACTCCAACGCTAAGCACCGACTACAGGTCGCGCGAAGAATGCAGAGGATATACCGGCACCGAAGCGCGGCTCAGTTAGATCAAGCTCGGGCTCCACGGTTCATCGAAGATGGCGTAGGACTCGCCCAATGCTCGCACACGGGCAAAGCCGGGGAAATTCAGGTGCATGCCAGCAATAAGAGGATTCTCGGCGGCCGCCATAGCCAATACCGCACGGCGCGTCGTCGAGGCGGCGGCGGAGTCCACATCGAAGGCTATCGTTACTGCCGGCTTTTGAACCTGTATATTGGGGTAATGAACGATGTCACCCCAAATGAGAAGGGTCTCCGCCCCTGAACTTATTCTGTAACCGCTGTGTCCCGGCGTGTGGCCAGGTAGATGCACGAGATCGATACCGGGTATCACATCACCCGCAGTGACGGTCCGCCGCCGATTTCCGTAAGCGGCAAAGACACTTCTGGCGAGATGGAAAAATGGCTGCGCAGCCTCCGGCGCACGGCTCAAATTGCCATCATCACTCCAGAATTTGTATTCCTCCTCGTGGAGGACGAGCTCTGCATTGGAAAATTGGACGGCCGACGGCGCCGCCCCAACCAGGCCTCCGACGTGATCCGGATGCGCGTGCGTAAGAAACACGTGATCAATTTGACGCGGATCAATGTTGGCAGCAGCGAGCGCAACCTGGAGCCGCCCACCCCAACCGTTGATACCGCCGGCCCCTCCGTCTATGAGAATCGTCCTGCCGCCGCCTTCGATGATGTAAGCCGAAACCGTCATTGCAGATGAGCGCGGACGCCCTGCCGCCAGTATCATTTCTTCAGCTTCGGTCGGCTTGATCCCGGTCAGCAGTTCGAACGGCACATCAATGATACCATCCACAACCGCGGTTACGGTGTAATCGCCAATTTGCCTTCTGTTCAGGCCGGGCGCCTGGACTTGCGCGACTTTTGTCAAGGAACTTCCTCACGAGAGCTTGGGAGCTGGTGTCGAGGAGTTAGTGACAGTTGAGCCGCGCAAACTCAAATCGGCAAAATCAATTCAGAAAATTGAATTGCTGCATATAGGCTCCGATCCCGCAAACACATCGATCTGTCTACAAAGCCTGGGAAAGGCTTGCTTATCGATCACGGCCGATCAAATTGAATTGGAGGCTCGCGGGCTCGACAATCGGGCGCGGAGCAAAGTCGAAACTATCGATTGATAGCCGTTCGACGTAGGTCCCCTGGACTACAACCAAGCTCTCGACGCATCCATCGCGCCATATGTGACTGGTGGGCAAAGCCGACCTCCAACGCGACCTCGCTTGGGCCCAACTTTCCCTGCAGCAGAAGGAAACGCGCTCGTTCCACCCTCCTCCGCAATACGTAGCGATGAACCGTCAATCCCATGGCGACCTTGAACCATGTTCGCAGATGCGAATTACTGACGCCCGCCTCCCGGCTCAATATTTCGAGCGTAAGGGGCTGATCCAGTTTCTCATCGATATAGGTCAACACTCGCTTGAGCTGAATTGGCGAGAGACGAGCCTGCGGGTCGAGCGGCTCGTCACGCAGCCCGAGCAATTGAATTGCTAGCGCGATCCCGATGCTCTCGGCATATAGGAGATCGCTTACTGATTTCACTGAAAGATCGTGCTCGATAGATCGAGCCAGATTAAAGATCCGATCGTGACGAAGCATATGGCGTTTTTCAAATCCGTTTGCGGTTGTGGTTCGCCCGATCTCGGCCCTTACACGGTCCAGCACCACCGGAGCGAGACGGATTTCAAGGGACTGATAAGCCGTTTCTGCGTCGAAGCCTCCGGTGTCTCCAGAGGGAATGAGATCGATGTCGCCGATTTCCCGCAAAGCGGCAAATCCAGTCTCTCGACAAAAAGTGCGGGTGACACGGCTTAGGTGTACGACAATTCTGTGGGCATCAATAGGGGGGGAGTACGCAGGCGCCTGGTTCAACAAGCCTTAACGTGGCCTCGAGGGGCAGCGCCGAACCGATCTGAAAATGCATTTGGCAATCTCGAACTTTGGCGGAACGTACTCAAGATTTGGCCAATTGTGCTCGACTTTCAACTGCTCGAAATCCAAAAAGCTAATACTCCGAACAGCAAATGAAGATCGGCACATGAGTTACTATGTCGTGGTGGGAGCAGGCCCAGTCGGACGCGAAACGGCTCGCCTTCTGGCAGAAGAGGGACATAGCGTAGTCCTGACGAGCAGAAATCCTGGCATGATCGAAGCGCGAGCGGTACGCACCATTTCGGCAGATGCGACCAACGCCGTTCAGCTGGCTGAGATCAGCAAGGGCGCTGAAGCGATCTTCATGTGCGCCATGGCGGCCTATGACAGATGGCCGACTGACTTCTTTCCAATCATGGACGGCACGGTCAAGGCCGCTGAGGAGACTGGCGCCAAGATCGTCGTGCTCGGCAACCTATATGGATACGGCGAAAGTGCCACAAGCCCACTTTCGCCATTGGCGCCGCTCAATCCGACCAGCAGAAAAGGCACAGTGAGGGGCATTATGTGGGAGCGTGCGGCCAGATCGAAGGTTCCCGCGATCGAAGTCCGTGCAAGCGATTACCTGGGCAACGGAGCTATTACCTATTTTTCGCTACTTGCCCTTCCCTCCCTTCTGAAGCAGGAGACGGTTTCATTTCCAGGTAATCTGGATGCTATCCACGCTTGGTCATTCACCAAAGACACGGCAAAGACACTTGTGTCCGCGGCGCACTATACAGGAGAGTGGAATCGTGCGTTTCACGTTCCAAGCCAGCATGTGTCAGTCCGCGAACTCACCGAAAAATTCGCCGCAGCTCTCGAGTTTGAGACGCCTAAATTACGTGAGCTCACAACGGAGGAATTGCAGGCCATCGGTTTCCACGAAGCCGTGGAGATGCGCTACTTGTTTGATAACCCACTTGTCGTCGACGCAAGCGACACCGAGCAACTTCTCGGCGTCACAGCAAGCAGCCTCGAAATAATGATCCAAGAAACACTGCTGGATCACAAGTGATGGAATTGTCGGCTGGCTTGATCTTCTTGCGCGCCGCAGACCCCGGTCGTCAAAACGGGGCTGCTTTAGATTTGCTCACGTGCAGCGAGAAGCCGGACGCGCCAGCACCTTCTAGCCCAGGCTTCAGCTTCATGCTGGGGATGAAATAGTCGCCACCATTCTGCTTTCTATAGGCTATCGGCGCAGTTGTTTCGATAGCACGCATCCTGTCCCGGAGCTGCGTCGCGACTGCTTCGAAATCGGCCTCGCTGAAGCGATCAACCCGGTAGGCAACGAAGGGCGGCAGGACTTCATACCCTGGATAAAATAGAACCCCGTGATTGATCGGGAACAGCAAATCATCAATTGGACCGTTCACTCCTCGATCCGAATAGTGCTCCTCCCAACCGCCGGCTGTTACGATCAACATCGCTCGCTTACCCGCGAGATTTCCCTCTCCGAAGCGGTCGCCCCATCGCTTGTCGCTATGTTCCCCGACGCCGTAGGCAAAGCCATTCGCGTAGACGCGATCGACCCAACCCTTAAGGATCGCGGGCATGCCGTACCACCAGAGTGGAAATTGCAGGATCAGCATGTCTGCCCAGACAAGGTTATCGATCTCGCGCTTGACATCCGATGTGAGCGCGTCGCCGTGGAAGGCATCGCTTGATGCCGCGCCCGCAACGAGACGCTTTTCGACCGGCCAGTTCGGAAAGTCTGCACGATCGACTTCAGACTTCCACTCCTGGGCGTAAAGATCAGACACCCGAACTTCGTGACCTTGCCCAATCAGCTCCTGTACTGCAACGTCCCGGAGGGACGCGCTGAGCGACTTCGGTTCAGGATGGGCAAAAACCAGCACCACTTTCATAGATCGAACTCCGAGGCATTAACAGCGAATCTTCGTCCGACAGAGAACACCGGTTTTAGCTATATTTGAAATCGGGTAATTGCTCGGCTACTATTCATGTCATGGATAGCAAGCGGCTTGATCTCAACCTTCTGGTTACCCTCGAAGCGCTTCTAATCGAACAGAACGTGACGAGGGCTGCCGCCAGGCTGCACCTGAGTCAGCCTGCGGTCAGCGCTCAACTTAACCGCCTCAGGAAGGTATTTGACGACCCCTTGCTGATCCCGGCACAGCGCGGGATGACACCGACCGTCAAGGCGCTCGAATTGCTTGAACCCGTGCGCCAAGCGCTCGACCAGGTTCGATCCACCGTTTCACGCCACAGAAACTTCGATCCCGCCAGAGCTGAGATGACCATCACGGTCACTTGTACAGACTACTTGCAATATGCTTTGGTCGAGCCGCTCGTCCTCGAATTAAGGAAAACGGCGCCCCGGGTGCGGATCGCTATCCGCAACCTCGATCTTCCGCAACTGGAAGTGCAGATGGCGCGGGGCGATGTCGATCTCGCTCTGATGACTCCGACAGACGCGCCCGCCAACCTCCGCACCAGACACTTATTCCATGACCGATACATACTTATTGGACGGAAAGATCACCCTCGCCTTTCGAACCGACTATCGATCAAGCAGTTCACGGAACTCGAGCACGTAATTGTATCCCTTCGCCGGGGAGACTTTGTTACTCCCGTGGATATCTCGTTAGCAGCCTTGGGACTTCGACGTAACGTCGTACTGTCCGCGGCATCCTTTCTGTTTGTCCCGGACATTGTGGCACGTTCCGATTTCGTTGCTTTGGTGCCGGAACGCTTGGTGTACGAACGGACCGAGATGTTGCGATTGATTGAAAGTCCATTTCCTGTCGAGGGATTCTCGGTCGGCATGGTCTGGCACGAACGCACCCATGGGCATAGCGGTCACCGCTGGATCCGCGAGGCGATCGTCTCGTTAGCCAACGCGCGGCTTGCCGAGCATGCTACCACTTCAAATCTCACCCGCAGGCATGATCGACGCACAAAGCCTTCAAAGTAAGCTCGCTCGCCTGCTTCGATCCACCACGGCTCGCAAATTTGCGATTGCCAGTCGAGTTGGCACGAAATGCCGGATGGCGACCCGCAGTCTAATCAGTGCTTGCTCAAACCGTCACGACGACCTTGCCCAATTGATCATTTGACTCCAGAAAGCGATGCGCTTCGACGATCTGATCAAACGGAAAGGTCTTGGCGATCACCGGCTTTAGCGAGCTTGAGACGAGGCCGTCTAGGACGAACTTCTTTGCCGCCTCCAATCGCGCCTTATTGCCGGTGATCTCATGGACGAGGTAGCCGCGGAGCGTGAGCATTTTGCCCAGCACGGCAGGCAATGGAAACGGGGTCGGCTCGGCACTGAGTCCGCCGTACTCGAGGAGGATACCTCCCCGCGACATTGCTGCGGTTAGAGGATTCAATATCGGCCCTCCGACGGCATCGAGAACAACGCGTACCCCTCCGGGGCCAGCGATATCCTTCAGTCTCTGCTCCAGATCCTCGTCTTCTGAAGCAATCACCTCCGATGCGCCCAACTCGAGCAGAGCTGGCTTCTTTCGAGAAGTCCTCGTGATAGCTATTGTATTCGCCCCAACGGTCTTCGCGACCTGGATCGCGGCAATTCCAACGCTACTCGAAGCGGCCGTAATGACGAGATGATCGCTCTTGGTCAGCTTGGCCACTTCGATAAGGGCACCATAGGCAGTTAGGTACTGCATCCACACGGCGGCCGCCGAGGCGAAGCCGAGCGAGGCCGGGTGCTTGACTACGATATCCGCGGGAAACGTCGCGACCTCGCTGTAAGTGGGCCAGCGAACCATTGAAATTGGAGGGATGATACTAACCGCGTCACCGACCACGAAGCCGTCTACGCCTTCTCCGAGCCGTTCGACGATACCAGCCGCTTCTAGCCCAAGGCTGGACGGTAATGTTGCCGCTTCAATGTATGCTCCCTTGCGCAGGTTCGCTTCAGCCCGGTTAAGGCCCAGTGCTTTAACGCGAATTTGGACCTCACCCCGACCTGGCGGCTGAACATCGACGTTCTCGATGCGAAGAACCTCAGGACCCCCATGCTCGTGGAATCGAATAACGCGCGCCATTCTAGCGTACCCCAAGATTGTTGAGTCAACTGAGACTTGCCAGCAGACCCAGCGCAAATAAATAGGATGCTGGGCAAAACAGTAGAAACTGAGAGTTTCGAAATGGACCGTCTTGCTAGCATGGCCGCGTTTGTAAAAGCCGTTGAGTTAGGAACGTTCGCGGCTGCAGCAGCTGCGCTTGACCTATCTGGGCCGATGGTCGGCAAACACGTCCGATTTCTCGAAGAACGTCTGGGTGTACGCCTCATCAACCGGACTACACGCCGCCAGAGCCTGACCGAATTCGGGCGCGCCTACTATGAACGCTGCCGGACGATTCTGGCCGAAGCAGAGGCTGCGGACGCACTGGCGGCGGATCAGCTATCCCAACCCTGTGGAAAGCTACGTGTCACTATGCCCGTGCTATTTGGCCGACGGTGCGTGACTCCAATTCTACTGACGCTTGCGCAGAAGTATCCCGCTCTGGAGCTTGACATATCCTTCAGCGACCGCCTCGTCGACCTCGCCGAAGATGGTTATGATCTTGCCATCCGTGACCGGCGACTTAGACAACAAAGCCGGGATGATTGCCCGGCGTATCGCGCGCCAGCGCATGATCGTCTGCGCATCGCCGTCCTATCTTGAGATGAACGGTCCGCCGCAGCAGATCGAGGATCTCGGCAAGCACAATGCCATCATCTATCGTCGGTCAGGCCGCATTCGCCCGTGGATCTTGCCGAGGAAGCACGGAGCCCCGGTGGAGATTACTCCCGTTAATCGGTTGAGACTGGATGACCTCGACGCGATAGCCGATGCAGCGGTCAGCGGTATGGGCTTGGCCTGGCTTCCCTACTGGCTGATCCGCGAACGCATTCGGGCAGGCACGCTAGTCCCACTATTGGTGGATCAGCCTTCATTTCCTTACGACTGCCATGCTCTGTGGCTACAAACGCCACACCTACCCCTCAAGGTACGTCTCGCAGTGGATGCATTGGCGGCCGCTTTGCCCAAGCGTATGATGTGACACGAACACGCGCCTTGAGACACTGACAGAGGCCTCAAACTGATTCAATGTCGAGGGTGGTCAGGTACTACGCTTGCTGTATGTTAACGTTCACGTGCCGCGGCTGTGTCACTACATAGAGGACGGCATTGGCGACATCTGCGGCTTCGAGTTGCTCCATGTCGCCGAGCCGGCGCTGAGCGCTGTCGCGCACATCCTCGCAATGAGTCCGGCATTCACAGCGCCCAGCTCGATGCTGGTGACGCGGATGAGATCCTCTTCGTATCCATGGATGCCCCAATCGAAGCCTCTATCACGCGCTCCGCCGCTAGTTTGGGAGGGAGCTCGCCAGTGTCGGTCGGACTTCGTGATCTTGGGTGGGCTATAGCAACATCATAACCCCGAAGCCTTCGACGGGTTGCTGGCTGAAACAAGCGGAAGCGGCCGCGATTGCCAGACCAAGCAACCATCGTTTACGCAACCATCGCTGGACGTCCCGCCAGACCGAGCCGGAAATTGGACGCGCCGGAGGGGGAAGGGCGAAAGAGACCCTATTTTCCTTGGTCGCGGGGGAGCGTTACCGCCTTTCCCCACACTCGACCAACTTGCGCTACCTTCTTCAAGCATCCGCTTGAGCGGCGCGCAAACGACTCTAGCGAAGGTTCTAGAGCGTTTCACGTTTTGATAGAAGCGTATCCGGCGTTTCCGAAGTAGTTGCTGCATTCGTTGGGGTGGATGGTTGTGACGAGGCCGCCGATATGGCGGCAAATGTCGTCGATGGTGCGCTTCTGGGCGGAGCGCATCCGGTGCTTGATCTTGGCGAAGGTCTGTTCGATCGGATTGAGGTCGGGGGAATATGGCGGCAGGTACCAGAGCCTTGCGCCGGCGGCTTTAATCAAGCTGCGCAGGGCAGCAGACTTGTGGCTGCCGAGATTGTCCATGATGACGATATCGCCCGGCTGAAGCTGCGGGACGAGAACCTGCTGAACATAGGCGCGGAAGCATTCTCCGTTGATTGGGCCGTCGAACAGGCAAGGTGCAGTGAGGCGGTCGCAGCGCAAGGCGCCAAGGAATGTCAACGTCTTCCAATGACCGTGTGGCGTGAAACTCCGCACCCGCTGGCCTTTTGGCCCCCATCCGCGCAGTGGGGCCATGTTGGTCTTGATCCAGGTCTCGTCGATAAAGACCAGGCGTCGGGGATCGAGCTTGGCCTGCCATGAACGCCAGCGCTGGCGTCTACGCGCGATGTCGGAGCGGGCTCGCTCGAGAGCGAGCAGCGTTTTTTTGAACCTCAGCCCTTCGCGGCGTAGAAACAGCCAAACGGCATTGTGGGAGACCTTGATCCCGCGCGCGGCGAGTTCGTCCTTGAGGGCGTGAAGCGTCAAATGCGGCGTCTGGCTGATCCGTTCCTTGATGAAGGCGCGATGCGGCTCGAGGACGGGCTTGCGATGACCGCCCATCTTGCCGGGCGCCACCGAGCCGGTCGCTCGATAACATTGCGACCACTTCACCACTGACGACACCGCAACCCCAAACCGCACTGCCACCGAGCGGCAGCTCTCACCCTTCGCAACAGCCGCTACCGCACGCTTGCGCAGATCATTGGAAATTGGTCGCACCATCGGATGCTGGCCTCCAGCCCAGCCAGCATCTTGAATCATACTCGCTCCAGATCCGGAATCCCTTCCGATTCAATAAATCCGTGAACCGCTCTAAGCGCGCAGCGCAAATCTTGGAAGGCCGCGACCTTCGGTATCGGCGGTGAGCAACCAATATCGCAGAAGCTCGAATGGGAGCGCGCTTGCGGCGGCCTAGTCGTAAGGCGGCGTGCGATTCACATGTGTTCTCGGGCACCCCCGCGCCACCTCCTATGTGAAGACACTGCCAAGCATCGTCTCGCCGTTCCGAGCCGCACATGAGCAAGCGATGCGATCTAGAGTGAGCTGATGAGCCTTCGCCTCTGAAAGGCATCCAAATTTCTATATGGGATGCCTCGCGTCCAGATCTTGCGAGGGGCGCGTGCCTCCGGTATTCGCGGCGTCTCTCATCACAAGGGCCCCAGTTTTTGCAGAATGCTGTTACCAGTATTGGCCGTTCCGACTACGTCGTTGCCGCACGTGTTGCGGAAAATCGTTGTTTGCGTAGAAAAATCGTAGCTCGTGGCAGCGGGGGTCCGCCACGTCGCTAAACCCACTATTTCGGAAGCCCTGTTTTCCTACCGGAGGGTAGCTTAACTCGCGAGGCGGCGCGTCGAAAGACCGACAAGAGCCGCCGTTCCTGCACTATTCATCGCCGCTCGAGATAGTTCGCTCATGGGTCCGAATCCCGGACGCGTAGCTACAGATACCAACATTCGCTGATGGCAGCCATTTGAGCAGCGGACGCTTGGCGCCGCCAAGTAGCCCGCGCGCGAGTGCCGACACCCAGCTGGGATATTAGGTCATCGCTGCTTTCGCCGGCGAGGCCGTGCATCTCTTGCTGACAGCGGCTCAAGAATGACCTGCTTGAGATCATCTCCGGAAATCACGACGATCGAGAAGCTTAGCCCGCCATTATCGTTCACCAGTCCTCCGCTGATCGCCTTTTCCGATGCACTTTTCTCGGCAACAAGCACCGCATCAATGATCTCTTAGCGAACGCGCTTGAATGCAGCAAGGTCGCGTCTGTACCCCTTGTCGAGCTCGCTGAGGGGCGTTCCGATTGTCTGACCTAAAACGGTCGCCCGCGTTTGCGTCTATGGCATCTTCCCAGAGGCGATCACTTTGGAGCGTTTTCACAAGATAGGCGGGAACGCCTTTATCCTGATCAAATGAGATGTCCACCACTCTCCCACCGGGATGAAGCCTTTGCGCTGCAATTAGTGCTTCGCCGAGAGATGCTCTCGAAGCGCGAAATGCCGCGAGTTCATCCTTCAGATCTTGCACTCTGATGCTGCTGCAGAGCTGCGGATGAGCTTTAGCGGGCACAGAGATCTGCTGATTGGGGGCGGCGGCGCAGGCCTGCTGTGCAGGTGCACTGTGGACCACCAATGCTACTGCAAGCCCGCACGCTCTGAGAATCGCCTTCCAATGAGCGACGGCACTCAAGCTGTTTGACGTTCGAGCACGAAATTCGCCAAGGCTGAACACTTACGCACTCATCGACCTACTTCTTGCCTTCGAAGACGGCACGGCACGCTGGACTGAGCTTTGATACTTTGCGCTGGAGACAAGCTGTAATTGTGTCGCGATTTGGGATGAACTCGGCGCACAAACGAAACACGTCCGGCTTGCAGGCGTTGCGCTGCGCCGACGTGCCGTCCTGGGCGTGCCCAACGCCAGCCCCTAGCATGATCGAAACGGCCTGTGCCTACCGCAAATCAAACGCGAGCATATCGGTGATGCAGTCCACCCAGGATCGGACGGCACAGAATGCGTCCTGCTGCCTCGGCGGAACGTGACATCGGCGCGTCCTTGTTCAAGGATAGGTGAGTGCGCGTGCCATTATAGCAATGGGCGTAAGATTTCAGAATGCGGCGCAGATGCACCTCGCCCAGGACAATGATATGGTCTAGAGATTCCCGCCGAATCGATCCGATCAGCCGTTCGGCGAAGCCATTCTGCCAAGGTGAAGCCGGTGCAATCGGTTTGTCTCGAATGCCCATGGCGCGCAATCGCCGTGTGACGACGGCGCCATAGATCCGATCGCGATCACGGATCATATAACCAGGAGCCCCATCCCAAGGAAAAGCCTCGGTGATCTGGTGTGCGATCCATTCCGCCGTGGGGTTGGTTGTGACGTTGATCCAGATCAGCTCTCGACGGTCAATCCGTACGATCACGAAGCCGTACAGCGGTTTGAAGCCAATGGTCGGGACCACGAACAGATCCATGGCGGCAATGTCCGGAGCGTGGTTTCGCAGAAAGGCCTGCCATCCCTGATGTGGCGGCCCACGCCGCTTGACCATGTACTTCGCGACACTTGACTGTGCGACTTGAAACCCGAGCTTGAGCAGTTCACCGTGAATACGTGGTGCGCCCCAGAGCGGATTGTCGCCCTCATCCGCCGGATCAACGCGCGGAGCTCCGTGTCGATCTTCGGTCGCCCTCCCCGTGCGCACGACTTCCAACGCCAGTAGCAGCGAAAGCCGGCACGATGCCACCGCACAAGCGTCTCGGGCCGGATGATGGTAAGAACTTTCAGGATTGATGGAAACCAGCGATACAGCTGGATAAAGAACCAGCGATCATAGTTCGTGAGCCGGACGCGACCATGCAGCCTACGCCTCAAGACCATCAACTGATGTCGAAGCCGCACCGCGTTCTCGGCTTCAAGCCGCAACTTCGACTTGAATGGCGAGGCCAGGGCGGAAAGAACGAAGCAAAACAGCCCGATCATTCCGCCAACTTAGGCGATTCCATCACGTCATCAACTCGAATGAGGTTTTCGGTACACACAATGGGCCTGGGCGTCAGTCTGGTGATGGAATCGGATATCGGCGCAAGTTTCGCTGGTCTGGTGTACCGGGAGTTGCACGATGAAAGGGGGCCAAGCCGGGTGGACTTTTACGCGCATTGGCGCGGCGACAATGAGAATCCGGCTCTGAAGCGTTTCCTCAGGCTCTTGGCAGAACGCTATCCCTCACCTCCGCCGGCTCTCGGAGTGCGACCGGCTCGTCTCGCCTTTGCAAATCCACGGTCCGTGGCCATGAAACGCGCCACCATAGGCGCGATTAGCCTCGCCGGATCGATGGGCTGCCCACTTTCGCGTGTCAAAGCCTCTGCGTAGGCAACCAGGTCGCGATGAACTGATGCTGGAAGCTCGTGCTGACCTTGACCGGCTTATCGTCTGGCAGCACTCCTATTCTCAGCTTGGGCATTCCCTATCCTCCGTAAGGCACAAGTACGAGGTCGCGATTGACGAGAATGCGGACTGGGAAACCAGGTCGCACGGTTAGCGTGGGCTGGATATTGAGACTGCGCCGAACCGCCTGCTGTCCGGTCTGGTTCAGTGAATCCGAGGCGCCGTGCCGCAATGCCTGGATGATTGCGCTGTCGTTGCTGTTGGTGTCCGAGCCAGCCCCCAGTTCGGTCCCGACAGCCAGAAACATCGAAAGAGCCGCAGCCTTGAATAGCTCACCCCAGTGATTGTCGACCTGGTCTTCGAGGCCTGCATACCCAGCGCTGTCAGCGCCTGGCTATCTCTCGAGAACGATAGAACGTCCATTCGGCGTGATCAGGCGCGTCCAGACGAGCAGGACACGGGACTGGCCGAAAGTAACCTGGCTATCGTAGATCCCGATCAGACGCGCTCCCTGAGGCACGAGCAGAAAGCGGCCGGTCGGCGTGTCAAAGACATTCTCGGTTACCTGGGCGGTGATTTGGCCTGGCAGGTCCGATCGGATCCCGGTAATCAGCGCCCCTGGAATCACCGTCCCAGCCTGCACGATGTATGGTGAAGCCGGCTTGGTGACGCGGTCAGGGCTGACCGTGCGATGGTCCACAGAGGCGTTCACGAAGGCAAGCTTTCGGTCCTGGCCGTTCTGCGTAAATCCGTCGACCCCAGTGCTCGTTGCGTTCGGTGAGACGACGCGATAGCTTCCAACAGCTGCAGCAGCGGGCGGACGCATTTCTCCTCCACTGGTTGCAGCGAACAGATGGCTGATGCGGGCTGCCTCGGTCTCTTGATCCCGGCGCTGCTGGTCCGGATCAGCTCCGGTCGTTAGCGACTGGCCCTGAGCGGCAAGGATCAGTCGGCCGAGATCCCCGGGGAGCGGCGGACCAAGGTGCGGGATTGCCTGTTGTGGAACGCCAGCATAGTCCTTCGGCAGGGCCGTAATGCTGTCGGCAACATTGTGATGGTCGGTGCTGTAAAGCTCATCGGCCGCCTAATTTCGGGGGCGGTCGTTTTGCAGCGACCACAGCACCGCTCCGCCAATGACAAGCAGGGCAAACGCGCTCCCGCCGGCCAAGACCTTCCGCGACAATCTTGTCACGCGTGGATGCTCTGCTCTCAGGCGGAAGTTTTGAGACTGCTCGTCTCGGGTCTGTTGCGGTATCGCTTGATCGTGATCGTTTCCATTTTGGGTATTCATGACGACGGCCTCCCGTCGGTCCTGACAATCCTCACCTTCTGCTGGTGCTCACCGCCGAGCCGGAGCTCGGCGGCCGCAAACAACCGATCGACGATCAACACGTTGCCGTAGGCGCGATAGTTGACGAGTTCGGTCTTGCCATCACAGCCGATGACAAAGAGCGGTGGCATCTCGCCTTGCACGATGCCTTGCGGGAATTCGACATAGACCTTGCGGCCATCGTCATATGCGGCGAGCGGCCGCCAAGGAGGACTGTCCCCTTCGATGGCATAGCGGGAGAGATACGTTGCGCCGGATCCGGAAGAAAGGGTTTCAGCGCGACTGCACGGGAACGGTCACGTACTGTTTCCGGATAGTACCAAGCGACGGATGGCATGTATGGCCGCTCGCGGGAGCGGAGCTCGATCAGGTAGGTGCGCCGGTCGGTATTGACGACGAGGTTGGTCTCGATCGATGCGCGGGTCGGCTTGACGAGGATATGGACGCGGCGCGCGCCGCCGCTCCCGCTCTCGGTATCCCCCTGAAATCGCTGCGATTACCGGACACTCGATGGCCACGGTGCAGCAGATACTCGATGCACACTACCTTGGCGGGCGTGTTGAACTTGCGGAGTCAGCAATCAAGAAGCTTAGCGTGGTCTACGATTAGGAGCAGAAATAGGATTTGGGGATGTGGATGGATTCCAGGTGAAAGCGTTCACCGGTCGCCAAGGCTACTGTGAGAGAGCGCTCCACGCCGCCGGAGACGAGATAGCGGCTGCGGTAACGCGCAGCCATCCCGCCATGCGTCGAGCAGATCGGCGGTGCCCATGAGCACGGAAACCGAACAAAAACTCCCAACTGACCTCCCAACCGAAAGGTCCGTTCTGCGCGAGGTCTGGCCAAGTCTTTGAAAAGCTTGGTGGGCGCACCAGGGCTCGAACCTGGGACCCGCTGATTAAGAGTCAGCTGCTCTACCAACTGAGCTATGCGCCCGGAACGGGTCCGGAAGACCTCGTTGCGAGGGCCGTCGTTTAGCAAAGCGCCCCCGCGATGTCCAGCAAGCTGGATGAGGTTTTCCCGTGCTTTGGTGGGCCGCCCGGGAACATGAAAAACCGCCGGATTCCGGCGGTTTTCCCGATGGTTAGGTCACCAACCGGCGGGGTCAGAGCCGGCCGGAGCCGTCGCGGTCACCCCGATCGTCGCGGTCAAAGCCGCGGTCGAAGCGGTGGCGGCGCCAGCCTTCACCCCCAAAGCGGCGGTCCATGTGGGTCAGGAGGGTGAGCCGGCGCTTCTGATTGTCGTCCAGCGTCTTGTAGAGCGGATCGGCGGCGTCTGCGATCTTCTTCAGCGCGGTGGCGCTGGCTGCCATGTTGTCGGCGCGCTCGCGGAGCCGGGCAACCAGATCCGGCTTCTGCTGCGCATCCGCGTTCTTCTCCGCCTCCATCCGCGCATTGGCCCGGTCGACCCGAAGCTTGGCGAAATCGCGCACCGCGGCCTCGACCGGCGGCCACAGCTTCTCCTGGTCGGCGGTGAGCTTCAGCCCGGCATGAACCGCGGCGATCCGTGCATCGAGGAAGGCCGCGCGGTCCTCCGGGTTCATCTGCATTTGGCCATGCATCCACGGACGATGCTGGGCGTAGGCGACGGTGGAGCCGGCGATGGCGAGCGCCGCGGCGCCGGCGAGCAGAACTTTCTTCATGCGAACCTCCTTTGAAGGTTGCCTGAAGATGAGACCGCCCTGCCCGCCCCGCAACTTACAGTTTGGACAGGGAGCGTTCCCTTACCAAGATGTAATCCGCCATCGTTAAGCGTTCACAACATGCCGAGCGCACGCGGCAGCCACAGCGAGATCTCGGGAACGTAGGTGACGATGCCGAGGAAGATCAGCATGGTCAAAAGCCACGGCCACACCGCGATCGTCAGTTCCGTGATGCCCATCTTGGCGATGCCGGACGCGACATAGAGGTTGAGGCCGACAGGCGGATGGCACATGCCGACCTCCATGTTGACCACCATCAGGATGCCCAAATGCACCGGATGGATGCCGAGCTTGACCGCCACCGGAAACAGGATCGGCGCCATGATCAGCACGATCGAGGACGCCTCCATTACATTGCCGGCGAGCAGCAGCAGCAGGTTGACCACCAGCAGGAACATGATCCAGTCGACGCCCGCTCCGGTGATCCACGCCGCGATCTGCTGCGGGATGTTCTCGTTCGCCATCAGGAAGGAGAACAGAACGGCATTGGTGATGATGTAGAGGATCATCGCGCTCATGTTAGCCGAGCCGAGCAGCACCCTGGGCACGTCCTTCAGCGACATATCGCGATAGACGAAGACCGCGATGACGAAGGCGTACACCGCGCTGACGGCGGCGGCCTCCGTTGGCGTGAACATCCCGGCGTAGATGCCGCCGAGCACGATCACGATCAGCAGCAATCCCCAGACGCAGCGACGGAACGCGGTGAACCGCTCCGCCCAGCTTGCGCGCGGCAGCCGCGGATAGTCGTTGCGCCAGGCGCGATAGAATGTCGTCATCCCCAATAGCGCGGCGAGCATCAAGCCGGGGATCACACCGGCGATGAACATCTGCCCGACGGACGCAGAGGAGACGCGATGGCCGGCCGGATCGAGCGCGATGCTGCCGCCGGTCGCCACGCAATAGATCACCATCACGATCGACGGCGGGATCAGGATGCCAAGCGCGCCGGAAGTCGTGATCACGCCCGCGCCGAAGCGCTTCGGAAATCCATGGCTCACCATCGCCGGCATCATGATCGAGCCGATCGCGATCACGGTCGCCGGTGACGAGCCCGACACCGCCGCAAACAGCGCGCAGGCCATGACGCCGGCGAGCCCCAGCCCGCCATACCAATGTCCGACCATCGCGGTCGCAAAAGCGATCATGCGGCGGGCGACGCCGCCATGGGTCAGGAAATTGCCAGCCAGGATGAAGAACGGGATCGCCATGATCTCGAAATTGTCGATGCCCGTGAACAATTTCAGCGCCACCGATTCCGTCGGCACGTTGGTCATGGTGAAGATGAAGGTGAGCACGGTCAGACCGAGCGCGATCGAGATCGGCATGCCCGTCAGCATCAGGACAATCAGCAGGCCGAAGATGAAGAGGCTCGTCATCGCGTCACCTCGCCGGCACCGATCGCGGGCGCATCGACCTCGACGCCCTCGACGCGGGCATGATCGTGATGCGGAAGTTCACCGGTGCGGAAATAAGCCCAGGCAACCTGCAGGAAGCGGAAGCACATCAAATAGGAACCGAGCGGAATGCAGAGATAGACGAACCAGCTCGGTATCTCGAGATCAGGCGAGACCTGGTCGGTCTGCATCAGGCCGTAGACGAACTTTGCGCCCATGGTGCCGATCACGGCAGTGAAGAAGGCGCCGCAGAGCAGACCGAACAGCACCACGATGTTGCGCCACGGCGATCTGAGCTGGTTGACGACGACGTCGACGCCGACATGGATGCCGGTGCGCACGCCATAGGCCGCGCCGAACTTCGCCATCCACACGAACATGTAGATGCATAATTCCTGCGCCCAGGACAGGTTGATCGGGAACAGGATCGGATAAAGCAAGGGAATGCCGATCAGATAGCGATGGCACACCGCCACGAAGATGATGAGAGTCGCGGCCGCCATCAGCGTCGCGATCAATATCTCCTCCAGCCGGTCGAGGATGCGGAGCAGTATCAATGTTCCCCCCGTCTACAGTGAATTCGTCATGGTGGGCTAAGGCGCGAAAGGCGTCTTCGCGCAGGCCGCCCGGGCATCCACAAAGACGTGGATGGCCGGGTCAAGCCCGGCCATGACGGAAGAGTACGCCCCAATCAACACGTCTCAGTTCGTCGCCCCCTTGGTCTCCTTGACGAATTCGTCGATCAAGCCCTGGCCGACGCGCTTGGCGACGTCCTTGTAGACCGGCTCCATCGCCTTGCGCATCGCCGCATCCTGCTCCGGCGTCAGCGCGATGATCTCGCTCTTGCCGGTCTTCTTCATCTCGGCGAGCGCGTCGTCGTTCTCCTTCTGCGACTGGCCGTTGCCGTAGGCGGTGGCTTCCTTCATCGCCTTGTCGCACTGCTCGCGGATGTCGGGCGGCAGGCCCTCCCAGAACTTCTTGTTCACGACCACGATGTAGCCGATATAGCCGTGATTGGTGGTGGTGATGTACTTCTGCACCTCGTGCATTTTCTGGGTGTAGATGTTCGACCAGGTATTCTCCTGGCCGTCGACCACGCCGGTCTGCAGTGCCTGGTAGACCTCGGAGAACGCCATCACCTGGGGGATCGCGCCGAGGCTTCGGAACTGCGCCTCCAGCACCTTGGACGACTGGATTCGGAACTTCAGGCCCTTGTAGTCCGCCGGCTCGATCAGCTTCTTGTTGGCGCTCATCTGCTTGAAGCCGTTGTCCCAGTAAGCGAGACCGATCATGCCCTTCGGCTCGAGCAATTTCAGAAGTTTCGCGCCAAGCGGACCGTCGGTGACTTTGCGCAGCGTGGCGAGGTCGGGAAGGATGTAGGGCAGATCGAACACCTCGAACTCCTTGACCCCGATCGGGCCGAACTTGGAGTTCGACGGCGCCAGCATCTGGACCGCGCCGAGTTGCAGGGCCTCGAGTTCTTCCTTGTCTTTGTAAAGCTGCGAGTTCGGGTAGACCTCAACCTTCACCTTGCCATTGGTGGATTTCTCGGCGAGTTCCTTGAACTTCTCGGCCGCCTGCCCCTTCGGCGTGTTGGTTGCAACGACGTGACTGAACTTGATGACGATCGGATCGTCCGCCGCCGCCGGCCCGGCAAAAGCAATCGCCACGACCGATGCCGCAGCCAACATCCACTTACGCATGGTTCCTCCCGCTTCATTGCGGGGCGCGCCAATCACCCGCCCCAAGTTCTTGTATGCCACCAATACAGAGAAGCCGGCCAAATTGCCATTGCCCGTTAGCAGGGGCCCGATGATGGGCGCATGCTGCGCCGCAAAAATGCGACGTTCTGTCCGGCATGCGCTCATTGGCCATCGTGCTGTCGCGTCTTGCCCACCGTCGTCCGTCGAAAGACGGTCGTAGGATGGGTAGAGCGCAGCGAAACCCATCGCGATGAAGCAAGCCTCACGAATGATGGGTTTCGCTTCGCTCTACCCATCTTACGATTTCACCGAACCTCGCATCGGTGTCGTCCCCGCGAAGGCGGGGACCCATAACCACAGGGAGTTGTTGTGGCGCGAGCAAGCGGCTGCAGCGGAGCACATCACATCTGCCTGTGGTTATGGGTCCCGGGTCAAGCCCGGGACGACGAGAGGAGAGATCACGATTCAAATTTCAAACAGCAGAGAGGATGTGAGTCGGCATTCTCGCGGCATGTATTGCCCGAGCTTTGCGTCTCGTTTCACCCTCTCATTGAACAGAGGGCGCAGGGAAAGCCGGGTGCTGGTTGCACCCGTGGGTCCCGTGCAACAAAAAGCACGGGGGTAGGACCACAGGTTCAACCGAAGCATTCCGGCTTTCCCTGCGCGATGGTGTTACGGTTTCCTTCGTGCTCTCCCCGGTGACCGGGCTTTTTTGCCACCGTCATCTCTCGCGCGAACGTGTTCACGCGAAAAACTTAGCGCCAGCGTCGGGGCGCCAGGACCACACGACTTCGCCGTCCGCGTTACCTGCGCTCGTCAGTCGCACGCATCGCGTCCACCGCATCTCACCGCAACGTTCGTGACGATCGCGACCCGCCCCTCATCCGCCGTGAGACGCGCGGAGTTAAATCACTGATTTGCCCGACGGCGAAAGCGGAATGTTTTTCGCGCGAGGGCTGGACGGGGCAAATCACGTTGATTGGCTTAAGGAAAATCGCGCGAACGATACGACGCCGTCATGCTCGGGCAAAAGCGCGAAGCGCGTCTTCGCGCAGATGTCCCGGGCATCCACGTCCTTTGCCTCCGTGCGCGGGAGAGAACGTGGATGGCCGGGTCAAGCCCGGCCATGACGGAGGAGAGGATTGCGCAATGCGTCCCTCAGTCATTCCGGGGCGATGCGATAGCATCGAGCTATGATGTGCAATTGCACATCAGAGAATCCATTTTGCCGCTTGCGTAAGTGGGCAAATGGATTCCGGGTTCGCGACTTCGTCGCGCCCCGGAATGACAGCGGTAGGTGTTTGGAGGCCGAGCGCCGTTTTATTCAAGTCTCACGAGCGCCCGGGTGAACCACTCACTGCCATCTTGCGATCGGCCCAAAGCTTGAGATCGCCCACCGTCAACATCTTCAGGAACGGATTGGCGGTGACCAGCTTCTCGCGGGTGGTGCGGCCTGTCACGTCGGCGGCGGCCATCAGCGAAGCCGCGTCGGCGTTTTCTGCTGCGGTCAGCAACGCCACCGCACCTGCCGGTCCGGCGAAATGCACGAGGTAGAGAGAACCCGGCGTGATCGGCAGGCCCCGCTTGCTCAGCATTGCGGCATTTCGCTCGATCGTGCGTGCGGTGATTTCCCGGGCAAGCCCGGTATCCCGACGCAGCTCCAGCACTTCCTTGTCACTGCGTCCCTGGACCAGATCGCGTCGGTGTCTTCGAACGGCTTCAAGCCAGGTGTCGTCGAGAAACTGAGCGGCTCCGGTCGCGCTCGAGCGTTTGTTCTTCGCATTCGCATCGCCGTTTGATTCAGCCGTGATGATGCGCTCGACCAGCGCCCTGATCGCGGCCTGGTCGATCGGTTCGTCCCTCAACGGAACGTCGCGAAACAACAACAGGCTTGCCGTGACCGCGAATGCGATCGCGACCGCCAGCAGGATGGCAATGGCTTCCACTGACCACCACTGCCGCGCCGGCACGATGGTCCGACGTTCATCCGGATCAGGCGGCCTGATTTCGTCAGCACGGCCTTCCGGCTTCGACATGGGCATGGACGTAGGCATGGATCTGAGCATGGGGCGCCGCGGCCCGGTATCAGCCACCCCTTCGAAGGCAAAGGATTGTTGCGCTAGGTTTGACATCCCAGTGGCAGGCTCAATGCTTTGAACAGCCCGTCGAAGGCGCCGGGCTGACAGGACTTGGCCTCGACAGTTGGTTTCGAACGCGTGGTCTTTGCCGTCTCTTTGGCAATCTCGTGCTTGGACAGTTGCTTGGGTCGAGGTTTCGGCAGCACGACAACGGGTTTTGCGGCTGGGACCGCGCGCGCAGGCGGCTCAACGATCGGCGCGGGTTCCGGCGCCGCCGCGGCGGATTGAACCGGCGGCGCGATTGGTTCGGGCGAGAATATCTGCTGAGCCGATGCCTGCTGTTGCGCGTGCGGGATTTCGAGCCGATCTGCTGCGGTCAGCGTATCGCCAGGGGCGGCGAAGCTCAGGGTTGCCTGAGCAAGCTCCGTCGCGACAGACTTTGTCGCGCGCGGCGGAGTCTGGATCTCCATCACCGCAAGCGTACCGAGGCCAACAAGGATGAGAGCCGCCCTCATCTGATCTCGCGCTTTCCGAACGAAAGTCCTCGATCACGCCGGGTAGGAATGGGTCCCGAGAATGCAAGTGCAATTGCTAGGGTCCAATGAGGCGGCTTGGCGGCGGACGTGAACCCAGCCGGGACCTTGATCGGAAAAGATCTGGAGTAGGGTTAACGCAGGTCTGGGAGGTAGCCTGTTGGAACAATGGCCTGCCACAAAGAATAAAGATCCCTTAACTTGCGGTGAGGGTCGTCACGCAAGGATCGCAGCCATACCTCTCACTCCGGCAGGCCCGCTTTGCGCAAACCCTCGGCAATGCGCTGAAACTCGGCAAGGAAGGTGACATTGTCGGACCACCCGTTCCCATCCTGCAACCAAAGGGCAACAGTGTAATTCGGCCTGAGCCGACGGAGCTCGGTGACGGCAGCTCGAGCTTCGCGCTCGTGTCCAGTCAGCGCACTGGCGGCAGCGAGGTCTGCATAGGCAATCCAGAGGGCGCTCACCGCGATGGAGCGGCGGCACCAATCAATCGCCTCTTCATATTGCCCGAGATGGCTGTGCGCATGACAGATGTAGAAGTACCACGTGCTCAGCAGCGGATCACGGGGGCTGAGTTGAATTGCCATTTGAAGCGGAGCAAAGGCCTCCGCGGAACGCCCGACGCGGATCTTGGCGGCACCGAGCGCACCATGGGCCGGGGCGAGGCTGGGATTGATTGCGATTGCCTCTTCGTACTCACTGACGGCGGACTCGACGTTCCGACCTCTGGCCCGCAGGATTTCTCCCTTTACAAAATGTGCCATTGCGTCACTGGGAAACTTTGACAGGACCTGCCCCACAGCGTTCTCGGCACGTTGCAGTTGGTCCGCCGGCGCATTGCTCCAGCGATAGTTGACCTCCATGGCCAGAGCATCTGCCAGACCCACCAACGCCTTGGGGAAGCCGAAATCGATCTGAAGCGCGCGCTCGAAAAGGGTGCGAGACTGCGCCAACTGCTCGCGCGAATAGGGTTGATTCAGCACAGCCCACCCCCGCATCGTGAGATCGACTGCGTCCGGCCTGTTCGGTCGCGCAAGCTCCGCGTCGCGGCTTTCCTGGTTAATCAGTTCAAGATCAAACCGCCGGGCCAGCCGTCCGGTGATGATGTCCTGAAGTTGCATCGACTTTGACCAGTCGCCGTCGACGCGCTCCGACCAGACCTCGGCGCCGGTCCGGGCATCGATCAGCCGGGCATGGATTCGAACCATCGTCTCGGTCCTGCGCAGGCTGCCGTCGAGAACATAACGAACGCCAAGTTCGCGGCCAGCGCGCTTTGGGTCGACGTTCTTGTAGGCGCGGGCTGTGTTGGGTGCGATCACGAAACTGTCCTGGATCCGTGAGAGATCGGCGCTCAGATCGTCAGTGAGGGCTTCCGCAAAGTAATCCTGCTCGGGCTCGTTGCTTAAATTTGTGAATGGCAGCACGACAATGGACAAGCGATGCTCCTGCGGCTGCGGCTCGCCTCGCCGAAGATACCAATAAGCCGCACCGCCGCTGGTCATGAGAAGGACCAGTGCTGTCATCAGAGCCGCTCGAACGTGCCGTGCACCAAGCATCCGCCGCAGGCGTAACGGAAAGACAGCAATCGGAGACGAAACCATCGGCGGCGTGTCGGAGAGCGGCGACGAACACGGTGAGCTCGTCGCTGGATCGCTCGGCCGTATTCGATAGACGCGCACGGGCCGAGCGATATTCTTGAGCTGCTGCTCGCCGGTGTCCTCCAATGGAATGTCGAACTTGCCCCGCGCATCCTCCTGCACGCGGGCGGACACACAGATGCCTCCAGGCTCGGCGAGCGTTTGCAAGCGTGCAGCCACGTTGACCCCATCACCGAAGATGTCGCCTCTCTCGATGACGATATCTCCCTGATGAATACCGATCCGGAACTCGATGCGCTTGTCTTGGGGTAGCCCGGCATTTCGCTCAGCAACGCACCGTTGGACCTCAACAGCGCAGCGGAGTGCGTCGATTACGCTTGCGAACTCGGCCAGCAGGCCGTCCCCGGTGGTCTTCACGACCCGGCCACGATGCTTAGCAATCTTGGGGGCCACAAGCTCACGGTGGAGGAGCTTGAAGTGGGCAAGGGTGCCCTCCTCGTCGGCGCCGACCAGACGGCTATAACCCGCGACGTCTGTAGCCAGGATCGCCGCGAGTCTTCGTCGGACTCGCTCCCGCTCCACGCCTAGTCCTCCTCAGGAGGTACCTGGTGGAGATTACCACAAGTTCCCGGCCGCGGGATATCGGCTTATGCGCCGCGCATTTTCGGTTCTGAATTCTGTCATTCCGGGGCGATGCCACCGGGTCCGCGCGAAGCGCGGCCCGATGACAGGCTCCGCATCGAGCCCGGAATCCATTCCTCCGCCTGCGCTTGAGGCCCGATGGATTCTCTGATGTGCAATTGCACATCATAGCTCGCGCTGACGCGCGCCCCGGAATGACGGCGGTGGGCGTGGCGGAAGGGATGGCGGACTACGCCTTGCGCATTCGCTCTTCGAGCGAAGACGCAAAGCTAATCCGCCCTACGATTCTCTTAGCCCGCAACCGCCGCCGGGATGTCGCGCTGGCGCTTCATGACAATCTTGTTGAGGGCGCCGAGATAGGCCTTCGCCGAGGCCACCAGCGTGTCCGGGTCGGCGGCGCGGGCGGTCATGGAGCGGCCGTCGTGGGCAAGGCGCACCGAGACTTCGGCTTGCGCGTCGGTGCCTTCGGTCACCGCGTGCACCTGGTAGAGCTCCAGCTTGGCGTCGTGCGGCACCAGGCGCTTGATGCAGTTGAAGACGGCATCGACCGGGCCGTTGCCCTCGGCTTCCTCGATCCGGGTCTGGCCGTCGACATCCAGCTTCATGGTCGCGCGCTGCGGGCCATGGGTGCCGGCGATCACGGTCAGCGAGGTCAGCTTGATACGGTCGTGGGCGGCCGCGATCTCCTCGTCGAGCAGCGCCTCGATGTCCTCGTCGTAGATGTCCTTCTTGCGGTCGGCCAGCGCCTTCATCCGCGCGAACGCATCCTCGAGCTGGTTCGGGCCCAACTTATAGCCCATCTCCTCCAGCTTGTGGACGAAGGCATGGCGGCCGGAGTGCTTGCCGAGCACCAGCGACGACTGCTTCAGGCCGACCATCTCGGGCCGCATGATCTCGTAGGTGGAGGCGTCCTTCAGCACACCGTCCTGGTGGATGCCGCTCTCATGCGCGAACGCGTTACGGCCGACGATGGCCTTGTTGTACTGCACCGGGAACGAGGTCGCCGCCGACACCAGCTTGGAGGCGCGCGTCAGTTGCGTGGTGTCGATCCTGTTCCAGTACGGAAACTTGTCGTTGCGTACATTGATCGCCATCACGATCTCTTCGAGCGCCGCGTTGCCGGCGCGCTCGCCGATGCCGTTGACGGTGCATTCGACCTGGCGCGCACCGCCGACGATGCCGGCCAGCGAGTTGGCCACCGCCATGCCGAGATCGTTATGGCAGTGGACCGAGAAGATCGCCTTGTCGGAGTTCGGCACCCGCTCGATCAGCGTGCGCATGAAGTGGGTGTACTCGTCGGGCGTCGTATAGCCGACGGTGTCGGGGATGTTCACCGTGGTGGCGCCGGCCTTGATGACGACTTCGACGATGCGGCAGAGGAAATCCATCTCGCTGCGGGTGCCGTCCTCGGCCGACCATTCGACATCGTCGATCTGGTTGCGGGCGCGGCTGACATTGGCGATCGAGGTCTCGATCACCTGCTCCGGCGTCATGTTCAGCTTGACCCGCATGTGCAGCGGCGAGGTCGCGATGACAGTGTGGACGCGGCCGCGCCTGGCAAATTTCACCGCTTCCGCGCAGCGGTCGATGTCCTTCGGATGGGCGCGGGACAGGCCGGCGATGACGGCATTCTTGGAGCGGCGAGCGATCTCGCTGACCGCCTGGAAGTCGCCCTCCGAGGTGATGGGGAAGCCGGCCTCGATGACGTCGACGCCCATATCGTCGAGCAGTTCGGCGACCTCGAGCTTTTCCTCGAAGGTCATGGTGGCGCCGGGGCACTGCTCGCCGTCACGCAGCGTGGTGTCGAAAATGATTACGCGGTCCTTCTCGGACTTGTTGGCGGTGGTCATCTGCAAAGTTCCTTTGGGTCGATCGCGCTATCTTATCACTGAGCGCTAAAGGGTTTCTGTCGTTCTCACGCAACCCCTGAGTGCCCAGGCGCAACCGCCCAGACGGCCCTCAGGGGCCGATAAGAAGCAGAAGCCCGCCAAGAAGGAGGGTCGGCAGCGACGCAGCCGGAATCGCGGGGGCGACCTGCGCCGTTCCCGTCAGAATTCCATCGATTTCGCTGCGAATCAGCATTGCCAGTACCCTTTGGAGGCCCAAATCCTCGGTCAAAACCATTGATGGTTGGTTGCCGAGGCCACCTCCGCGGGCCGTTTCTAGACGAAGAGAGCGGCCGGCCGCAACGGTAAAAAGATGGTCAGTGGGGCTGACCTAAATGCCCGGGCTCCGCCGCCACGCGGCTTCGTAGCCGTCAAGCCATCGTACTCCGTCATGCCCGGCCTTGTGCCGGGCATCCACGTTCTTTGCTGCCACGGCAAGGACGTGGATGGCCGGGACAAGCCCGGCCATGACGGCTGAGACCTACTTCGCCCTGTTTCCTGCCTTCGCCTTCTTCCCCGCCCCGCCCTTGCCTTCCGCCAGCAGGGCGTCGCGGACGCGCTTGAATTCGCTGCGCTCGGACTCGTCGACCTTCGGGAAATGCAGATCGAGCTTCTCGAGTGCGCTGACGATGGTGGAGCCGATCACCACGCGGGCGAACCATTTGTGGTCGGCCGGCACGACATGCCAGGGCGCGGCGCGGGTTGCGGTGTGGCGGATCATGTCCTGGTAGGCGGCCATATAGCGCGGCCACAGCGCGCGCTCAGTGATGTCGGCCATCGAGAACTTCCAGTTCTTCGACGGCTCCTCCAGCCGCTCCAGGAAGCGCGCGCGCTGTTCCTGCCGGGAGACGTTGAGGAAGAACTTCAGGACCACGATGCCGTTGCGCGAGAGGTAGCGCTCGATCGCCGAGATGTCCTCGAAGCGTTCGCGCCAGATGTTCTTGGTCACCAGCCGCGGCGGAATCTTCTGCTTGGCGAGGATTTCGGAATGCACGCGCACCACCAGGCATTCCTCATAATAGGAGCGGTTGAAGATGCCGATGCGGCCGCGCTCTGGCAACGCGATCATCGAACGCCACATGAAATCGTGGTCGAGCTCCTTGGACGACGGCTCCTTGAACGAGGTGACCTCGCAGCCCTGCGGATTGACGCCCTCGAACACACTCTTGATTGCGGAATCCTTGCCCGCGGCATCCATACCCTGGAAGATCAGAAGCAGCGACCAGCGGTCCTGGGCGTAGAGCTTCTCCTGGAAATCGTTCAGCCGCCTGCGATTGGCCTCGATGATCTCTTCACCCGCTGCCTTGTCGATGCCGCCCTTCTCATTGGTCTTGAGCGATTTGAGGTGAAACTGCTCCGACCCGTCGATGCGGAACGGTGACACAAAAGGTTTCAGCTCGTCAGCCAGCAGCTTCGATTTCTTGCCCATGGGCCCTTTCTTACCTGCTCAGATGCATCTCGATGAAAGCGGTGACGAAGCGCGGCATCGCGGCAGTGAGGTCGCTAAAATCCCGCACCAGATGGATCGCCGCCAATTCGGGGTCTTCCTGCGAGGCGAGATTGTTTTCGATCCGCGCGCGCAAGGCATCGCCGGACATGTCGACATACAGGATCCGCATCATGGCGATGGCGACGCCGGTGAAGACGCAATCCCAATGCGCATCCGGACGATAGTCGGCAGCGGTGAGCCCCGTCTCCTCCTCCACCTCGCGTGCGACGCTGCTGGCAATATCGAGCGTCTCGCCCCTGATGTCATCGAGATCAGGCGTGCCCGACGGGAAGTAGACCCGTCCGGGGTTGGAGGTGTGATGACCCATTTCGCCAAGCACGAACGCGCCGTCGCTTGCCAGCAGCGCGCCCATGCCAAAGCCGTTGAACACGCCCCTATCGGGAAAGCCCCAGTCGCGCCAGGCGAGGAAGCTCGCAAAATCGGTCTCGAAATAGCTCGCGCTCAGGCGCTCGCCTTCGAACGTGGCACTGCGGCCCAGCAGAACACGGCCGTTCCAGAGGTTTGGCCGCTCGCGCTGCGCCTCGGCGAAATGCGCATCGATCTCGGCGCGGCGTTCTTGTGCGAACGGCCACGCCCATGGCTGCACCTGGAGATCGAGCGCGGTAACGCGATGAATGGAAGGTGGCGTCATTGACGAGGGCTTACTTCGCACCCTGCCCTGTGGTCTTCGCCTGCTCGACCAGTCGGTTGGTGTAGGTCTTGCTGACGTCGATATTGGCCTTGGCGACTTCCGGCGAACCCTCGCTGAACACCGCCAGCACCGCGTCGGCGCCCTTCGGATCCATCTTGCCGGTCTCCGAATACATCGGGATCGTGTTCTTCAGCGCGGCGAGATAGAGCGCCTTGTTCTTGCCGACGATCTCGTCGGGCATCTTGGCCATGATGTCTTCCGCCGAATGCGAATGGATCCAGGCGAGCGTGGCAAGGATCGCGTTGGTGAGCGCCTGCGCTTCCTTCTCATGCGACTTGACCCAGGCCGCGGTCGAATAGAGCGCGCCGCCCGGATATTCGCCGCCGAACACCGCGAGCGTATCGTGCTGGGTGCGGGTATCGCTCAGGATCTTCAGGTCGGCATGGCTGCCCTGCAGCACGGTGACGGAGGGATCGAGCATCACGGCGGCATCGATCTGGCCCTGCTCCATCGCCGCGACCGCCGTCGCGCCCAGGCCGACGCCGATCACGGAGGCGCTGGTGGGATCAAGCCCGTTCTTCTTGAGCAGATATTTCAGGAAGAAATCAGTCGAGGAGCCGGGCGCGCTGACGCCGATCTTCTTGCCGGCGAGATCCTTGATCGAATTGATCTCTGAGGTGTGCTTGGGCGACACCACCAGCACCAGGCCGGGATAGCGGTCATAGACCACGAAAGCCTGCAATTCCTGCCGCTTGGCGGCGAGATTGACGCAGTGATCGAAATAGCCCGAGACGACGTCGGCGCTGCCGCCGAGCACGGCTTTCAGCGCATCCGAACCGCCCTTGAGATCGACCAGCTCGACCGCAAGCCCCGCCTTCTCATATTCGCCGAGCTGCTTGGCCAGCACCGTCGGCAGATAGCACAGGCAGGCGCCGCCGCCGACCGCGATCGTGACCTTGCTTTGCGCTGCGGCAAGAGTTGACGTCAGCACCAGCGCCAGCAGCGCGCCGGTGAGGCGGGCGAACAGTTTCCTCATGATTGTCTCCGTTCCGTCGGGTGCAGGATAAAGCAGCAGGCGGGCATTGAGAAGGCGGCAGGGTTATCCCCTACCCTCTGCCGCCGTCGGTCGCCAGACCAGCAGGCGTCGTTCGACCAGCGTCACGGCCATGTCGATCAGGATCACGAAGGCCGACAGCACGAACATGCCCGCGAAGACGCCGGCGACGTCGAACACGCCCTCGGCCTGCTGGATCAGATAGCCGAGGCCGGCAGCGGCGCCGAGATATTCGCCGACGACGGCGCCGACCACCGCAAAGCCGACGGACGTATGCAGCGAGGAGAACATCCACGACAGCGCCGACGGCCAATATACATGCCGCATCAATTGCCGCTCGCTCATGCCGAGCATGCGGCCATTGTCGAGCACGGTTGTGCTCACTTCCTTGACGCCCTGATAGACGTTGAAGAACACGATGAAGAAAACGAGGGTGACGCCGAGCGCGACCTTGGACCAGATGCCGAGGCCGAACCATAGCGCGAAGATCGGCGCCAGCACGACGCGCGGCAGAGCGTTCGTCATCTTCACGTAAGGATCGAATACCGCGGCGACGCGCGGCTGGCGCGCGAACCAGAAGCCGACCAGAACGCCGAGGGACGAGCCGATCACGAAAGCGAGGATCGATTCCCACAGCGTGATCGCTAGATGCTTCCAGATCACGCCGGTCGAGAACCATTTGACGATCTGATCGAAGACGTCGATGGGATTGGAGAAGAAGAACGGCGGCAGCAGGATGCGGCCGAACAGCGGGACTGTGGTAAAGACCTGCCACAGCGCCAGCGCGACGACGGCGACCAGGACCTGGCAGAGCAGGAGCGCAGCGCGGGACATCACTCGGCTCCCGCAGCTTGCGATGATTGCGCGTAACCCTTCATCACCTCTTCCTTCAGCACGCCCCAGATTTCGCGATGCAGTTCGTGAAACTGCTTGTCCAGCCGCACCTCGAAGATGTCGCGCGGGCGCGGCAGCTCCACGCGCCAGTCGCCGATGATGCGCGAGGAAGGGCCGGCCGACATGATGACGACGCGGTCGGCGAGCGCGATCGCCTCCTCCAGGTCATGGGTGACGAACAGCACCGCCTTGCGGTCGGCAGTCCAGAGTTCGAGCAGCAGATTGCCCATCACCTGCCGGGTCTGGGCATCGAGCGGGCCGAACGGCTCGTCCATCAGGAGGATCTTTGGATCGCGGATCAGCACCTGCGCAAGGCCGACGCGCTTGCGCTGGCCGCCCGAGAGCATGTGCGGATAGCGGTTTGCGAATGCGCCAAGCCCGACCGAGGTCAGCCAGGCCTGCGCCTGTTCCAGCGCCTTCGCCCGCGGCGTGCCCTTGATCTCGAGCCCGATCGCGACATTGTCGATCGCGGTCTTCCAGGGGAATAGCGAATCGGCCTGGAACAGGTAGCCGGCGTCGCGGTTCAATCCTGTGAGCGGCTGGTCGAAGATCCTGACCGCGCCCGCGGCCGGCTTGAGCAGGCCGGCGGCCACGTTCAGCAAGGTCGACTTGCCGCAGCCGGTGGGACCTACTATCGCGACGAATTCGCCATGGGCGACCGCAAGGCGCGCCTTCTCGACCGCGGTATAGACGCGGGCATCGGCGAGGCGAAACGCCACCGTCGCGTCCTGAAGCGCCACCGCTGTTGGCCTGGCCGTGTCCACCACGTTCCCTCCCTGTTCGGGAGGATGCCTTAGCCTCTCGTGCGGACAAGTTCAACGCAGCATCGCGACATGCTAGTTGATCTGTGATCTCTTAAGGCAGGGCGCAGCGCGAGGTTTGACCGGCATTGTCCAACGGACCACTCATTGCCTACACCAAGGTCGGCAAGACCTTCGCCAATGGCGGCGTGGTCGCGGTCGACGACGTCTCGCTTGATGTCGCCGAGGGCGAGTTCCTCGCCATCGTCGGCGGCTCCGGCTCGGGCAAGACCACCCTGCTGCGGCTCGCCAACCGGCTGATCGAGGCCGACCGCGGCAGCGTCACGGTCGAGGGCGAGGACGTGCGCAATGTCGATCCGATCGGCCTGCGGCGGCGCATCGGCTATGTCTTCCAGAGCGGCGGGCTGTTTCCGCATCTTTCCGTCGGCGCCAATATCGGCATCACGCCGAAGCTGCTCGGCTGGCCGGCGGCGGAGACCGCAGCACGCGTCGACGAACTGCTCGAACTGGTGCAACTCGACGGCGGGCAATATCGGGAGCGGCTGCCGAGCGAGCTCTCCGGCGGGCAGCGGCAGCGCGTCGGCGTCGCGCGGGCGCTGGCCGCACGGCCCCGCATCGTGCTGATGGACGAGCCGTTCGGGGCGCTCGACCCCCTCACCCGCGACGCGCTCGGCGATGATTTCCGCGAATTGCATCGCAGGCTCAAATTGACCACGATCATGATCACCCATGACATGACGGAAGCGCTGCTGCTCGCCGACCGCGTCGCTGTCATGCACGAGGGCAGGCTGCTGGCGCAGGGCACCCCGGCGGAGCTTTCCGAAAGCAACGATCCTTACGTCGAAAAACTCCTGCACACGCCGCGGCGGCAGGCGGAACGGCTCGGCAAATTGCTGCCGCGGGACGGCGCCGCATGAACCTGTTTTCCGATCCGCGCTGGAGCGAAGCGCTCGCGCATCTGCCCGATTATCTCGGCAACCATGTGCGCGTAAGCCTCGCCGCGCTCGCGCTCGGGCTGATCGTCAGCCTGCCGCTGGCGATCCTCGCACGCAACCGGCCGGTGCTGCGCGGCGCGCTGCTCGGCTTTGCCTCTATCGTGCAGACCGTGCCGGGGCTGGCGCTGCTGGCGCTGTTCTATCCGCTGCTACTGGTGCTCGCGGCGCTGAC
Organism: Bradyrhizobium sp. LeoB3; assembly: GCF_055456055.1. Taxonomy (NCBI): domain Bacteria; kingdom Pseudomonadati; phylum Pseudomonadota; class Alphaproteobacteria; order Hyphomicrobiales; family Nitrobacteraceae; genus Bradyrhizobium; species Bradyrhizobium sp. LeoB3. The sequence goes on from NZ_JBVBEF010000004.1 coordinate 41,906, forward strand.
GCTGTCCTGGTTCGGCTTCGATTTCTCCGCCTTCGGATTTCTGCCCGCGGTGCTGGCGCTCGCGCTCTATTCGATGCTGCCGGTACTCCGCAATACCATCACCGGCCTGTCGGGCGTCGACCCGGCGCTGACGGAGGCGGCGCAGGGCGTCGGCATGACGGAACGGCAATCGCTGTTCATGGTGGAGCTGCCGCTGGCGCTACCGGTGATGATGGCGGGCATCCGCACCGCGGCGGTGTGGGTGATCGGCACCGCGACGCTGTCGACGCCGATCGGGCAGACCAGCCTCGGCAATTACATCTTTGCGGGACTGCAGACCCAGAACTGGGTGTTCGTCGTGTTCGGCTGCCTCGCCGCCGCGGCGCTGGCGCTCGCCGTCGACCAGCTGCTGGCGCTGATCGAGAACGGCCTGCGCCACCGCAGCCGGCTGCGTGCCGCGCTCGGCGGCGTGGGCATCGCGGCGCTTGTCGCAGCGACGCTGGTGCCTGCGATGGCGCGCTCGGCATCGAGCTATGTCGTCGGCGCGAAGACCTTCACCGAGCAATATGTGCTGGCGGCGCTGATCGCGCAGCGGCTGAACGCGGACGGGCTTTCCGCGACCACGCGCGCAGGCCTCGGCTCCAGCGTGATCTTCGATGCGCTGAAAGCCGGCGATATCGACGTCTATGTCGACTATTCCGGCACGCTATGGGCCAACCAGTTCCACCACACCGACATCCGGCCGCGCGAAGAGCTGCTCGCCGACTTGAAGTCGATCCTGGCGAAACAGGACATCACCCTGCTCGGCGACCTCGGCTTTGCGAACGCCTACGCTCTCATCATGCCGAAGCAGCGCGCGGAAGCGCTCGGCATCCATACCATCGCTGATCTCGCCGCGCTCGCGCCGTCACTGTCGATCGCCGGCGACTACGAATTCTTCTCGCGGCCGGAATGGGCCGGTATCAAAGCGGCCTATGGATTATCGTTCCGCACGCAACGACAGATGCAGCCGGACTTCATGTATGCCGCCGTCGCCTCCGGCGAGGTCGATGTGATCGCGGGCTATACCAGCGACGGGCTGATCGCGAAATACGATCTCACGGTGCTCGGCGATCCCAAACACGCGATCCCGCCCTATGACGCAGTGATGCTGCTGGCTCCGAAGCGCAAGGATGATGCGAAGCTGCGCGCGGCATTGCAACCACTGCTCGGGCGGATCGACATCGCGACGATGCGGGAAGCGAATCTGCGCGCCGCCGGCAATGATGGCTCGTCCTCGCCGGACGCCGTCGCGCGCTGGCTGTGGGAGCGGATCGGGGGGAAGTGAGGATCTGTAGCATTGTAGGGTGGGCAAAGCGCAGCGTGCCCACCATCAAGCACTCCGCTAGGAGTGGTGGGCACGCTTCGCTTTGCCCACCCTACGCGGCTGCGTGCCCTACAACCCCTTGATCACACCCGCGTCGATCAGGAGGCGGTTGAAGCGGCGGGCCTCGGCGCCGTCCTTGCAGGCATAGAACAGGCCGTTGCAGCGGAGCATGATGTGCTTTTGCTCCTCGAACGAGGGATCGAGCGGAATGCCGGCGGCTTCCTGGATCACCAGCGGCAGATAGGCCGCATCGATCGTGTCCATCACGGCCGCTGATTTCACCGGTTCGAAATTGATGGCGTCGATCGCGTAATAGGTCGCGAAATAGCGCGGGTCATACGTCTCGAGCTTCTTGCCGATGCCGGCCGCATCGAGGCTCGGGTCGAGAAGATGCGGCGCGAATTCCGGCTGGTGATCGCCGTAGCGAACGATCAGGAACGGCTGCGCCGGAAACTTCTTCTTCAGTCCCGCGACAAAGGCGGCGTAGTCAGTCGCGCTCATCGCCTGCCGGCGCAGATATTCATCAATGACGGGCGCGTTGCCGAGCGGGCGCCAGAACGGCGTCAGGTCGGGGCGCAACGCCGTCTTCCACGGGAAATGGTTGGCGGCGAGATAGACGAAGGTGAACTGCGGCGCGCCGGGCGGCTGCTCGGCCATCAGCCGCAGCGCCTTGTCGTAGAAAAAGCGGTCGGGCTCGACATCCTTGGCGCGGAGATCGCGCGCATCGTAGAAGCGCTGGATGCCGGTCGTGGCCTGGAAGCTGCGCGCGCTCATGAACGCGCCGAACGCCGGATAGAGCGAAAGCGTGTTGTAGCCGCAGCGGCGGAGCGCAAGCGGCAGCCCGCGCTCGACGCGGCCGGAGGCGATGCGGGTGACGAAATAGGCGAAACGGCCGAAGGAGCGCGAGGAGAGCCCGGCGAGCACGTTGTATTCGGTGAACCAGCTCGGCCCGCCATTGCTCTCGGCCAGGAATTTTCGCTCGACGCCGTCATAGGACCTGAACTGCGCGCCGTAGCCCGGCGGCACCTTGACGCCTTCGGCCGCGCGGATATCGAAGCTCGATTCATCGTGGATCAGGATGATGTTCGGCCGGCGGCCGGCCGGATGGCAGGAGTCCACCAGCGGAATCTTGAGGTGCTCGCTCGCGACCGCGTCCGACTCCATGAAGCCATAGTTGATGAAATCGGAAACCGCCGTGACCGCGGAGCGGGCGAATTTCGAGAGATAGCCGTCGTCGTAATAGCCGCGCCAATCCTCGTCCGGCCAGGTGACGGCATATCCTGCCAGTGCGGCAAGGCACGCCAATTTGCAGGCCAGCGCCGGCAGGCGGCGGACGCGGAACGGATCGAGCCACCACAGCGCGTACATCAAGGGCAGCGTGACGGCGCCTGCGCCGATCAACGACCAGCGCAGGTTCGGGAAGATTGTCAGCAGGAAGGACGCGGTGTCGTGGTCGACCACCATCAGGTCGACGAAGTTCGCAGTCATCTGCACGACTTCGTGCTTGAACCGCGAGAGCAGCACCAGCGCCACCACCAGCGTCAGCGACAGCGCCCCCGATAGCGCCGGCCGCCGCAGCAGCGCGATGAAGAAGAAGTTCAGGATGCCCCAGGACAACAGGAAGCAGAGTCGCGAGCCGAAATCGGTCTCGGTCTGCACCATGATCCCGAGCGCCGCCATCTGTGGCGCAGCGACGGCGAGCAGCCGCCAGATGCCGATCGCGGCCAGGCCGCCCGCGATCGCAGCAATCGAAGAGCCTTGATTTGGCGCGGGCGCCATGGGTGACGACGCAACATTCCCCGGCGCGGTAGTCCGCCTTGGCTGGAGGTGACCAGGAGGCGGGACGACGCAGCCGGAACCCGCGTCGTGTCACAAAACCGTAATGTAAGCGTCATGAATGCGCAATGAATTTGCGGCGACGGCGTGACGCCGCGCGGTTCAGCGCTTCGCGATCCCGTCGATGAAGAGATCGATGATCGCCTCCGCGGTACGTTCGGCATCGTCATCCGCGACGCCCCAGCGCGGGAAATGACCGTCGATGTTCATGCGGGCAAAGCCATAGACCAGCGCGCGGCCGGCGATCTGAACCTGCTTCAGGTCGGACGCGCGGAGCTGGCCTTGGACAAAGGCTTCCGCCAACGTCCGTTCAGTCAGCGCAATCAGCTCGGCATTGTCGCGCGAAACCCCGCCCGACCGGTCATGATCAAAAAAGCGGCGGCTGGAGATGATCTCGAAATGGGCTGGGTTCTTCATCGCCCAGCGCACATAGGCCAATCCGAGCGCGCGAAACCGCGCCAAGGGGTCGCCGGCCGAAACAGTATCCAGCGCCGCCTGGATCTCGGCCCGGAAACGCCGCTGCGCCTCTTCCGCCACCGCGCTCATCAGTGCGTCGCGGCTCGCGAAATGCCGGAACGGGGCGCCCGGCGAAACCTTGGCGCGGCGCGCAGCCTCGCGCACGCTGACGGCGTCCGGCCCGCCCTCGTCCACCAATTGCAGCGCGGCGTCGACCAGCGCGTGCCGGAGGTCGCCGTGGTGATAGGGCTTCGCGACGGCCGCGGACGGATTGCGACGGCGCGGCTTTGCGGCTGAGGATTTCGTGGCGCGGCGCATGCCTTTCCCTAACATCACCGGCTCGTGAATGTAAGCGGTGATTACACAGATTGACCACATCTCGGCAGGAAATGTAACCAGTGATTACATTAAACAACAGCAGGGAGGCGAAACATGCCGATGGGGCCACGCTGGTTCGAAGGGTGGCGGCTGTTCGCCATCCTCACATCGATCCTGGTCGCGCTCAGCCTCTGGATCGCTGGCATGCGACAGTTCGAGGTCGACGGCGTCAGGATGGTGATCCGCTTCACGGCGCGGACTTCGCTGCTGTTGTTCTGCCTTGCCTTCTCGGCGTCCGCACTGGCCCAGCTCTGGCCGAACGCATGGACGCGCTGGCAGCGCCGCAACCGCCGCGCGCTCGGCGTCAGCTTCGCGGCGTCGCACGCCATCCATGCTGCGGCGATCGGCTGCTTCGCGCTGATGGACCCAGCCGGCTATGCGGCTGCGACCTCGGCCGCGTCCTACATCTTCGGCGGCATCGGTTACGCCTTCATCATCGCGATGACAGCAACCTCATTCGACCGCACCGCGGCTGCACTCGGCGCACGCGCCTGGCGGACGCTGCACCTGGTCGGCGGCTATTATCTTCTGGTGCAGTTCACGGTCTCATTCGGCAAGCGGATTCCGGAGATGCCGCTTTATGCGCTGTTCCTGATCCCGCTCATAGCGGTGTTCGGCTTGCGAATGATCGCGATGGCATCAAGGCGGACGCCGCGCGCCATCGAGGCCCGATAGCTTAAACCACGCTCATAAAGCGTGACGCAACGAAGCTAATGTCCGCTTGCCACTAAAAGCGACGCAGTTACTGCGCAACAGCGAAATGACGCGATGGGCCAGAAGGCGACATGGCCGGAGGGGCTGGCCTTCTTACCTGCGCCACCAGAAGGGCGGTGACACCGTTTGTCGAAGGCGGTCATATATGGTGATGCGCACTCTGGGCTATCTGATATTCTCAGCGCAGGCCCGTCCCCGGCTGCGACGACCAGCATTGGACGGCGTCTGGCACGGGAGGTGATCTTGGTGCGCAACTGGGCAAAGAGTCGAACGCGAGGTCGCAAGCTTCGTTCGACCGGCGCGAAGGCGCGCGCTGGTCGAGCTAGCAAAAGCCGCGCCGATCTCGAACGACAGCTTAAAACATGCAAACAGGAGATCGCTAACGCGCGGGAGCGCCTAGTCGAGGCTACGAAGCAGCAAACTGCCACCTCCGAGATGCTGCGCATCATCTCGGATTCGCCGCTTCAGTCGGTGCTGGACGCGGTGGCCGAACATGCCGCACGCCTGTGCGACTCGAATAATGCCGAGATCTATCGCCTGGATAACAACGTTCTCCGGTTGGTGGCTTCATACGGAGAACTTCCGGTGCATATTCAAGCCCGTGGCGGATTTCCCGCAAATCGCGACAGGGTGATAGGACGAGCTGTATGTGATCGGCGGTCGGTCCATGTCCACGATCTCGCCGCCGAGGATAGCGAGTACCCGTTGGGCAGCAGTGACGCAAAACGCCAGGGCCATCGCACCACGCTCGGAACACCGTTGCTGCGCGAGCGCACCCCCATTGGAGTAATTCTGTTCCGGCGATGGGAGGTCCGACCATTCTCCGACAACCAGATCGCGCTTCTCGAGACCTTCGCCGACCAGGCGGCGATCGCGATCGAAAACGTGCGCCTGCTCGAAGCCGAGAAGCAACGCGCGCTGGCGCTTGCGCACGCCAACCGCGATCTCGCACAACGCGAAGCGAAGGTACGGCGTCTGGTCGACGCCAATATCATTGGCATCTTCATTTTTGATCTTGAAGGTCGCATTGTGGAGGCCAACGACGCATTCCTACAGATGGTGGGATACGACCAGGAGGATTTCGTCGCGGGTAGCGTTCGCTGGGCGGACCTCACGCCACCGGAATGGCGCGACCGCGATGAGCAGGCGGTGACCGAGCTAAAGAAGACCGGAACGGTCCAACCGTACGAGAGGGAGTATTTCCGAAAGGACGGCAGCCGAGTGCCGATACTGATTGGCTCGGCCGCGTTCGACGAACAACGAGGCCATGGCGTCGCTTTCGTACTCGATCTGACCGAGCGCAAGCAGGCCGAAGCAGAAGCGCGACAAAGTGAACAGAAATACCGCGAGATGCAGACAGAGTTGGCGCACGCCAATCGCGTCGCCACCATGGGCCAACTCGCAGCTTCTATCGCACATGAAGTGAAGCAACCGGTCGCCGCGATGGTGACCAACGCGCAGGCCGGACTGAGCTGGCTGAGCGCTCAACCGCCAAATCTGGAAAAAGCCTGGCAGACGTTCGGTTATATCGTTAGCGATGGTATGCGGGCGCGCGATGTCGTCGACCGGATCCGGGACATGATCAAGAAAGCGCAACCGAGGAAGCAACTCCTGAACATCAATGATGCAGTCCGCGAGGTCATCGAGCTCGTTCGCGGCGAGACGATGAAGAATGGCATTTCGGTGCACACATTTCTAACAGAAGGCACACCACCGTTGGAAGGCGACCGGGTGCAACTCCAACAAGTGATGCTGAATCTCGTGATGAATGCAGTCGAAGCTATGAATGCTACCAGCGAGGACGCGAGAGAGTTGCTCATCAGCACCCGGCAAACGGAACGTGACGTCGTTCTTGTCGAGGTGCGAGATACGGGACCAGGGCTGGCACCAGCGACTCTCAATCAGCTTTTCGACGCCTTCTACACGACGAAGCCCGGCGGTCTTGGACTGGGACTGTCGATTTGTCGCTCGATCATCGAAGCGCATGGGGGCCGATTGTCCGCGAAGGCCAATGTGCCTCGCGGCGCGATTTTTGAGTTCAGCCTTCCCGCCGCGCCAGACGTTGCCAAGCAACCAGCTGTCGTGAGTGCAACCTAATCCCGGTGCGGCGATGGCTATCCGCCAAAGCATGGCTGTCCAAACTAGCTCGGAGAGCCGACTCGTCGGTTAGGCAGCTTTGGGGGCATTTTCGACCGATTGAGCGGAGGTAGTCTGCTGGCTGATGTCCCCTCCGGGATTCACTCGCCCCCAACGAGATGGAATCTGCGGCCGAGCTGGTGATGCACGGTGATGACGGCGCGGTCGACGTCGCTGATCAGGCTGTCGCCGAGGACGACGGTCGGAATTTCCCAATTGCGGCCCGCACTCGCATGCGGCCGATTGGAGACGGCGACAACCTGCGCTGTCTCGCAGCCGGGCTGGCTGCGCAGCGCATCATTGGCGATTGCGGTCAGTTCCGCAGGGGTCTTGCCGATGGTGGACATGCAAGCTCTCGTGACGGGCGAATGCGGCAAGGGCATGTCGCCAGCATGCTCACGTTGATGGCATGAGGCCGAGGCGCTTGGCGATGATCCGGTCGAGCGTACGCTTCGGCAGGATTGACGCCACGATATGCAGCATCCGGTCCGGCGCGATCTGGTAACGCACCTTTGGGTTCGGCGCCGTCAGCGCATTGAAGATGGTCTCAGCGATCTTCGCCGGCGGCAATGCCGGCATTGTTGACGAGGCCCGCAAGCGTCTCGCCATTCAGCGCGTCGCGAACCTGGCGCGCGGAAGCAAATACCGCAGCCTCATCGGTGACGTCGAAGATCAACGGCGTGAAATTGGCCCCGAACTCGGCTGTGAGCCGGTCGGCATCGGCCTGCTTGCGCACGCTGCCGAACACGCGGAAGCCGCGGTCGAGCAGAAACCTGGCCGTCGCCCAGCCGATGCCGGTAGACACGCCGGTGATCACGACCGATCTCATGACCTGGTCTCCCCTGATGTTCCCGGGGACACCTACAGCGTTTTCGAGCGAAGTGGATGCCGGCTTCGCGTGAAGAAAACGCTGCATGCTTGATCCAGCCGAGCGGCTGGCACGATCCGGCGATCTTGAGTTGAATTGGTTACGTCTTGCTAACCTTCTCCGCGAGCACCGCCCAGGACCGGGTTCCAGCTTAACGCAGGCGTAAGGTCGCGCTTGCCATCTTCCGGACCAACCAGAGAACCTGCAACAAGAACAATTCCAATGATGGCGCAACAGCCGGCCCACTCGATCATCGCCGAACTCGAGGAAGCCGTGAGAGACGGCTCGTCGGCGAAGCGGATCAAGACCCTTCGGCGGGTGACCGATCTCTTCCTGCACGACGGCGAACGCTTGAGCGACGAACAGGTCAAGGTGTTCGACGACGTCCTGTGCCTCCTGATCACGCGCGTCGAGAGCCGGGCCAAAGCCGAGCTCAGCAAGCGCCTCGCGCCGATCGACTACGCGCCGTTCGAGGTCATCCAGCACCTGGCAAAGGACGACAAGATCGAGGTCGCCGGCGAAGTGCTGGCGCATTCGATCCGCGTCTCGACGGAGACCCTGGTCGAGGTTGCCAGCACCAAGGGGCAGGACCACCTGCTTGCGATCTCCGGCCGCGCGAGCCTCCCCGAGGAGGTCACCGACGTGATCGTCGATCGCGGCGAGGTGCGCGTGATCCGCCGGCTCGCCAACAATGCCGGCGCGCGCTTCTCGGAGGCCGGCTATTCCGGCATCGTCGCGCGCGCGGAAAGCGACGACGAGCTGGTCGAAATCCTGGGACTGCGCATCGATCTTCCGACCAAGTTCCTGCGCGAGCTCTTGCACCGCGCCAAGGATGCCGTGCGCGCCCGCCTACTCTCGATCGCGCCGCCGGCGCTGCAGGAGGAGATCCGCGAGGTGCTCGACGAGATCGCGCGCGAGGAGCCTGCGGCGCGACGCAGCTTTGGCATTGCCGAACAGCTCGTCAAGCTGATGAAGGAGCTGAACGAGCTTGATGATGCGGCGGTATTCAAGTTTGCCGAAGCGGGCAAGTTCGACGAGGTGATCGTCGCGATCGCCCTGCTCAACGACGTCGAGCCCGAGATGATCGCGCGGCTGATGGAGGGGCACCGCTCCGACCTGATCCTGATCCCCTGCCGCGCAGCCAGGCTGAACTGGCCGACGGTGGAGACGATCCTGAGCAACCGGCCGGCCGCGCAACCGATCTCGGCGCAAACCATGGAGCAGGCCCAGCGCGATTTCCGCCGTCTGTCGATCGAGACGGCCCAGCGCACCGTGCGCTTCTGGCAGCTCCACAACCGGATCGAGAAGCCGGCGGAAGGGCGTGCTGCGCCGTAAACCGCAACGGCGCCGTCATTGCGACCGCAGCGAAGCAATCCATCTCACCGCTTGTGGAGGCATGGATTGCTTCGCTGCGCTCCCAATGACGTGGAGAGGGCACAGAGCACTCGCAGAAGCCGTAGGGTGGGCAAAGCACAGCGTGCCCACCATCACGAGCGGAGTGCTGAAGGTGGGCATACTTGCGTTCTGCCCACCTTACTTCTTGATCGCGGCTTAGTTCTTCGTCTTGTCGACCAGCGCGCCCTTCTTGATCCAGGGCATCATGTCGCGCAGCTTGGCGCCGACTTCCTCAATCGGGTGCTGTGCGAGCTTGGCGCGGGTGGCCTTGAACGAGGTCTGGTTGACCTTGTTCTCCAGCATCCAGTCGCGGGCGAACTTGCCGCCCTGGATGTCGGCGAGAACGCGCTTCATCTCGGCCTTGGTCTCGGCCGTCACGATGCGCGGACCGGTGACGTATTCGCCGTATTCGGCAGTGTTTGAGATCGAGTAGTTCATGTTGGCGATGCCGCCTTCATAGATCAGGTCGACGATCAGCTTCACTTCGTGCAGGCACTCGAAATAGGCCATCTCCGGCGCATAGCCGGCTTCGACCAGCGTCTCGTAGCCGCCCTTGATCAGCTCGACCAGGCCGCCGCAGAGCACCACCTGCTCGCCGAACAAATCGGTCTCGCATTCCTCTTTGAATGTGGTCTCGATGATGCCGGCGCGACCGCCGCCGATCGCGGAGGCGTAGCTCAGGCCGAGATCATGCGCGTTGCCGGAGACGTCCTTGGCGATCGCGATCAGGCAGGGCACGCCGCCGCCACGCTGATATTCGGAGCGCACGGTGTGGCCGGGGCCCTTGGGGGCAATCATCAGGACGTCGAGATCGGCACGCGGGTCGAGCAGGTTGAAGTGGACGTTGAGGCCGTGCGCGAACACCAGCGCGGCGCCCTTCTTCATGTTGTCGTGCAGGTGCTCGCGATAGATGTCGCCCTGCAATTCGTCGGGAGTGAGCATCATCACGAGGTCGGCCCATTTGGCGGCATCCGCAACGCTCAGCACCTTGAAGCCGGCAGCCTCAGCCTTCTTGGCCGAGGCCGAGCCCGGACGCAGCGCGATCGACACTTCCTTGACGCCGGAATCCTTCAGGTTGAGCGCATGGGCGTGGCCCTGGCTGCCATAGCCGACGATGGCGACCTTCTTGCCCTTGATCAGGTTCAGGTCGGCATCGCGATCGTAATAAACTCGCATCGTAGTTTCCTCTTGAGGGGGCCGAACATCGGCCGATGGATTTGGGCTTGCAGGTGGATCAAGACCGCCGGCGCCCGCGAATTTCCGGCGTGGTCTAGAGCATTTTTCCCGTCAGGGGAAACCCTGTTCTCGCATGGCGCGGTGCGGCATCATGCGTCCATGAAGACCGGGTAGAGCGAGGCGAGCAACAGGATCGCCATCACGATATTGAAAGCGCGGACCGCCTGGCGCGAGGTCAGGATCGGCCGCAGCGCGGTGCCGAACAGCGCCCAGGCGATGCAGGACAAGGTGCCGAGGATCAGGCTCAAGCCGACCTGGATCGCGATATTCCAGGGGAATGCGGCAATCGCCGCATAGGCGGTGATGGTACCGATCACCATCACCCAGCCTTTGGCGTTGACCCATTGGAACATGGCCGCGCCCCAGAAGGTCATCGGGCGGCCGCTTCCGTCACCGGACTCCGGCGAGGATGGCTCGGCCATCGCGATCGCGGCGGCAAGATAGATCAAATAGGCGACGCCGATATATTTCAGGATGGTCTGCAGCACGGGATAGGCGATGAAGACGGTGCCGAGGCCAAGCCCGACGGCGCCGACCATGAACGCAAATCCGACCGTGATGCCCGCCATATGCGGCACCGTGCGGCGGAAGCCGTAAGTCAATCCCGAGGACAGCAGCATGATGTTGTTCGGCCCCGGCGTGAAGAACATCACCACGGCGAACATCACGAAGGCGATCAGAACCGACTGCGACATGACACCACTCATGCGATCTTCGTCTGGGGTTGCGGACGTCGCGAGAGCAGCATGATGGCGATGCCGCCGATGACGGCGGCCATGCCCGCTAGCCGCAGCGGCCCGAACCGTTCGCCGAACACGATGCTGGAGGCGGCGGAGCCGACGAACGGCACCAGGAGCGCGAACGGCACCACCTGCGCCGCCGGATAGTCGCGCAAGAGCCGACCCCACAGCCAATAGGCGATGCTGGTTGAGACGGCGCCGACGAACAGCATGCAGGCGATACCGGCCATCGACATCTGCGACAGCGCCTGCCAGGTCGGCTTCACCCCGAGGGTGACCAGCGACAGCGCGAACAGGGGAACGGCGGCGCAGAGGCACAGCCATGCGAACAGATCGAACATGCGCGCACCCTGCGCGGGCCGCAGCAGGAGATTGCCGACTGCGAAACAGATCGGGGAGATCATCAGGATCGCGAACGCGCCGGCACTGAAATCATGGCCGACGGTGCCGGAGATCATCAAGAGGCCGATCGCGGCAATGCCGATGCCGACCATCTGCATCCGGCTCGGCCATTCGCCGAAAATGACGGCGGCGAAGGCGATCGTGAACAGCGCCTGGCTCTGCACGATCACGCTGGTGAGCCCGACCGGCATGCCATGCGCAATGGCGATCGACTGCGCCAGGAACTGGCCGAGGAACAGGTTCAGGCTGATCGCGATCAGAAGCGGCCAGGACACTTTCGGCTTGCGCAGGAACAGGCACGGCACCGCCGCGATCCCAAAACGCAGCGCCGTCATCAGTTCCGGCGGCAATTCGTCGAGCGCGATCCGGCTGGCGACGAAGGCAAGCCCCCAGATCACCGCGACCATGACGGCGATGCAGACGTCGGCCGGTTTCATTGTCGAACTCGTTCACCTCTCCCGCTTGCGGGAGAGGTCGGCGCGTACGCGCCGGGTGAGGGCTCTCTCCACTCAAAGAGTGTCAATCGCGGAGACACCCCCACCCCAGCCCTCCCCCGCAAGCGGGAGAGGGGGCGCAGTTCGGTCGCGGACAGAGTTCGATCCAAATTCATCACGCGCTAGCTCTTCTGTTCCGGCTTCGGCTTGCGCAGGAGATAGGTGCCGTGCAGCGGCGCGTGGTAGTCGGCGGAGACCAAGGTGAAGCCGACCTCGGTCAGCATGCGTTCCATCACCCAACCGAAGGTCGAATATTCGTCGCGCATGTGCGTCACCACGCCCTCGCGCTCGAAATCATGGTTCTTGATGGAAAAATCGGCCCAGCCCTCGACGTCGCGCTCGACGCCGTCGGGCATGCTGACGAACACGATGTCGCGCAGATAGAACTCGCAGCCCGGCTTCAGCGCGTTGAAGATCCGCGACAGCGCCACCGCTTTCCAGAAATCCGGCAAATGATGCAGCGTGAATTCGCTGACGATCAGGTCATAGGAACTCGGCTGATAGGCGAAGCTGAGAAGTCCCGCCGGCTGGGTGCGGATGCGCGCCCTGCGTTCGCGTGCATAGATATTGGCGAGCGTCAGCATCGCCGGCGAGATGTCGATCGCATCGACGTCGGCGCCCATCAGCGCCGCTTCGCAGGCGAGCACACCGTTGCCGCAACCGATATCGGCGACGCGCCAGCCCGGCTTGACGCCGAGCATGTTGAGCGTCTGGCGGGCGCGGACGTCGCTGTCGTCATCGCGGCCATAGATCGAGGCGACCGCGGTATCGATGCCGACCCTACGTCTTTGCGTGTAGTACCAGTCGCGCGCCAACATGGTTCACATCCCTTCCGGCCCGCGTCCGATCGCGGCGACGCCCGTGCGTGACACCTCGACCAGGCCGAGCGGGCGCATCAGGTCGATGAACTGATTGATCTTGGCGGTATTGCCTGTGATCTCGAACACAAAACTCTCGGTGGTGGCATCAATGACCCGTGCCCGGAACGCATCCGCGAGCCGCAGCGCCTCGACGCGGTGGTCGCCGGTACCGCGCACCTTCACCATTGCGAGCTCGCGCTCGATCGAGCGTCCCGACAGCGTCATGTCGACGACGCGGTAGACGGGGATCATGCGGTCGAGCTGATGCTTGATCTGCTCGATCACCATCGGCGTGCCCGTGGTCACGATGGTGATGCGCGAAAGATGTTTCTGGCTCTCGGTCTCGGAGACGGTGAGGCTTTCGATGTTGTAGCCGCGGCCGGAGAACAGCCCGATCACGCGCGCGAGCACGCCCGGCTCGTTCTGCACGAGCACAGAGAGCGTGTGCGACTCGTTCGGATCGTGGCGCTCTTCGAGGAAGTAGGCGGATGCGGGCTGGTTCATGGTCGTCCCCTCAAGGATTGCTCTGTCACGCCATCGCCCGCTCGGCGATGGCGGCGTCCGTCCCGACCCACCGGCGGAACAGGTCGAAATCGATATTGCCGCCGCTCAGGACCAGGCCGACGCGCTTGCCTTGAATCTTGTCCCGCTCCTGCAGCGCGGCCGCGAGCGGCGCGGCGCCGGCGCCTTCGGCGAGGTTGTGCGTATCGGTCCAGTAGCAGCGGATGGCGGCGCCGACCTCGTCGTCGCTAACCTGCACGATGCGGGAGGCACCCTTGCGGATCATCGCGAGCGCATCGGCCTCGGGAATCCGGGTCGCCATACCGTCGGCGCGGGTGTTGGCGGTCTCGGTGGTGACGAGGGCGCCGGCGGCGAACGACAGCGCATAGGACGGCGCCTCCGTCGACTGCACGCCGACGATCTCGGTCTTCAGGCCGAGGAGATCGCGGACACGGATGCAGCCGCAGATGCCGGAGCCCTGCCCGATCGGCACATAGAGCAGGTCGAGGTCCGGTGCGGCCTTGAACAGCTCCAACGCATAGGTCGCAACGCCCAGCACCAGGTCGGAATGGAACGCCGGCACCATGTGCAGGCCCGCGCTCTCGGCGCGCCGCACCGCCTCCTCCCGCGCCGCCTGAAAATCCTCGCCGTGTTCGACCAGTTCGGCGCCGAAGGCGCGCATGGCGCGGTTCTTCTCGACCGAATTGCCATGCGGCACGTAGATAGTCGCAGGGACATTATTACGACGCGCGGCGAAGGCGAGACTCTGGCCGTGATTGCCGCGCGTCGCCGAGATGATCCCTCGCGTATCGGGCTGCTCGCGCTTCAGCCGATCGAGATAGACGAGCCCGCCGCGCACCTTGAAGGCGCCGGTCGGCGTGTGGTTCTCATGCTTGACCAGGACATTCGCACCCAGCCGCTCAGCTAGCAGCGGCCAGGCATACACCGGCGTCGGCGGCACCACCGTGCCGACAACCGCCTGCGCGCGCTCGAGCTGTCCAAGGTCGAACATCAGTCCATCTCACACCAGTGCCTTGCCGCCGGCGAAGGCGGTCGCGGTTGCCTCGTCGGTCGCCTCCTCCGGCAACAACATCTCGTTGTGCGCCTTGCCGGAGGGGATCATCGGGAAGCAATTCTCGAGCGCGGCGACGCGGCAGTCGAACAGCACCGGGCGCTTGATCGCGATCATCTCCTTGATCGCGCCGTCGAGATCGGCCGGCTTGATCACCTGCAGGCCGACGCCGCCATAGGCCTCCGCGAGCTTGACGAAGTCAGGCAGCGCCTCGGTATAGGAATGCGACAGGCGGTTGCCGTGCAGAAGCTGCTGCCACTGCCGCACCATGCCCATGTACTGGTTGTTCAGGATGAAGATCTTGATCGGCAGCTCGTACTGGACCGCCGTCGACATCTCCTGGATCGTCATCTGCACCGAGGCGTCGCCTGCGATATCGATGACGAGGCTGTCGGGATGCGCCACCTGCACGCCGACCGCGGCCGGCAGGCCATAGCCCATGGTGCCGAGACCGCCGGAGGTCATCCAGCGGTGCGGCTCCTCGAAGCCGTAGAACTGCGCCGCCCACATCTGGTGCTGGCCGACTTCGGTCGTGATGTAGGTGTCCTTGCCGCGCGTCAGCTCGAACAGGCGCTGGATCGCATATTGCGGCAGGATGATATCGTTGTTCTTGCGGTAGGACAGCGAGTTGCGCGCGCGCCATTGCGCGATCTGCTGCCACCACGCCTTGATGTCCGGCCGCTTCGCTTCGGCCTTGAACACCTGCAAGAGGTCGCCGAGCACGTTGCCGCAATCGCCGATGATCGGCACGTCGACGCGGATGTTCTTGTTGATCGAGGATGGATCGATGTCGATGTGGATCTTCTTCGAGCCCGGCGAGAACGCGTCGGTGCGGCCGGTGATGCGGTCGTCGAAGCGCGCGCCGACGCACAGCATGACGTCGCAATCATGCATGGTCATGTTGGCCTCGTAGGTGCCGTGCATGCCGAGCATGCCGAGCCAGTTCTTGCCCGAGGCCGGATAGGCGCCGAGGCCCATCAAGGTCGAGGTGATCGGGAAGCCGGTGAACTCGACGAGATCGCGCAGCAGCTTGGAGGCCTCAGGGCCGGAATTGATGACGCCGCCGCCCGAATAGATCACCGGCCGCCTGGCGGACGCGAGCAGTGCCACGGCTTTCCGGATCTGGGCCGCATCGCCTTTGACGCGCGGCGCGTAGGAGATGTGAACGTCGGATTTGCGCGGCGGATGATAGGTGCCGACCGCGAACTGCACGTCCTTCGGCACGTCGACCACGACCGGGCCCGGACGGCCGGAGGTCGCCACGTAGAACGCCTCATGCAGGACCTTTGCGAGGTCGTTGACGTTGCGCACCAGCCAATTGTGTTTGGTGCAGGGGCGCGTGATGCCGACCGTGTCGCATTCCTGGAACGCGTCGTTACCGATCAGATGCGTCGGCACCTGGCCGGTGATGCAGACCAGTGGAATCGAATCCATCAGCGCGTCGGTGAGCGCCGTCACCATGTTGGTGGCGCCGGGGCCGGAGGTCACGAGCACGACGCCGGGCTTGCCGGTCGAGCGCGCATAGCCCTCGGCCGCGTGGCCGGCGCCCTGCTCGTGCCGCACCAGGATGTGCTCGACCTCGCTCTGCTGGAAGATCTCGTCGTAGATCGGCAGCACCGCGCCGCCGGGATAGCCGAAAAGGTGCTGCACGCCATGATCGATCAGCGCGCGGACGATCATCGCGGCTCCCGTCATCTGGTTCGGATCGTGGCTCTTGTCTTTCATGGCTGGCTCCGGATGCGCGGTTTCTTGCGCGGCGTTAGGTCTTTCATTTGGGAAATAAAAAAGGGCCCGAGAGGCCCCATGCACACCGCCTGTCTGTCAGATGGCAGCTAGCCATCCCCGGCGGTGTGCCTGGGTACGACGACGATGAGTTTGGTAATAATGTTACGCATGGACCGGCTCAGGCTTCCCAAAGGTTGCGCGACCATACCGACCAATGCCCGAATGTCAAGGCAGGGACGCGTTCAGCGCGACTTTTCGCAATGTAGCGGGGTTCCTGGCGTTCGGCGAGTGTGAAATTGTTGTTCCCAGCCATGCGAGATTGGCCCCACAACGCGGGTGCGCGCAGCGCGAACCCGGAATCTCGAGGTTCGCTCCTTTCAGTTGCGCCCTGGAACGACGCTGTCCACCCATCCCCTCGCCGCTTCCGGCGCCACCCATTCGAATTCCGGCAATTGGTGGCGGAACCAGGTGAATTGGCGCTTGGCGTAATGGCGGGTGTCGGCGCGGCCGATCTCGCATGCCTCCTCGCGGCTGATCTCGCCCTTGAGGTGCCGGATCACGGCCGGCACGCCGTGGGCCTTCATCGCCGGCAGCAAGGGATCGAGATCGCGCGCCGCGAGCTTTGCGACCTCGTCCAGCGCGCCAGCGTTCAGCATCGCCTCGAACCGGGCATCGATCCGGGCATAGAGCTTGTCGCGCTCGGGCGCGAGGAACAGCGCGGAGAACTCGCCCGGCGGCAATAGCGGCGGCAGGCCGTCGCGATGCCAATCGGTCAGCGAGCGGCCGGTCGCCTCTACGACTTCGAGCGCGCGGGCGATGCGGGTGCGGTCCCGCGGCTTCAGGCGCTCGGCATAGGCGGGATCGCGCCGGGAAAGTTCCGCATGCAGCGCCTCGACGCCGTCACGCTCGAGCCGCTCGCGCACAACCTCGCGCACCTCGGCAGCGATCGGCGGCACCGCCGACAGCCCGCGGGTGAGCGCCTTGAAATACAGGCCCGATCCGCCGATGAAGATCGGCAGCCGGTTCTCGGCGCGCACCTCGGAAAGCACCTTCGCGGCATCCGCGACCCAGGCCCCGGCGGAGAAATTCGTAGCTGCGTCGACATGGCCGTAGAGCCGGTGCGGAGCCATCGCCTCCTCCTCCACCGTCGGCCGCGCCGTGATGATGCGCAGGTCGCGATAGACCTGCATCGAGTCAGTGTTGATCACGACGCCGCGAGCCCTTTGCGCAAGCTCGAGCGCCAGCGCCGACTTGCCGCTGGCGGTCGGCCCTGCGATAAGCACCGCTCTTGTCCCAGCTTTCGAAGTCGCCGCCATGTCGCTCGTCGCCACCCTCATCTGCAATCCCGCCAATCCGGCGCTCGATTCCACCATTGTCGACGGCGCGCTGGCCGTCCTGCCGTCGCCCGGCGCGGCAGAGTGGCTGTTCGACGAAGTCGCCATCGACATCCCCTTTGACGGCAGCGAGGATATCAAGGCGATCGAAGCCCGCCTGCAAGAGGCGCGCGGCGACCTGCCGATCGATATTGTGGTGCAGCCTCGCGCCTTCAGGCGCAAGAAGCTTTTTCTCGCCGACATGGATTCCACCATGATCGGCCAGGAGTGCGTCGACGAGCTCGCCGATTTCGCCGGGATGAAGGAGCACGTCTCAAAAATCACCGAACGCGCGATGCGCGGCGAGATCGCCTTCGAGCCGGCGCTGCGCGAGCGCGTCGCGCTATTGAAGGACCTGCCGGTCAGCGTGGTCGACGAGGTCCTGGAGAAGCGCATCACGCCGACGCCGGGCGGCCGCGAACTGGTGATGACCATGCGCGCCAATGGCGCCTGGACCTGCCTGATCTCGGGCGGCTTCACGCTGTTCACGAGCGCCATCGCCGCCAAGATCGGCTTCCAGGAGAACCGCGCCAACGAGCTGATCGCGCAAGGCGGCAAGCTCGTGGGCGAAGTGAAGGAGCCGATCGTCGGCCGCGCCGCCAAGCTCGCCACGCTGATCGAGCTGCGCGAGGCCTTCGACCTCGATGCCATCGACACGCTGGCCGTCGGCGACGGGGCCAACGACCTCGGCATGATCGAGGCCGCCGGCCTCGGCGTCGCCTACCACGCCAAGCCCGCGGTCGCAGCCGCCGCGGCGGCGCGGATCGACTACGGCGACCTCACCGCGCTGCTCTACGCACAGGGCTATCGGCGGGATGAATTCGTGGAGGGGTAGGCTCCTTGACCGTCATGCCCGGGCTTGACCCGGGCATCCATCCACTTGAAAGAAGGCGATGGATTGCCGGGTCAAGCCCGGCAATGACGAGCGCTACTGCACGCTCAGCGCCACGAAGCGCAGTTCGCCGTCGCCGTTGGAGACGAGCAGGAGGACCGACTTCTTGCCGTCCTTCTTCAACTGGTCGACGCGCTTCTTGATGTCGGCGGCGTTGGCGACCGCTTCCTGCGCGACCTCGACGATGACGTCGCCGGCGGACAGGCGCTTTTCGGCGGCATCGGAGGAGCCATCGACGCCGGTGATGATCACGCCCTTCACGCTGTCCTTGATCTTGTACTTGGTGCGGAGATCCTTGTTCAGCGCCGCAAGATCGAGCCCGAGCGCCTTCTGCGTCACCGGCTTCTCCGCCGGCTCATCCTTGGTCTTGGCGTTGGCCTGCTGCACCTTGTCGGTGTCCTCGAGCCGGCCGAGCGTGACGCGCTTGGTCTCCTCATTGCCCTTGCGGATGACGACAACGTCGACTTCCTTGCCGACGGCGGTGTCGGCGACGACGCGCGAGAGATCCTTGGGATCCTTGACATCCTTACCGTCGAACTTGACCACGACGTCGCCAGGCTCGATGCCCGCGGGTTTCGCCGGCCCCTTGTCGTCGACGCCGGCAACCAGCGCACCACGCGCCGGCTTGATGTTGAGGCTGTCGGCGATCTCGTCGGTGACCTGCTGGATTCGCACGCCGAGCCAGCCGCGGCGCAGCTCGCCAAATTTCTGCAGTTGATCTACGACGGCAGCGACCGTCTTCGACGGCACGGCAAAGCCGAGGCCGATCGAGCCGCCGGTCGGTGAGATGATCAGCGTGTTGACGCCGACCACTTCGCCTTCGAGGTTGAACAGCGGTCCGCCCGAATTGCCGCGGTTGATGGCGGCGTCGGTCTGGATGTAGCTATCATAGGGACCCTGGCTGATGTCGCGATTGCGCGCCGACACGATGCCGGCGGTCACCGAGCCGCCGAGGCTGAAGGGGTTACCGATCGCGATCACCCATTCGCCGAGCCTGAGCTTGTCGGAATCGCCGAACTTCACCGCGGTCAGCGGCTTCGGCGGCTTGAACTTCAGGACGGCAAGATCCGTCTTCTTGTCGACGCCGACCAGCTCCGCCTTCACCTTGGTGCCGTCGTTCATGATGATGTTGATCTCGTCGGCATCGGCAATCACGTGGTTGTTGGTCACCACGATGCCTGCGGTGTCGACGATGAAGCCGGAGCCGAGCGAGTTGGTCTTGCGCGGCTGAAACTCGCCATTCTTGTCGCCGCCCTTGCCGCCACCGGGACCACGGCGGTTCTTGAAGAAGTCGTCGAAGAACTCCTCGAAGGGCGAGCCCGGCGGCAGTTGCGGCATGGCGCCGCCGCCCTTGGCCTCCACCGTCTGCGACGTCGAGATGTTCACGACCGCATCGATCACCTTTTCGGCAACGTCGGCAATGCCGTCGGGTCCTCGCGCGAAGGCCGCTGGCACCGAGGCAAACATGCCGGCGGCGCCGATGGCGATCGCGGCTCCCATCAGGCGCAGGCGACGGCTCAAGGCGGGTCTGGCACCGGTCATGTCAGCTTCTCTCCAGGAAGTATAATATAGCGCCACAGTGCGCCCGAACGGGGTGGCCGCGCAAGCATTTGAGACAACCATTTCGGCGAAAAACCGGCGCCTTGCGGCTCACGATCGCGTTGGACCGACGAGTTCCGGGCAGCCAATTTTTTTCGTCATGCCCGGGCTTGTCCCGGCCATCCACGCGCTTTCTTTGTGGCGGCCAAGAACGTGGATGCCCGGGCCAAGCCCGGGCATGACGATGCCTGCGTTCGCGGCGACCGCTACCGCCGCACCAGCCAGATCAGGATCAAGCCAGCCACCGCCGATCCGATCCCGACCACGCGCAAGACATTGTCCGGCGTTGCCAGCGCGCTTTTCATCGCGCGCCGCATCCAGGACGGGCTTGCCGCGAACATCAGGCCCTCGAGCACGAACAGAATTCCCACACCGATGAGGAAGTCGGTGAACGCTATGGACCTCATCGGATGGCGACCTCTCGTCCGGGCGTTTCTTCTTGGCTAAGGGGCGAAGCGGATGCTTCGCCCTCGTGATGCGGTTACTGCTGCTTCGGCGCGGCGGCCGCTGCCGACGGACCGAGGGCCGGCTGACGGCCGGACGCGCTGCCGAAATATTTGAAGAAATCGGAGTCCGGGCGCAACAGGAAACGGGTGTCGTTGGCGCGCAGGCCGTTCTCATAGGCAGTCATTGAGCGGTAGAAGCTGAAGAAATCCGCGTCCTTGCCATAGGCTTCGGCGAACAGCCGGTTGCGCTCGGCGTCGCCCTCGCCGCGTACCTGCTCCGCGGACGAATTGGCCTCTGCGACGATGACGGTTGCCTCACGATCCGCCTTGGAGCGGATCTCCTGCGCCTTCTGACCGCCCTGGGCGCGGAATTCGGCCGCCTCGCGCTGGCGCTCGGTCTGCATCCGCTGGTAGACCGCCTGGCTGTTCTGCTCCGGGAGGTCGGCGCGGCGGATGCGGACGTCGACGACCTGGATGCCGTAGCCGTCGGCCTCGTGGTCGAGCTGGTCGCGGATCCGCGCCATCAACCTCTCGCGCTCGTCGCGGACGACGTTGATGAAGGTGACCTCGCCGAGCACGCGGCGCAGCGCCGCGTTGAGCAGCGTCGTCAACTGCACGTTGGCCGCCTGGATCGTGCCGACGCTCTGATAGAAGCGCAGCGCGTTCTTGATGCGGTAGCGAGCGAAGGCGTCAACCACCAGTCGCTTCTGGTCGGAGGCGATCACTTCCTGCGACGGGTTTTCCAGGTCGAGGATGCGCTTGTCGATCGAGATCACGGAATCGATGAACGGCGCCTTGAAGTTGAGGCCGGGCTCGGTGACGACGCGGACGGGTTCGCCGAGCCGGACCACCAGGACCTGCTCGGTCTGCTGCACGGTGAAGACCGAGCTGTAGCCGATGATGACCAGCACCAGCAGAATGATCAGCGCGGCAATGCCGGTGACGGGGGACCTCATCGCGTGCCTCCGCCCTGCTGCTGACCGGTGGTGGCGGACGGACGCCGCGGCGTCAGCTCGCTCAGCGGCAAATAAGGCACGATGCTGTTCTGGCCCGACGCGCCGCCGTCATAGACCAGTTTCTCGGAGCCACCGAGGATGCGTTCCATGGTCTCCAGATAAATGCGTTGCCGCGTCACGTCGGGGGCCTTCTTGTACTCGTCATAGACCTTCAGGAAGCGCGCACTCTGGCCCTTGGCCTCCGCCACCGCCTGCTCCTTGTAGCCTTCGGCCGCCTGCACGATCTGGGCAGCGCGGCCGCGCGCCTCCGGGATCACACGGTTGGCATAGGTCTGTGCCTCGTTCTGCAACCGCTCGAGGTCGGCCCGCGCGGCCTGCACGTCGCGGAACGAGTCGATCACCTGCTGCGGCGGATCGACCTTCTGCATTTGCACCTGGGTGATCAGGACGCCGGCGCCGTAGGTATCGAGCGTCTTCTGCATCAATTCCTGCACGTTCTGCTCGGTGGTGGTGCGCGCGCCGGTGAGGATCGGCTGGATCTGCGACCGGCCGATCACCTCGCGCATGGCGCTCTCCGCCACCGCCTTCACGGTGCCCTCGGGATTCTGGATGTTGAACAGGAAGTCGCCGACGCCGTCGGGCTTGATCCGCCACAGCACGGTGAAATCGACGTCGACGATGTTCTCGTCGCCGGTCAGCATCAGGCTCTCTTCCGGAACGTCGCGCATGGTGCGGCCGCGCCGCGCCGGGTCGTCGATCAGGGTCATGCCTATCGAAATGGTGGAGACGCGCAGCGCCTTCGGCAGCAGCACTGTCTCAATCGGATAAGGCAAATGATAGTTCAGGCCCGGCTGCACCGTGCGCACATGCTTACCGAAGCGCAGGACGACGCCGAGTTCTTCCGACTGCACCCGGAAGAAGCCGGACAGGCCCCAGATCGCGAGCGCGCCGACGACGACAAGCGCGATCCCCATGCTGCTGAAATGACCGCCGGGCAGGAGCTGCTGCAGGCGGTCCTGGCCGCGGCGCAGGAGGTCCTCAAGATCCGGCGGGCGCGGTCCGGGCGATTGCGGTCCGGTGCCCCATGGTCCCTTCGGACCCGAGCCCCACGGCCCCCCGCCTTGATTCTTCCACGGCATTAACGCTTCTCCTCGGCAAGCCCGGGATGGATGATGGACGCCCGGCCTCGTCAGTCGCCCGGCTTTATAGGGGACCGGATGGCCCCTTACAACGCAAGCTTCCAAGCTGAACGAGCTATGCCTGCGGACATAATTGTCAATGCAAACATTGGCTAGCGGGGTTAACGCTTGATCCGCCGGCGATATGTCACATAGGAAAAATCGACGCTGTCATGCGGCCCGGCCGGATTTCGCACCCGCGCCACTTCTTCCCATTTCGCCGTGTCAATTGTGGCGAAATACGTATCGCCTTCCGGCCGCGCATGCACTTCGGTGATTTCGAGCCGATCGGCACTTTCGATCCACTGCGCGTAGATCTCGGCGCCGCCGATGACGGCGATCTCGGTGGCGAAACGCCGCAGCGCATCGCCAAGCGCGATCGCGCGGGCGTCCTCGAACGACTGGGTGACGATCGCGCCGGGAGCGCGATAGTTCGCGTCGCGCGTCACCACGATGTTGGTCCGGCCGGGGAGCGGCCTGCGCAGGGACTCGAAGGTCTTGCGTCCCATCACCACCGGCCTGTTCATGGTGATGGCCTTGAAGCGCTGCTGGTCGCTCTTCAAGCGCCACGGGATCGCATTGTCGCGCCCGATTACGCCGTTCTCGGCAACCGCTGCGATCAGCACGATCTCCATCAGCGCGCCCCGTCCGCCAGCGCCTGTAGCGCCGGACCGGTGACGCGGCACAGCGTCCATTCGTCCATCATCACGGCGCCGAGCGATTTGTAGAATTCGATCGAGGGCGTGTTCCAGTCGAGAACCGCCCACTGCAATTGCGACCAGCCGTTGGCGACGCATTCGCTGGCAAGATGCACCAGCAGCGCCTTGCCGATGCCCTTGCCGCGCAGCGCCGGGCGGACGAACAGATCCTCGAGATAGATACCGTGGCTTCCAGCGAAGGTGGAGAAATTGACGAACCAGACGGCAAAGCCCGCAGGTTCGCCGTCCCACTCCGCGATATCGCAAATGAGCCGCGGATTGTCGCCGAACAGCGCGCCGGCGATGTCGGCTTCGCTGGCCTTCACCTCGTGCAGCAGCTTCTCGTATTCGGCAAGCTCGCGAACCAACGAATGGACGAGCCCGGCTTCATCGACGCGCGCGCGGCGGATCGTCAGCGACATCCTTAAGCGCTCATACCGCGACTTCCGCTTTGATATGCGGGTGCGGGTCGTAGCCCTCGAGTTTGAAGTCCTCGTAGCGGAAGGCGAAGATGTCCTTCACCTCGGGATTGATCTTCATCACCGGCAGCGGCCGGGTCGGACGCGTGAGCTGCAGCCGCGCCTGCTCGATATGGTTGGAATAGAGATGCGTGTCGCCGAGCGAGTGCACGAAATCGCCGAGCTTCAGTCCCGTCACCTGCGCCACCATCATGGTGAGGAGCGCATAGGACGCGATGTTGAAGGGCACGCCGAGGAAGACGTCGCCGGAGCGCTGGTAGAGCTGGCAGGATAGTTTGCCGCCTGCGACATAGAACTGGAACAGGCAGTGGCAGGGCGGCAGCGCCATCTTGTCGACGTCGGCCGGATTCCAGGCGCTGACGATCAGGCGGCGCGAATCCGGATTGCGCTTGATCATGTCGATCACGTTCGCGATCTGATCAATGCTGCGGCCGTCGGGTGCCGGCCAGGAGCGCCATTGCGAACCGTAGACCGGGCCGAGATCGCCATTGGCGTCGGCCCATTCGTCCCAGATGGTGACGCCGTTGTCGCGCAGATATTTGATGTTGGTGTCGCCAGCCAGGAACCAGAGCAGTTCATGCACGATCGCCTTCAGCGGCAACCGCTTGGTCGTCAGCATCGGGAAGCCGGCCGACAGGTTGAAGCGCATCTGGTGGCCGAAGATCGATAGCGTCCCGGTGCCGGTACGGTCGTGCTTCTCCGCGCCATCGGCGAGGATGCGTTCGAGCAGGTCGTGATACTGGTTCATGGCGTGAGCTTCGGGCCTTTCGGGAACGGCGAATGTACCGGCCGCAAACGGCCGTCGACACGGCGATTCGGCCTTCCCTGGCGATTATACCCCGAAAAATGATGGCCCATTCTTAAACGACAAGGGCGGAACCTGCGTTCCGCCACTTGCTTTTCTCGCCGTCATTCCGGGGCGCGCGGAGCGCGAGCTATGATGTGCAATTGCACATCAGAGAATCCATTTCGCCGCCGGCGCATGCCGCCCGATGGATTCCGGGCTCGTCCTTCGGACGCCCCGGAATGACGGCGAGATGTCCCGGGTTGCGCTGCGCTCCACCCGGGTTACGGGGCTCTAGCCGGCCGGCTTGAGCACCGGGGTCCACTTCTTGATCTCGTTGTTGACCAGCGTCCCCAGCGCCTCCGGCGTGCGGTCGGCTGGCTGCGGGATGACGCTGCCGAGTTCGAGCAGGCGCTTGCGGACAGTCTCGTCGTCCAGCGCCTTGACGGCTGCCGCGTTCAATTTGGCAATGATCGGCGCCGGCGTGCCCTTGGGCGCGAAGATCGCGTTCCAGGCCTGGGCCTGGAAGGCCGGCAGACCAGCCTCCGCCGTGGTCGGAACATTCGGCAGCGACGGGTTCCGCTCCGGAGTCGCGATCGCATAGGCCTTGATGGTGCCGGCATTGATCTGCGGCACGGCGTTGACGATCTGGTCGCACATATAGTCGACCTGTCCGGCCACCAGCGCGTTCATCGCCGGGCCCGTGCCGTTGAAGGGCACGCCGACCGGCTCGATGCCGAGGACCGAGTTCAGGAGTTGGCAGGAGACGTGGGAGACCGATCCGACGCCGGCATGCGCCGCGTTGACCTTCTCGGCGTTGGCCTTCACGTAAGTCACGAATTCCTTCAGGTCCTTCGGCGGAAAGTCCTTGCGCGCCAAGATCAGGATCGGCGTGCCGGCCAGGAGCCCCACCGGCTCGAAGCTCTTCTCCGGATGGTAGGCCAGATTGGGATAGAGCGGCACCGAGGCCGCGTGCGTCCCCATGTGCCCCGTGATCAGCGTATAGCCGTCATTGGCGGCGCGCGCCGCGCGTGCGCTCGCCGTGGTGCCGCCAGCTCCAACCACGTTCTCGATGATGATGCTCTGGCCGAGCGTTTGCGCCATATGGCCGGTGACGATGCGCGCGATGACGTCGGTCGGGCCGCCAGCCGCGAACGGCACGATCATGGTGATGCTGCGTGTCGGATAGTCCTGCGCGCGCGCCGGCGCGACAACAGCCGACAGCAAGGCTGCCAGCGCGAGAGAAGCACTCGCAAGCGAGCGACCACACCAATTCATCGTACTCCCCCCTGAGAAGGCTCGTTAAAGAAAATGCCGGCCAACCGGCCGGCATTTCTTTTCATACCGAACTTTGGGGAGTCGATACGACTTCCGCCTGCGACACGCCGACGCAGGCGAACGTCAGCCTTCGGACTCCACGAACACCTCGTCGCGCTTGGCGCGCAGGGTCGGCAACACCGCCAGCACCAGCAGGCCGGCGGCGATCGCCAGCAGCACCGCCGACAGCGGGCGGCTGACGAACACGCTCCAGTCGCCGCGCGAGATCAGGAGCGCCCGGCGCAGGTTCTCCTCCATCAGCGGCCCGAGCACCATTCCGAGCAGCAGCGGCGCCGGCTCGAAATCGTGCTTGATCAGCCAATAGCCGACCAGGCCGAACACGCCGGCCAGGATGACGTCGACCGGGGCGTTGTTCACGGAGTAGATGCCGATCGCGCAGAAGATCACGATCGAGGGGAACATCAGCCGGTACGGCACGCGCAACAGCCGCACCCAGATGCCGACCAGCGGCAGGTTGATGATGACCAGCATCAGATTGCCGATCCACATCGAGGCGATCATGCCCCAGACCAGATCCGGCTGCTTCTGCATCACCTGCGGTCCCGGCACGATGCCGTGGATGGTCATCGCGCCGACCATCAGTGCCATCACTGCGTTGGGCGGGATGCCGAGCGTGAGCAGCGGGATGAAGGAGGTCTGCGCCGCGGCATTATTGGCGCTCTCCGGCGCCGCCACGCCCTCGATCGCGCCGCGGCCGAACCGCGACGGATTCTTGGCGAGCTTCTTCTCCAGCGTATAGGCGGCGAAGGAGGCAATGACGGCGCCGCCGCCCGGCAGGATGCCGAGGATCGATCCCAGCACCGTGCCGCGTCCGATCGCCGGCGCGGAGTCGATGAGGTCCTTTCTCGTCGGCATCAGGCCGGTGATCTTCTGCTGCACCAGATCGCGGCTCATCTCGGCGCCGTGGTCGAGGTTGCGGATGATCTCTGCGAAGCCGAACACGCCCATCGCCACGGTGGCGAAGCCGAGGCCGTCGGCAAGCTCGGGGATGTTGAAGGCCATGCGGGACGCGCCGGTCTCGATGTCGGAGCCGACCATCGACAGCAGCAGCCCGAACACGATCATCGCGATCGCCTTCAGCACCGATCCCTTTGCGAGCACCACCGCGAAGATCAGGCCGAGCACCATCAGCGAGAAATATTCGGCCGGCCCGAACGCCAGCGCGAGTTTTGTCAACGGCGCTCCCAGGATGGCAATCAGGACGGTGGCGACGCAGCCGGCGAAAAACGAGCCGATCGCGGCGATCGCCAGCGCCGGGCCGGCGCGGCCCTGTTTTGCCATCTGGTGGCCGTCAAGGGCAGTGACGACCGAGGTCGCCTCGCCCGGGATATTGACCAGGATCGAGGTGGTCGAGCCGCCATATTGGGCGCCGTAATAGATGCCCGCGAGCATGATCAGCGCGCCGACCGGCGGCAAGCCGAACGTGATCGGGAGCAGCATCGCCACCGTGGCGATGGTGCCGATGCCCGGCAACACGCCGACCAGCGTGCCGACAAGCGCACCGATCAGACACATCAACAGATTGATCGGCGAGAAGGCGACGGCAAAACCGTGGGCGAGATTAGCAAAAAGATCGACCATCACGCCCTCACTGGATCAGGAAACGCGGGAACATCGGCATCGGCAGTCCGAGCACATAGGGGAACAGGAGCGCGCAAGCGAGCGTCAGGCAGGCGCCGACGATGATGGCCTCGACCCATCGCGTCTCATGCGATCCGGTCGCCGCGATCATGAAGCTTGCAAACGCCGACACCACCAAACCGAGTGGCCGGATCGCGAGAGCGAAAAAGAGGATTGCGGCCATTACGAACAGCGGTCCGCGCCAGGAATAATGCGCAAGTTCCGGTCCGTCGGTGAACAGCCCCGTCACCGCAATGCCGGCGCCGAGCGCAACCAGCAGCACGCCGAACATCCGCGGAGCGGTGCCGGCGCCGAAGGAGAAGCCGCGCATGCCCTGCAGGTCGCTTGAAGCCCATAGCGCCAGCAGCGCAAGCGCCATCAGCACGATGCCGCCGATATAATCCTGCGGCGCGCGGATCTTGACGAACAGCGTGACGATTGCAACCGCGAATAGCGGATAGGAATAGATCAGCGCCAGCAGCACATCCGAGGAAAAGCCCTTCTTGGCGTCGGCGGCGACCGATCCGAACACCGCGTTGGGTGCGGCGGATAGTAGCGCCCCGCCATGCGCGAGCAGCACCTGTGCCGGCCCGCGGCCGGTACCCAGTCCGAAGATCGTGCCGAGCGACCACACAAGCTCGAAAAGCTGCGGCGCCAATGCCAGCACGAAAATGCCGATGGCGGCGTTCGTGTTACGTGTGCTTGATGCGGTTTGGCCCATCGTTTCGGCCATGCATGTCTCCTCCGTGCCCGCACCGCGGGCCCTGTTATTCTATCGGCTGGATTTGCAACCTGCCCCGGCCTTGCCTAGCGATTTTCGTCAAATAACGCCAGCGAAACCGAGGACGCCCCCGGCCAGTAGCAGCCAAAAAGGGTTAAGTCGCGTCGCAAAGGCAACAATGGCCGTTATCACCGTCGTCAGAGCGGCAATCCAACTTTGGTCGGAGGTCCGGGCCAAAATGAACCCGCTCGCGGCCATCAGCCCGATCGAAAGCGGAACCAGTGCCGCCTGGATGATCGCCGGCCAGCGCGAATGGCGCGAGCGCGCAAGCAGCCCGCTCACATAATAGGCAAGCAGCGCGGTCGGCCCGCACATCGCAAGCGTCGCCGCCAGCGCACCGGCAACGCCGGCGACGGAGTAGCCGATCAGGGTCACGATCAGCACGTTCGGCCCTGGCGACAATTGCGAGATCGCGAAGACGTCGGCGAACTCCTTGTCGGTCATCCAGTGCCGGACCTCGACGGCGATCCGGTGCATTTCGGGGATGGCCGCATTGGCACCGCCGACGGCAAACAGCGACATCAGGCCGAACGTCCAGATCAGCGTCGCAATCGGATTCGTATGCTCGTTCATGCCCGCCCCCGTTGGCGAATCAACAGTGTCACGGCCAGGCTTGTGGGAACGGCGACCAGCAGCACCTCTGCCAACGGCAGCCGCAACACCCCGATGGCGACGAAGACCGCGACGAGGACCACGAGGCCGGCGATATCGCGCCGCTTGACCAGTGGCATCGTCATCTTGAGCATCACGGACAGCAGAAGGCCGACGGCGACGCAGGCTACGCCGGCGAGCGTTCGCCGCAGCGCTTCGATCTCGCCATAGTTCTTGTAGAGCGCCGCGAGCACGATCGCGATCAGCATCGGCGGGCCGACCAGCCCGGCAAAGGCCGCGATCCCACCGGCAAGCCCCCGGAAGCGGGAGCCGAACACGAACGACAGATTGACGATATTCGGCCCCGGCAGGAAATGGCACAGCGCGAAGGTCTCGTTGAACTCGTCCGCGGTCATCCAGCGGTGCTGCTCGACAATGCCCCGGCGCGCCCAGACCAGAACCCCGCCGAACCCGGCCAGGGACATTTTTGCAAAGGCCACGAACAGTTCCCCCAGGCTGGGCTGGATGGGCGGGGTCGAGGCAGGAAGGTCCGCCACGGGAGCGGCGGCCGGCGGAGAATCGGAGGACATGGCAAGAGCCTAAAATGCCGCATCCTGCCGGCCAAGGCGATAAACCGAAGCCGTTCCATGCACGAAACGCCGGGATGGGGCCGCCAAGGGTCTGTTTTTCCGTCGCTTTGCAGCCTATATTGGGGCTGCCGGCTTGCCGGCTATGGAAATAAACGACCGTCGAAATAAACCATTCGGACCCGGGGGCGGTACCCGGCGCCTCCACCAGAGCCCATGCGGAACGCAAGCCGTGGGTTCCGGCGGGGGCGAAATAGGATCGACGAGGGCGTAAAGGGCGTGTTTTTTCTCGGTATGGTTCCGCCGATATCGGGCCAATGCAATAGTTGCCAACGACAACTATGCTCCGGTTGCTCAGGCTGCGTAACGCAGTTTGAAAGACCACTTTAAAGCCCTAGCGGGTTAAGCTCCGCTAGGCGGGGTTCGGAGGCACCTGGCAACAGAAGCCTCCACTTCACATTCGCATGGTAAAGTGCGTGCATCCCAAGCGGGTGCTTGTGCCGCAAATTCGATCCGGAAGGCCTGCTGACCTTGGCTTGTGGCCGGGATAGCATAGAGCTAAAGGCGAGTCGGGCGACCGGCATGCGGCCGGCCATTTTTGAACGCGACAGGACCATCATGGCGACCGATCACATCCGATATGACGTGCTGGCGCGCGACGCGCTGCGCGGGGTGGTACGCCACGTGCTGGCGGACGCCGCGGAGCACGGACTTCCCGGCGAGCATCATTTCTACATCACCTTCATCTCCAACGCCGACGGCGTGAAGATATCGCCGCGGCTGCTCGCGCAATATCCGCAGGAGATGACGATCATCCTGCAGCACCAGTTCTGGGACCTCGTGGTGACGGACGATCGTTTCGAGGTCGGACTTTCGTTCGGCGGCATTCCGGAACGGCTCGTCGTGCCATTCGCCGCCATCAAGAGCTTCCTCGATCCCTCCGTGAAGTTCGGCCTGCATTTCGAACCGTCCGAGGAGGACGTCGCGCCCGAGAAGCCCGAGCCCAAGCTGCCTGCGGCTTCGCCGGCGCCACCGCCGCCTGCTCCGGCGGCCGAGACTGCTTCGCAAGAAACGGAAGACTCGGACAAGCCGAGCGAAGGCGCCGAGGTGGTTCGGCTCGACCGCTTCCGCAAGAAATAATCTAAACACGCACCGATCATCGACGCTGTAGAATGAACGTTACGCCGCTTCACGGCGCAACGGACATTGGCAATGGCTCGATCAACATCCTCTTCACAAAAAAACAAAACCATCCGCGTCGAGACCGACAGTTTCGGTCCGATCGACGTCGCCTCCGATCGCTATTGGGGCGCGCAGACCGAACGCTCCCGACAGAACTTCCGCATCGGCCGCGACCGCATGCCGATCGAGATCGTGCATGCGCTCGGCATCGTGAAACTGGCGGCAGCGCTCACCAACCGCGAGCTTGGCCTGATCGACGCGCGCCGAGCCAACGCGATCACGCGTGCCGCGAAAGAAGTGATCGAAGGCAAGCTCGACGATCATTTCCCGCTGGTGGTGTGGCAGACAGGCTCGGGCACGCAGACCAACATGAACCTCAACGAGGTGATCGCCAACCGCGCCAACGAACTGCTCGGCTTTGAACTCGGCGCGAAGAAACCGGTTCATCCCAACGACCACGTCAACATGAGCCAGTCGTCGAACGACTCGTTTCCGACGGCGATGCACATCGCGGCGGCGCAGGGAATTTTCGAGAGGCTGATTCCTGCGCTCGGCGAATTGCATCGCGAGCTGCGCCGCAAGGAGAAAACGTTCGCGAAGATCGTCAAGATCGGCCGCACCCACACCCAGGATGCGACGCCGCTGACGCTGGGTCAGGAATTCTCCGGCTATGCCGCGCAGGTCGAGAGCGGCATCGCGCGGCTACGTACGGCGGCGAAGGATCTGTTGCCGCTCGCGCAAGGCGGCACGGCCGTCGGCACCGGCCTCAACTCCAAGCCACGCTTTGCGAGACTGTTCGCAAGGCACGTCGCCAAGATCACGAAGCTGCCGTTCATCAGTGCGCCGAACAAGTTCGAGGCGCTGGCCTCCAACGACGCCTATGTGCTGGTGCACGGCGCGATCAATTCGGTGGCGACCGGGCTGTTCAAGATCGCCAACGACATCCGCTTCCTCGGCTCGGGCCCGCGCTCAGGCCTCGGCGAACTGATCCTGCCGGAGAACGAGCCGGGCTCATCGATCATGCCGGGCAAAGTGAACCCGACGCAATGCGAGGCGATGACGATGGTATGCACGTACGTCTTCGGGAACGAAACCGCCGTCACCATCGCGGGCAGCCAGGGACACTTCGAGCTGAACGTCTACAAGCCGGTGTTGGCGTATTGCATGATGAGTTCCGTTCAGCTCCTGTCGGATGTTATCCGCTCCTTCACCGAGCATTGCGTGGTCGGGATACGTGCCGACGAGAAACGCATCGCCGAGTTGATGCAGCGATCGCTGATGCTCGTCACTGCGCTTGCACCGAAGATCGGATACGACAACGCCGCGAAAGTCGCGAAAGCAGCACATGCGCGCGGCACGACGCTCAAGGAAGAGGCGCTGCGGCTCGGCTATGTATCGGAACGTGAATTCGACTCCCTGGTGCAGCCGGACAAAATGACACATCCGGGTTAAGTGAAACTGCAAATTGCATAATTTTCCCGGGAAAAAACGGTGATGCGTTGCGCTGACTCGCTACGAATTAGCGCTCGCCCCGCGCGTGATATAATTATGGATCATAACGCCTAAAGAATAAGATCGGTTGCAGCGGGCGTTGCGTTGACGCATGGGACAGCAGCGAAATATATGGTTTTCGTGGGGCGAAGCTGACCTTTTGATGCTTATCACTAGGCGCTATATAGGGATTTCGGATGGGCATGTGCAGTGCTTGCGCGCAACTTGGCTGCGGCCTGTTTCGCCAACAGGCATTTGCGCCTTCGGATCGCTGGATGATGGGGCGAGCATGGGGGACGTGATCAACTTGAACCGAGCAAGAAAACAAGAGCAACGCAAAGAAGCTGCGAAGCAAGCTGAAACCAACCGCGCACGATTTGGTCGCACCAAGTCCGAACGGAAAGCGGACGAGCTTCGCAAAGCGCGCGACGAGAAGCTGTTGGATCAGCATCGTATCGACGGCGGAGACGCATCATGAAATCGCCCGTCGTCAAACGTTCGATCGTGGTCGCCGGCCACAAGACCAGCGTCAGCCTGGAAGAAGCG
Organism: Bradyrhizobium sp. LeoB3; assembly: GCF_055456055.1. Lineage (NCBI taxonomy): Bacteria > Pseudomonadati > Pseudomonadota > Alphaproteobacteria > Hyphomicrobiales > Nitrobacteraceae > Bradyrhizobium > Bradyrhizobium sp. LeoB3. Next base: position 74,605 of record NZ_JBVBEF010000004.1, read on the forward strand.
TTCTGGAATGGCATGAAGGAAATCTCGGGCCTCCGGAACATGACGCTGTCGGAGCTGGTCGGCGAAATCGACAGCAATCGCCAGCAGGGCAACCTGTCGTCGGCGATCCGACTTTTCGTGCTGGAGTATTTCCGTTCGCGCGCAGTCGCCGCGACGACGGTCCAGGCACCGGACAACAGGCCGCAAGCCTGATCCGTTGCAGATAGCCGGTGCTCAGGCACCGCTTCACCGACAAACCTGAGTGGAGAGCGAAATGGATATCGCCAAGCTAACCGCGCCGCGAAACCTGTCCATTTCGGAAGCTCTCCATGCCTGCCTTTGTCGTCCTGGATTCCATCTCGCTTCACGCGCCTGACGGCCGCTCACTGTTCGATGAGCTGACGCTCGCGATTGGACGCGAGCGCACCGGCATCGTCGGACGGAACGGCTGCGGCAAATCGACACTGCTGCGCCTGATCGCGGGCGAGATCGAACCGGCAGCCGGATCGGTTTACCGTGCAGGATCGATCGGCATGCTCGCGCAGATCGCCGACGAACGGGCGACGGTGGCGCAAGCCGTCGGCGTCGATAGCGAGCTCGCGTGCCTGCGCCGGCTCGAGCGCGGCGACGGCACACTCGAGGATGCCGCCGCGGCTGACTGGACACTGGAAGCACGACTACAGACCGCGCTGACGGAAGCGGGCCTGCCCGCGCTATCGCTCGATCGCGCGGTGGCATCGCTCAGCGGCGGCGAGCGAACGCGCGTCGCGCTGGCGCGCCTGTTGATCCAGGCACCTGACGTGCTGCTGCTGGACGAGCCCACCAACAATCTCGACGCCGACGGCCGCGAGGCGGTGGCGCAATTGCTCAGGCGATGGCAAGGCGGCATCGTGGTCGCAAGCCACGACCGTACGCTGCTCGAGCATGTCGACCGCATCGTCGAACTGACGCCGGTTGGCGTCACGATTTTCGGCGGCGCGTGGCCTGATTTCGCCGAGCAGCGCGACGCGGCGCGCTCGCGTGCGGAAACCGAACTGGAGCGGGCGGCTGACGCGCTGCGCAGCGCCGAGCGCGCGACGCAGAAGGCGCGCGAAAGAAAGTCGCGCCGCGACAAGGCCGGCCGAGCCTGGCGCGCCAAGGGCATCGAAGACAAGATGTTCATGGATCGCGAGAAGGAACGCGCGGAGGCCAGCGCCGCCCGCGAAGGCCATCTCGCCGAGCGCCTGATCGGCGAGCGCGCGGATGCCTTCGAGGAGGCCCGCGCGCGGGTGGAGATCGTGACGCCGCTGTCGATCGACCTGCCGAAGACCGCCCTTCCCTCCAATCGCGAGCTCGTCGCCTTCGACGGCGTGGCGATGGCCTTTGCCAACCGCCGCCTGTTCGGGCCGCTGTCGTTCGAACTGCGCGGCCCCGAGCGCGTTGCGATCGACGGCGCCAATGGCACGGGCAAGAGCACATTGCTGCGCCTGATCACCGGAGAGGCGCAGCCGACCGCCGGCATGATCCATCGTCGCACCGAGCGGATCGCGATGCTCGACCAGCATGCCGGCCTGCTCGATGCCGGCACCAGCATCTTGGACAATCTGCGCCGGCTCAACCCGGAATTGTCAGCCAATGAAGCGCATGCCGCGCTGGCGCGATTTGCCTTCCGCAACAGGGCCGCATTGCAGATCGTGGATACGTTGAGCGGCGGCGAGCGCCTTCGCGCAGGTATGGCTTGCGTGTTCGCACGGCCGGAGCCGCCGCTATTGCTGCTGTTGGACGAACCCACCAACCATCTCGACCTCACCGCGATCGAAGAACTGGAAAGCGCGCTGCGCGACTTCGATGGCGCGCTGGTCGTCGTCAGCCATGACAGGGCGTTCCTGCAGGCGATCGGGATCGAACGGGAGATTACGCTCTGAGGCGGCGAGCCCCGGGTTCACCTCGCGCCGCTTGCGGGGAGAGGTCGAAATTCGAGCACAGCTCGAATTTCGGGTGAGGGGAGCCTCCGCGAGTCCTTCTGTCACCGTGCTCGCGGAGAGAGCCCCTCACCCTAACCCTCTCCCCGTAAGAACTGGGAGAGGAAGCGCAGCCCCGGTCGCGGACGCAGTTCGACCCTGACCTTAATCGCGCTCTAATTCTGCGCCGCCGGACGCGATGGTGGGTTGGCGACCTGGGGCGTCAGTGCGAGCGGCGGACGGGGTTTTGGTTTCGCAGCGCCCGGCGGCGGCTTGACGTCGATCGGCGGCGGCAATGGCGCGAGCTGCGGTTGGCTCGCGACTGACGCGGGCGGATTGGCGGCTGGCGCGCTGGCCGGAGGTTGGACCTGCGGCGGACGCGGTGCGCTCGTTTTCGGCTTTTGGGCTCCCTTGCGCGGATCGCGGCCCGGGATCGGCATATCAGTTGCTGTCGGTGGGATCGTCGCGCTTGCATCGGGAGCTTCCGCCGGCTCCTGCGGCGGGATCAGCGGCGGTGTCGGCTGGAACGTTGGAGGCGGCTCGCCGCGCTCAATCGCATCCAATCGCCTGGTCTCGCGGTCGATCGCGCGCACCGCGAGCCACGACGACAACGCCGCGACATCGACGCTGCGGGTGAGCCCGTCGGGCGTGCCCACCGCGAGCAACTGGATTTCCGGCCGACTCGCCGCGGTGATCGCGGTCGGCACCAGCACGGCGCGGATGTCGGCCTGATCGGCCGGAATGTCGTAGCCGCCGGAGATCGTGGCGTTGACGCCATTGGCCGCCAGCGTGCTGGCGCCAACGCGGATCCGCCCGTCGCGAATGTTGAACGGAAGCTGGGCTGAGGCGACCGACAGCACGCCGTTTGCGAGCGCCTGCTCGACGATCTGCTTCAGGCTAGCGTCATCCGAAACCTGCCCGTTCTCGCTGGCGCGGATCGCAACGTCGAAGGCGCGCGGATCGAGCCCGGCAATGCGCGCACTTTCAAGCGCGACCGTGCCGCTGCCGGACAGCGCGCCAGCCAGCGCCGACGCGCTGCGGCCCTGGCTCATCAATGTCATCTGCAAGGAGGCGCGCCCCTTGGGCATGCCGAGATTTCGGTAGCGCAACGCCGTGCCATCGACGCCGCTAAGCTGCACGCTCGCATTGACGGTGATGCCATTCGCACTCGGCCTTGCATCGATGGCGGCGCTGAGATCGCCGCTGCCGATCTTGCCCTTGAGGGCCTCAAAGGTCAGCGCCTGGCCATCGCTCTTGATCGTGCCGCTCACCGGCTGCACTTCGCTGCCGCCCGGCAGCTCGCCGCGCAACGCCTGGAAGACGATGTTGCCGCGCCAGCCCTTGATGATGCCCCCGCCGAGCGGCTCGGTCGAATCATGTCCGCCGGCACCGATCGCAAACGCAAACACCGGTGCAAGCGCGACCTGGTCGAGCCCGATCTCACCCTCGATGTTCTTCTCCTCCCCCATGGCGAGCGCAACCCGGCCACGCAGTCGCGAGCCGCCGATGATGCTGTCGAGATCGTCGAACGAGAGCTTGTTGCCGGCGAGTGAGACGCGCGACGACAGGCGGACGCCGTTCACCGGGGTGTCCGACGGCTTGAGATCGAGCAGCGGACTGATGTCGGCGCTCCTGACCCGCAGGTTGATGCTGGCTTTCTTCGCCTCGTCCCATGGCTCGGCTGCGCCTTCGGCGTCCGCATCAAGCCCCGCGCCCCAGATCCTCGCCTTCAGCCGCAACGGCGCGCGCCAGGCGCCGTTGATCGAGCCTTCGAATTGCGCGGGGCCGTCGCCGATGGCGATGACTCGATCGAAGTTGAGCAGCGCGAGCATTGCACGCCCCTGCCCCGCTGAAAATCTGGCGTCGACGCCGAGATCGCTGCGGCTGAGGGCATCGAGATCGGTGCTGCGGATCGCTGCGACCTGCGGCTTCGCTGTCACCGTAGCGGTGCCCTTGAGCTGCGCCGCGTCGAGCTCCAGAGCGGCGCGAAGGCTGCCGCGATCGGCCTGTCCCTTGTCGAGATCAAGCGCGAGCTTCAGCCGCGCCGGACCCGGGATCGCAGCCAGTGTGTTGAAGCGCGATGCGGCTGACGGTGCGAACGATGAGACCAGACCAGTCAACTGGCTGAACGAGGCCGCGTTTGCGTCGAGCGCGAGCTTTCCGGTCGCGTTGATGCGATCGAAATTGCCGGTGCCCTCGATCGTCACACTGTCCGGCTGCCCGATCTTAAGTCGCTCGAGCGAGACCATCTTCGGCCCAAAGGCAAGCTTGGCCTGCAGCGGACGCAGCTCCTGCCCGGCCGACATCGCGCGAGCAATGTCAAGCGAGAGCTGCGCTTCCTCCGGCCATTCGGCCTGCGGTCCCGCCAGCGAGCGTATGACCGCGGTGGCCGCATCGAGATCCAGCCGGTCGGCCTTCACGGTGGCGTCGACCTTCGCGCCACGATTGCCGGTGGGATACGACACCGCGACACGTCCGGTGATCGCACCACCGTCGATCTCGGCCTTCATGGCATCGACCGCAAAGCCGGTTGCGGCGAGCGTGACGTCGCCACGCAGCTTGAGCGGTTTTTGATTGCGAGACGGCGGATCGCTACGGCCCTGCAGCCACACCATCAGCGCATCGGGATCGGACGACTCGACATTGAGCGCCGCCTTGAAGCTGTCCGACTGGGCGCTTTGCGGGCCAGCACCGCTGAGCGAAACGCGCGTGGCGCCCGGTGCGCGGAAGTCGAGCCGCCGCACTGTCCAGCCCTTGTCGTCGCCGTGAAGGTCGGCGGCGATATCCTGCAAGGGCCGCCCGCCGAGCATGATTTGCTCGGACGAGAATTCGATCTGCGACGGCAGCGCGATGTGCGGAACGCCCGACAGCAGAGCGCGCAGCGCCGGCAGCGCATGAATCGGCTCAGCATTGTTGTCCTTCGCGGCAAAGCGGTCGACATCGAGTTGCCGCGCCGCCAGCGAGGCGCGCAGCAGCGGCGAAGCGCCGAAACGGATGTCGCCTGCGCCCGCGAGCTTCAGCGCGCGCTCGTCATTGCCATAGCTGACCTCGATCTGGTCGAGCCGCGCCGCCGAATAATCCGCTTTGATCCGGGCTCCGACACGCCAGGGCGTCGGCGCGGCCGCGTCGTTCTTTGATGCGGGCGGAGAGGCCAGCGCCAGCACGCCTTCGAAGCGCGGCGCGCGGGCCTCGAAGGTGAGTATGCCGTCGAGATCGGCCGAGAGCGGGCGCTGGCCTGGGTCGATGTTGACATGCACGCGGGTGCCGTTGCCGTCGGCGCTCTGGCCGGAGGAGATCCGGAACGGATAGCGGGAGCCGTCGAACGTGAAATTGCCGTCGCCGCGGATCGCGCCGGCAAGCGACCGGACATCGCCGCTGAACGCGATGTCGCTCAATTCCAGCGTGCTGCGGCTCGCGGCGTCATGCAGGGCGATGCGGCCGGTGAGGTTGACGCGATCGATCGCCAGCGAGGCGAAGTCGAACGTGCCCTGCGAGGCCGGCCAGTCGATCCGTCCCTTCTGGTCCAGACCGAGATCCACCGACATGCCATTGACGGTGAGCTGCGTAGCGCGCCATTCGCCGCGCATCAGCGAACCCAGGCTGAATTCGACGTCGAGCTTGTCGGCCCGGATCTTGCCGCGATCATTGCCGCCGCCGATCACGGCCGAACGCAGCCGAAGCTGCGGCGCCGGCAGCAGCCGCGCGTCAAGCTCGCCGCCGATGCGCACGGGCGCGCCGATGATTCGCGTCGCCTCTGCCTCGAATTGCGGACGGAACTGGTTCCAGTCAATGAAGTACGGTCCGACCAGCGCGGCGATCAGCGCAAGAATGAACGCGATTGCCAGGCCGAGCAGCGTCGTCTGCACGGTGTCTCCCTTTGAGCCCCGCCCCGCGGCGCACGTGGCCAATACAGCGCCGGAGCAGCCCAGTATATAGAGAGAAGTATGGCGAAGTCACAGCGGTATCGCGCTGCACCCGCTGGCGAGGGTCGAGAAGGTTACCAGCTCGCCGGCAGGCGCCGTAGCCCCCGCAGCACGAAGGTCGGCCGCCACTGTGGATTTTCCGCGTCATCCAGCCGCAGGTCCGGCAGGCGGCGGAGCAGCGTCGAGATCGCGATCTCGGCCTCGATCCGCGCCAATTGGGCGCCGAGACAGAAATGGATGCCGCCGCCGAAGGACAGCGGTTTCACGTTGGGCCTGGTGATATCGAGCCGTTCCGGGCGGTCGGGATAGACAGCCGGATCGTGGTTGGCCGAGCCCAGCAGGCACAGCACGGCTTCGCCCTTGGGTATGCGCTTGCCGCAGAGATCGATGTCCTCCAGAGCCGCGCGCCCGGTCATTTGCACGGAGGAATCATAGCGCAGGAATTCCTCGATCGCGTTGGTGATCAGGCCAGGATTGGCCTTGAGCAGCGCGAGCTGATCGGGATTGCGGTGCAGCGCTAAGAGGCCGTTGCCGATCAGGTTGACGGTCGTCTCGTGCCCGGCCCCGAACAGAAGGATGATGTTGGCGGTCAGCTCTTCGTTGCTGAGCTTGTGGCCATCCTCCTCCGCCTGCACGAGCTGCGTCGTCAGGTCGTCGCCGGGCTGCTTCCGCCGCAGCTCGAAGAGCTGCTGGAAATACATCTCCGACATCTTGGTCCTGGCGTTGCCCTGCTTGATCTCCTCAGGCGACAACGGCACCGGTTCGAGGATGCGCCCGCTGTCGCGCGCGCCGGTATAAAACGTTTCGCGATGCTCCTCGGGGATTCCGAGCATGTCGCAGATCACCGTCACCGGCAGCCGAAACGCAAAGTCCTCGATCAGGTCCATCCTGCCCTGCGGGATGACACGATCGAGCGTCTGATCGACGATCTCCTGAATCCGCGTCCGCATGTCCTCGACCCGGCGCGCCGTGAACGCCTTCACCACAAGGCCGCGCAGACGGGTGTGATCGGGCGGATCCTGCTGCAGCATCATCTGGCTCATGCTGCGGAAGACCGGGTCCTCCATGGCTTTTGGCCCATAGCGGCGTATGGCGCGGCCGGCATAGTCCTTGCCAAAGTGCTTGTCGCGCAACACGAAGCTCACCTCCGCGTGACGGCTCGCGACGAAAGCGCCGAACGGCGTGACGTGCATCGGGTCCTCGGTGCGCAGCCGCTCGTAATGGGGATAGGGATTGCGGATGAATTCCGGCGCCAGGGGATTGAACAGCGGATCGCTGTTCGCCGGCCGAGCTTGCTCGTTCATGGTGACCTCAATCGGTTGCCGCATTGCGACGATTTCACATTGAACGCTACCGGCCGCCGCTTCGTGCGGACCCAAGCGTTTCCCCCCCGAAACTCGATACACTCTTGTATCGAGTTGCATTGTGGCCTAAACAGGGCCGATGTCAAGAGTCAGGACCAGACCGACCAGGGACGACACCTGCGAAAAGCTGTTCGAGGCGGCGGCACGCGTGTTCGAGGAACAGGGGATCGGCGGCGCCAGCATCGAGGCGATCGCGGCCGCCGCCGGTTTCACGCGCGGGGCGTTCTATTCGAACTTCAAGAGCAAGGAAGAGCTCATCATCGCGATGCTCGAGGACCATGTCGAGCAATCGATCCGGCGCAACCTCGACCTGCTTGCTCAACACACCAACCTCGCCGACTTCATCGACGCGTTGAAGCACATGGACCGCACCAGGCAGGATCCGCTCGGCCGCTCGCCGCTTCTGCACATGGAGATGATCCTGTTCGTCGCGCGCGCGGAGAAGCGGCGGCCCGAACTTGCAAAGCGCCTGCGCGCCCGGCGAAAGCTGGTCACCGACATCATCGAGACCGCGCGGAAGGATAGCGGCAGGAACGGCCGGCTGGATGCGGCGTGGACCGCCGCAATCGTGCTGGCGCTCGAGGACGGCTTTCGCCTGCACCGCCTGATCGATCCGGAGACCACGCCGGCCGACAGCTTCCTGCGCGCGATCGGCGACCTGCAGCGCACGATCGGGAGCGCCGACCGCGGCGTAGCTGTAGCCCGGGTGGAGCGCTAGCGTAACCCGGGACCCTGCGTCAGCGCTTGCAAGCGGCCCCGGGTTACGCTGACGCTTCACCCGGGCTACGGCTCTGCAACGTGTGCAAACGCCCCGCGACCGCGCGGACTTTTCCCGGTGCGGCCTGCCAGATCGCGAAGGCGGACAACGCGCTCACGGCAATGCTGATCGCAAAGGCCGCCGTGTAGCTGCCGGTGAGATCATACAACAGCCCCGTCGCCCACGGGCCGGCGGCGCCCCCCGCAAGCGCGGCCAGCATGATGGTGCCGAAGATGCTGCCGTAATGCCTGCCCTGGAAGATCTCCACCACGACCGGCCCCATCACCGAGGTCAGGCCGTAGCCGAGCGCGCCTTGCGTGAACACCATCAGATAGACCAGCGGCAATAGCGGCGCATATTTCAGTGCGACCAGGCACGCAAAGCAGATCGCAAAGCCAGCGCAACTGATCGCCCACACCGTTTCGCGCCCGATACGGTCGGAGAGATGGCCAAGCCAGATCTGGCCGGGAATGCCGAGCAGGCTGACGACGCCAAGCGACCACACGGCGACATTCGGGCTGAAGCCGATGTCGAGCAGGAATTTGGTCTGATGCACCTGCACCGCGTACCAAATGTAAAGTCCGCAGAAATAGCCGAGCGCAATCCACCAGAAGCGCGCGGTGCGGAGCGCCCGGGACAGCGTCCAATCGGTGCCGGCCCAGACGGGATCGACGATGTTCGACACCGGCTTTGCCGAAGTGGCGGTCGGCGCGGCGTCGCCGTCCGGCAGTAGCCCGATATCTTCAGGGCGTTTTCGCACCAACAGATTGATCGGCGCGAGCACGACCAGCACGAGGATGCCGATCGCCGTGCAGGCAGTGCGCCAGCCGGTGCCCTCGATCATGTGCTGCACCCACGGCAGCAAGGTCACCGAGCCGATGCCGACACCGGCAAAGGCGATCCCGATCGCGAGACCGCGACGGCGGATGAACCAGTTCGGCAGAAAGAATGATTGACCGGAATAGCCGAGGCAGACGCTCCCCGCGCCGACGAGAACGCCGATGCTGAGATAGAGATGCCAGGGCTGCGTCGTCAGCGGTGCCAGCAGGAACCCCGCGCCCATCAGCACAACGCCGAGCTCCATCACCGCGCGCGGGCCGGCGCGATCCATCAGGCGGCCGATCAACGGACTGGCGATGCCGGAGGCCACGAAGCCGAACGAGAACGCGCCGGCGGTGACGCCGCGATCCCAGCCGAACTCGCTGAGAACAGGCGGATAGAACAGCGAGAACGCAGTGCGCGCATTGACGCCGATCGCCATGGTGACGAAGGTCACCGCGATGATGATCCAGCCGTAGAAGAAGGGAAGCCGCATCAAGGGGTCACCAGCGCGTGGCTCTCATGGCCGAAATAGGCGCGCTCCAGCCGCTGCGCCAGATTGCTTTCCTCGGTCGATGCTTCCAGCACGATATTCCCCTGCACCAGGGCGTAGACGCGGTCCGCCGTGGCCAGCGCCTTCTCCAGCAATTGCTCGACCAGCAATACCGCGGTGCCCTGTGCGCGCAAGCGGCCGATGACGTTGAGGACCCGATCGACCAGCACCGGCGACAGGCCGGCCGAGGGCTCGTCGAGCATCAACAGCCGCGGGCGGCGTACCAGGCCTTGCGCGACGGTGAGCATCTGCTGTTGCCCGCCCGACAGCGCGCCGCCGCGCTCGTGACGCTTCTCGGCGATCTCGGGGAAATACGCCAGCGCTTCCTCGACGCGCTGCGCACGCTCGGCGCGCGGCACGTCGTAGCCGGCAAGCAGCAGATTGTCGGTGACGGAGATTTGCGTGAACACACGGTGGCCCTCGATCACATGGACGAGGCCGGCGCGCGCGGCATCCCGCGGCGTCGCATTGGTCATGTCGCGGCCGTCGAAGCGCACCTGTCCCGCGGTCACGGGCAGCAATCCGGACAGCGCGCGCAGCATCGTGGTCTTGCCGGCGCCGTTGGGTCCGAGCAGCGCCACCACCTCGCCGGCGGCGACCTGGAAATCGATGCCATGAAGCACGCGGATTTTGCCGTAACCGGATTCCAGCGCGGTCACGGAGAGCAGAGGTTCAGCCGCCGAGGTACGCACTGACCACCTCCTTGTGAACGCGGATCTCGGCCGGCGTGCCCGCCGCCAGCGTGCGGCCGAGATTGAGCACGGTGACCTGGTGGCAGATGTCGAAGATGAGATCGGCGTGGTGTTCCACCAGCAACACACCGGTGCCGCGCGCGCTGATCGCCTTGATCAACGAAGCCAGCCGCTCAATCTCGTCATTGGAGAGGCCCGCCGCGGGCTCGTCTAGCAGCAGGAAATCGGGATCGAGCATCAAGGCACGCGCGATCTCGATGAAGCGGAGTTCGCTGTGCTGCAGGCGGTCGGCGCGCACCTCCGCCAGCGTCTCCAGCCCGACCACGCCGAGCAGCGCCCGCGCCTTCGCCGCGAGCATCCGCTCGTCCTCGCGATTGCGCGGGGCCGACAGCATCGCCTCGACGAAGGTCGCCCTGCCCTCCACCGAGCCGCCGATCATCACGTTCTCCAGCACCGAGGCCTCGCCGATCACGCGCGGGGTCTGGAACGTCCGCGCAATGCCGCAAGCTGCGCGCAATGCCGGCTGGCCCGGCGGCAGCATGTCATCGCCCAGCGTCATCGTGCCGGCCTTGGCGGCGTAATAGCCGGAGATGACGTTGAGCGTCGTGGTCTTGCCGCTGCCGTTCGGGCCGATCAGACCGTGGATCTCGCCTGGCGCTACGTCGAGGTCGAGCCCGTCGATCGCCTTCACATTGCCGAAGCTCAGCGCGATGTCGCGCAGCTTCAGGTGCTTGCCGCCGCTGCGGCGGCGGACGATGTCGGCGAGAACGGCCGGACGCGGCACGATGGCGCGGTTGCTGGCGAGCGGACGTCGGTTGCGGAAGTCGAGCAGCGCCGCGATGCCGCCGGGCATCACCAGCACGATCACGAGCAGCAGCACGGCGTACAGGAATGTCGACCATGCCGCCAGCGGCGCGGCAATCTCGGGCAGGATGGTCAGGATGATGGTGCCGAGCATCGGCCCCAGGATCGAGCCGCGGCCGCCGATCAGGATCGCGATGAAGAACAGGACCGACAGGTCGAAGGTGAAGGCATCGGGCGTGATGTAGGTCTGCAGCGTCGCGAACAATCCGCCGGCGATCGCGGCCAGCGCGCCCGCAAACAGGAAGATCGCAATCAGCATCTTCGGCTTGGAGATGCCGGTCGCTTCCGCCGCCACCTCGGCATCGCGCACCGCGATCAGGGCGCGGCCGAATCGGCTGCGGGCGATGTTGGCGCTCATCCAGGTGGCGACCGCCGCGAACGCGACGCAGAGTGCGTAGAAGCCCCACGGCGTATCGAACGGCGCCGGGAATTCCGGACCGGCGATGCCGATGCCGCCGCCGGTCACGCTCTGCCAGGCCAGCGCGATCTGCGTCACGATGGTGGCGAAACCGAGCGTCGACATCGCGAAATAGAAGGTGCGCAGGCGCAGCGCCGGCAATCCGACGATCACGCCGAACAGCGCACCGACGCAGCCGGCAATCGGCAGCGCGAGGAAAACCGGCACTGCCGGCGTGACATTGCCGGCGACGAGCACGCTCGTCGTGTAGGCACCTAGCGTCAATAGCGCGACATAGCCGATCGCAAGATGGCCCGCGAAGCCGACCACGAGGTTGAGGCCGGAGACCAGCACCCAATAGATCGCCATGCGCGTGCCGATCAGCGCCCAATAGTCGTTGCTGACGAACGGCAGCAGCAATGCGAGCGCGAGGATGCCGAGGAACGGCGCGACGTGCGGCAAGGCGGCGCGCCAGGCGCCGCTTTCAGTTTGGGCAGAGGTTGCAGTGACAGCCGTCATCACACCCTCCGCGCCGTGGTTCCGCCGAACAGGCCTTGGGGCGCCGCCAAGAGGACCACGATGAACAGAGTGAACACGGCAACGGAAGAGAAGATGCCGCCGACCAGGAAATTCGCCGCCTGCTGGAACAGGCCGAGCGCGAGCCCGCCGAAAATGGCGCCGCGGTTGTTGCCGAGGCCGCCGAGCGCCACCGGCACGAAGCCGTAGAAATTGAGCAGCGCGCCATTGGCGAAGAACGCCAGCAGAAGCTGGCCGCCGGAGAAACCGGCGATGCCGCCGATCACGCCAGCGAGCGCATAGCTCGCGACCCGCAGGTTGCGCTCGGGAAGACCGAGCGCGCGCGCAGCGAAATTATCCTCCGCGATCGCGACGAAGGCGCGGCCGACCAGCGTGCGGCGGTAGAGATATTCCAGCGCCACGATCGTCACCGCGCAGGCAACCACCGGCAGCCAGAACTTCTCGTCCCAGACGCCGCTGCCGAGCCCGATCACGCGCGGGAACGGCTGCGGCTCGGTGCCCCATTTGATCGCCGCGACCTGCTGGATCATCAAGGCCAGCGCCAGCGTCGAAAGCACGTAGAGATGCTGGTCGAGACTCTTCAGAACCGGCCGCACCGCGACGAATTCGGTGATGATGCCGACGATCGCGCACGCGGCCAGCGTCAGCACGAAGCCCACGATGATGGGCATGCCCATCTTCAAGGTGAACATCGAGCCGAGCACGCCGCCCAGCATGGCAAGCTGGCCTGCGGTGAAACTCATCACCCGCGAGGTCGAGAACATCGTGTTGTAGGTGACGCCGACGAGCGCGTAGATCGCGCCCGCCGCGAGACCGGATGCGAGGATCGAGGCGAGCATCGGATGCACCCTCTGCCGCCGGCCTATGTATAGCCCGGCGCGAGCGCGAACGTCCCGTTCTTGGCGGTAGAGGCCTCCGACATCACGATCTCTTCGGTCGGATAGCCGTTATGCTGCGTCGGCGTGAAGGTGTAGGTGCCGAAATAGCCGGGATATTTCGACAGCGTGTTCCAGTATTTGATGAGTCCGGCGCTTTCGGTCGAACCGCTCTCGGCAACCGCCTTGGCGATCAGCTCGATCGCGTCGATGCCACCAGCGACCCACCACAACAGCGTGTCGTTGAGCGCAATATTCGCCTTGGCCAGGCGCGCCACCAACTCCTCACTCTTTGGCGGCAGCTTGCCGGCTGCATCGTAGCTGCAGCTCTTGTAACCGACCGCGTAAACCTTCTTCCAGTTCTCCGGCTTCTCGACGAGGCCGGCGAGCTCTCCCGAGGCGAGCGAGGGATGGCCGACGAACGGCACGTCCCAGCCCATGGCGGCACGGGTGTTGAACATCCGCGCCTCCATGCCGGTGGTGACGCTCCAGACCACGATGGCCTCGGAGCCCGCATTCTTGGCGCGCAGCATGTCCGGCGTCATGTCCGGCTGGGTCGCATCGATATTGGCCTGGTAGACGACGTCGGCGCCGTCCTTCTTGAACGCCGCCACCGAGGCGCCGACGGCGGTCACGCCATAGCCCGTGGTATCGCCGATGACGGCAACTTTCTTCACTTTCAGCACGTTGAGGCAGTAGTTGCGGACGGCGTCGTCCCACTGGCTGTTGGACGGCGCCATGCGGAAAGCGTTCGGATATTTGGTGGTGTCGATCAGGGTTTCGACCACGCAAGGATGAATGTCCGGAATCTTCGCTCGCGCCATGATCGGCGTGGTGGCGAGCGCTTCGCCGGAATTGACCGGCCCCCAGATGGCGTGGACCTTGGCCTGGCTGATCAATTCCTGCGTCGCGTTCACCGCCTTGGTCGGATCACCCTGCGTGTCGCGCATGACGAGCTCGATCTTGCGGCCCTTGACACCGCCACCCGCATTGATGCTGTCCACCGCAAAGTTGATGCCGCGGTTGAAACCGACGGTCGGCGCGGAACTCGGGCCGGTGATCGCCGCGAGGCACCCGATTTTGATCGGCTCGGATTGGGCAATGGCAGGCTTCGGGAATGAAAATGATGCGGCGCCCAAGGCGCCGGCGCTTCCCAACAGCAGGTTGCGGCGTGAAACAGCCATGTGATGCTCCCGTTCGTTTCCTTTTTGCGGCGCCCATCTCTGAATCGCAGGCGTCCGCATGATTTTTATTTCCCGGCTGACGGCCGAGGCTTGTCGCGGCATTGAAGTTTGAGCCTGACGACACCGGCTTGTCCAGCGTTTATCCCGTAGAATTGCGGAGACGATTCGCGAACATTGCCCGGACACGGGCCTGTGACCGATCTCTTGGGCTTTGAGCGCATGAAATCTCTGGAAACTTGTCGCCGTCCACGTCAATAGGTTGCCACGCCAGATGTCGCTCTCGAAGGTCAGTTGATGCACGATGTCTCGATCCCGGCAGCCTTGATCGCCGGACTAGTCAGTTTCCTGTCGCCCTGCGTGCTGCCGCTGGTGCCGCCCTATCTGGTGTATCTGACAGGCGCGACCATCGAGCATGTCGCCCATGACGAGAGCATGAAGGCCTCGAGGCGCGCGGTGATGTCGGCGGCCTTGATGTTCGTGCTCGGCTTCTCCACCGTGTTCGTCGCGCTCGGCGCCAGCGCCTCCCTGATCGGCGGGCTGGTCCGCGCCTGGTCTGCGCAGCTCTCCATCGTCGCCGGCATCGTCATCATTGTGATGGGGCTGCACTTCCTCGGGCTGACGCGGATCGGGATCTTGATGCGCGAGGGGCGGATGAGCATGCCGAAACCGGTCGGGCTGTGGGGCGCCTATGTGATGGGGCTCGCCTTTGCCTTCGGCTGGACGCCCTGCATCGGCCCAATCCTCGCCGCCATCCTTTCGGTCGCAGCAGCCGAGGCGACCGTGACCAAGGGCGCCATGCTGCTTGCGATCTATTCCGCCGGGCTCGGCATCCCCTTCCTGCTCGCGGCATTTGCGGTCGAACAGTTCTCGTCACTGTTCACGCGGATGAAACGGCATCTGCGGACGGTCGAGCATGTCATGGGCGTGCTGATGATCATCACCGGCATCGGCTTTCTCACCGGTGCCGTCACCAATGTCAGCATCTGGCTGCTCGAGACGTTTCCGGCGCTGCAGAATATCGGCTGAGGCTTGTGCCAGCGCCAAAGCAAGGCTGGCCTTTGGCATCACGATGTCGAATAGTGGGCGGCCCTTACGCTAGCGCTGATCGCACCGAGGACCGATGGCCGAGGACACGCCCGGGACAGCAGGCCGCTCCTGGCCGATCTTCCGCTCGCTGGCCGCGTTCCGGCCGGGCGATTTGCCCGGCGACCTTATCGCGGGCCTGACACTGGCCGCGATCGCGATACCGGAGCAGATGGCGACTGCGCGCCTTGGCGGCTTCACCCCCCAGATCGGCTTTTTCGCCTTCATGGCAGGTTCGCTCGGTTTTGCCATGCTGGGCAGCAACCGTCTTCTGTCGTGCGGCGCCGACTCCACGATCACGCCGATCTTCGCCGGCGGGCTTGCGCTGATGGCAGCCGCCGGCTCCCAGGAGAATCTCGCGCTTGCCGCGGCCCTGGCGCTGATGGTCGGAGCGATCCTGGTCGTCGGTAGCCTGTTTCGCCTCGGCTGGATTGCAAATCTGCTGTCGACCCCGGTCACCGTCGGCTTTCTTGCCGGCATCTCCATCCACATCATGGTTTCGCAACTCCCCGTCGTGCTCGGCGCGCCGCCACCGAAAGGACCGATGCTCGAGCGGATCGCCGAGATTGCGGAGCATCTTCCTGCCGCCAATCTCTACAGCGTCAGCATCGGGCTTTTCGTGCTGGCCTTTGTTGCCGGATCCGAGGCCATCAGCGCCAAGATTCCCGGCGCACTCGTCGCGCTGGTGGCGGCGACCGCTGCGGTGATCTGGGGCGGATTGGAGAGCAAGGGGGTCAGCGTGGTCGGCACCGTACCGGGCACGCTGCCGATGCCATCGTTTCCTGAAATCTCGCCGGAACGATGGGTCAAGTTGTTGCCATTGGCTCTCCTGATCGCAATGGTCGTGATGGTGCAGACCGCGGCGACGACGCGGGCATTTCCTTCCGATCCGGACCAGCCTGCCGATGTCGATCGCGATTTTCTCGGCGCCGGGGCCGGCAGCCTTCTTGCAGGCCTGTTCGGTGCCTTTCCGGTGGACGCGAGCCCGCCGCGAACCGGCATCGTGGCCGCGACCGGCGGACGCACGCAGCTATCGGGACTGTTCGCCGCATCGATCGTGCTGGCGCTGCTGGCGTTCGGAGCGGCGCTGCTCCATCACGTTCCGGAGGCTGCGCTGGGCGGCGTCCTTCTTTTCGTGGCGTTGCGCATCATTCGCTTCAGGCAGATTGAAGCGATCTTTCACCAGTCGGTCGGCGAGTTTCTGCTTGTGGTGGCAACGGCAGCTTCGATCATCATCCTGCCGATCGAGCAAGGCGTCGCCGTCGGCATCGCGCTCTCGCTGCTCCATGGCATCTGGAGCACGACGCAGGCGCGGCTCGTCGTGTTCGACCGCGTACCGGACACCACGATCTGGTGGCCGGCCAATCCTAGCATCAAAGGCGAGCGCGACCCGAAAGTTGCCGTGGTCGGCCTGCAGGCGCCGCTGTCGTTTCTCAATGCCTCGAGCTTTCGTGCCGATGCGCTGAAGGTCATCAGGACGGCGACACCGAAGCCAGCACTGCTGGTGATCGAAGCCAGCGGCATCGTGGAGATCGATTTCACCGCCGCACAAACGCTGCTCGCGCTGTTCCGTGAATGCAGCGAGCAAGGCGTGACCGTTGCGATCGCTCGCCTCGAATCGACCCGCGCCCAACAGGCATTTGAGCGCTTCGGCCTCTATCGCACGCTGCCGCAGAACCACGTCTTCCATAGCGTCGCCGAGGCCGTTCGCGCGCTGGCAGGCTAGAGCGCGATGTCATTTGGTTGAATCGGCTTGGCCGCAAGTTCACCTCTCCCGAAGGGAGAGGTCGCGCCGGAGGCGCGGGTGAGGGGTTACGGTCCCTCGATAGAGCAGATCCCCTCACCCGGCGCTACGCGCCGACCTCTCCCTATGGGAGAGGTGAGAAGAGGCAGCGCCCATGGGAACACAATTCGACCTTATCTCATCACGCTCTAGGCCGGCACGATCTTGCCTGGATTGAAGATGTTCAGCGGATCGAGCGCCTTCTTCAGCGCCCGCATGGCGTCGATCGCCTCGGGCCCAAGCTCGGCTTCGAGATATTTCTGCTTGCCCTGCCCGATACCGTGCTCGCCGGTGCAGGTGCCACCCATCGCCTGCGCGCGCTCGACGAGGCGATGCATGAATTCCTCGCCGCGCGCCATCTCCTCGGCATTGTCGACGTCGCAGACCAGCGAACAGTGGAAATTGCCATCGCCGACATGACCGACGATCGGCGAGAGCAGATTGAGCCGCTTCAGATCCTCTTCGGTTTCGGTGACGCAATCGGCCAATCGCGAGATCGGCACGCAGACATCGGTCGCGACCACGCCTGAGCCGGGCCGCAGCGCCTTCACCGACCAATAGGCGTCATGCCGCGCCTGCCAGAGCTTTGTGCGGTCCTCCGGCCTGGTGGTCCAGGTGAAACCCAGCCCGCCGCATTCGGAGGCGATCTCCTTGAAGTTCTTCGATTGCTCGGCGACCTCGGCCTCGCTGCCGTGGAACTCGAGCAGCAACAGCGGCGTCTCCGGCAACGTCAGTTTCGAATAGGCGTTGCACGCCTTCACCTGCGCGGCGTTGAGCAGTTCGATGCGGGCGACCGGAATGCCGGTCTGGATCGCCAGGATCGTCGCCTGGCAGGCGCCGCGCACGGTCTCGAACGAACATGCGGCCGCCGCGATCGTCTCGGGAATGCCGCGCAATTTGATCGTAAGCTCGGAGATGATGCCGAGCGTGCCCTCGGCACCGACGAACAGGTGCGTCAGGTCATAGCCGGCGGAGGATTTCTTCGCCCGCGTGCCGGTCGTGATGATCTCGCCGTCGCCGCGCACGACCTTCAGCGCCAGCACGTTCTCCCGCATCGTGCCGTAACGCACCGCGTTGGTGCCGGAGGCGCGCGTCGAGGTCATGCCGCCGAGCGAGGCATCGGCGCCGGGGTCGATCGGGAAGAACAGGCCCTGGTCGCGCAGATGCTCGTTGAGCGCCTTCCGCGTCACGCCGGGCTCGATCACGCAATCGAGGTCTTCGGCGTGCACGGCGAGCACCCGGTTCATGTCGCGCAGATCGATGCAGATGCCGCCGGCCGGCGCATTCACCTGCCCCTCCAGCGAGGTGCCGGTGCCGAAGGCGATCACGGGAACGCGATGTTTGGCGCAGATCCGCACCACATCCTGGACGTCGGCAGTTTCCTGCGCCATCACCACGGCGTCCGGCGGCTGCGGCGGCAGCCATGTCGTGGTGTGGGCGTGCTGGTCGCGCACCGCCTGCGAGGTGATGAGGCGGTTGCCGAAGCGCGCCGCCAGCGCGTCGATCGCGGCCTTGAGGGCCGGCGGCTCCGGACGCGCCGGATTGTTCGAAATCGTAGTCGCCACGTGAAATATCCTCCCGGCTTTAGCCGACCGTGGCAAACGTTATATAACGGGTCAAGACCGCCAATCGAACTAACAGGGATGGAATAATGACGACCATTAATGCCGCCAGGGACATCAAGTTGCCCTCAGCCCCGTTTCTGTCCTCGGTGATGCAGATCGAGCCGCAATGGATCGACTATAATGGCCACCTCAACATGGCCTATTACAACGTGATGTTCGACCGCGCCATCGACGAGATCTGGCTGCAGCTCGGCATCGGCCCCGCCTACAAGAAAGAGCGCCACAGCTCGACCTTTACCGCCGAGTGCCATGTGCGCTATTTGCGCGAGGTCCATCTCGGCGATCCCGTCCAAGTGACGGTCTATCTGCTCGCTGCCGACGACAAGCGGCTGCACACCTTCGAGGAGCTGCGCCACGCGACCGAAGGCTGGCTGTCAGCTACCTCCGAAAACATGTCGCTGCATATCGACATGAACTCGCGCAAGGTCGCCCCGTTTCCATCCGATATCCGCGCCCGCATCAAGGCGATCGCGGATATCCATGCATCCATCCCCCGGCCCGAGGGCATCGGGCGCAGCGTGGCGATGCCCGCACGCTAGGCCGGGCCGCCTAGACCCTGGAGCGGCCACGCACCAGGCCGACCACTGCCGAGATCAGGAACAGGATGATGGCGATGAAGAAGATCGCCTTGGCGATCTCGATGGAGACACCGGCGATGCCGCCGAAGCCCAGGACACCCGCGATCAACGCGATGATCAAGAACGTTACGACCCAGCCTAACATGGCCAAACCCTCTGCTTTCCGTTTCCACCGGCGCGATCGATCATCGCACCAAACTCGAGGAAACAATCCGGCCCCAAAACGAAGGTTCCGGGACGGAAAACAGCGAAATTTGCTGCCGCTCACGGAACAAAACCGCGCTTTGGATGCAGCCGGGTCAGGCCTTCGCTGCTGCTGTCACACCTCCTGATAGTCGGCGGGAGCGACCCTGACGTATCCGCCGGCGCGCAGCGACTCGGGCTCGACGATCTCCTCCGCGGGAGCTGTCGGCGCGTTGCGCGCAGTCTTCCAATCGCTCTCGAATATCTGCGTGAAGTAATCACAGATGCCCGGATGAGAGAGCCACACGCCGGCCTCGCGGTTCTTGGAGACGGCGGAATCGGACCAGTTCTGCGAACTGACCAGGACATCCTGGCCATCGACCAGGATCATCTTGTTATGGCAATGCACGAAGCGGGTCGTATCGATGTATCGTATGTTCTTGCCGGCCACGAGGCCGAACTGCTGCTTTAGCAGCGCCAGGTTTTTCTTCTCGGCGTCGAGATCCTTCTTGCCGAAAACCTTGCCGAGGATGATGCGGATATCGAGCTTCTTGTTCTGCTTTCGCGCGTCCGCAATTGCCGTCAGCAATTTCTGGATGTCGGGCTGCTTGCCACGGACATATTGCTGCTCGATCAGTATCGACTTCTTTGCCGCCCGAAGCTTCCCCGGGATCACCTGCATGTAGTTGTCCGGACTGAGGACCGGCTGAACGGCAAGCGGTTTGGTGAGCTTGAAAGTCTTGCTCGGAAACAGCTTGGCGGGGATCTTCGTCGGCGCCCGCTCGATCATGAAAGCGTTGGCCGCTTCAATGGCCTGAGCCAGCGCTTCCGGTCCCGTCAGCTCGAGATTCATGTCGCTTTCGAGAATGCCGGTGAAGAACTTCGACAGTTTCCTGGAGCGGATCGCCAGGCCGGTATCACGATTGCCGGGCCGGAAGTGCGCCGGATCGCCGCCGTCCTTCACATTGAGGGGTATGCTGTTCTCGCTGTAGTTGCCGCTCTGCACGATGCACCATTCGCCATCGATGACGATCACCTTCTCGTGCGACGAGCTGAAGAAGTGCACCCGATGACTGGCGCACGATGGCGCCGGCACGCCGTCGACCCCGGCATCGTTCAGGTCGTCGAACAGCTCCTGCTCGTCCTTGCTGTCGATATCGAGCATGAGCTTGACCTTGACGCCGCGCGCGAGCGCATCCAGCACGAGCTGCTTGATATACTCGGCCGAAAAGTCATAGATGCCGATCAGGATCGACTTCTTCGCATTGTCAAAGAGCTTCTTGGTCACCGCGAAAGTCGAATCCGGGGAGCAATAGGCGATGATTTCCTGATCGACGTCGACCGCGGGAACCTTGATCTTCTCGTACGCTTCGAGATCGCAGTTGCGCGGAACCATTTCCGGCATGAAGACGTCGGTCCGCACCGGCACCACGCGATCGCCTTCGGCCCGAACGCTCTGCGGTTCGGCAAGAAAGGGCCCACGATGCTTGAGCATCGATTGGCGCAATACGAAGGTCGCCATTTTATCCCCCCATGTTTGCGAGAATCATTCCGGTTTGAAAGGCTCGCTCCTGACGCAGACCAGCGGCACATGGACGTCGCCCTTTTCCGTCGCGACGGTCAGCGCGGGAGGCAGCGTCACGTTGGCTTCCGGAGCGACATGCGCGACGACGACCCAGCCGCGCTTGCCGTGATCCTTCCCCGCCTCCACGCCGATGGCGTGGGCGCCGCATTTCAGCAGCTCGCGACTGTTGAGTTCGCGCGCCTTGTTGGCCTGTTGCTCGTTCGCCATCACCAATCCGCATGGCCGGTCCGCTTCTCATGCTTTCACGAAGCGGAACTTCAGCGCCTTCATGACCTCGGCAATCGGATTAAAGATACTCGCGCTACCCGACCCGGCAAAGTGCAGACCGACGATCTTCTTGCTTGCCTTGTCGACGATGATTGCGCCGGAATCGCCGGGCCTCGAATAATGCGTGCACTTCACCTGGTCCAGGAAGCCGATCTTGCCGACGCCCGGATAGGGCATGACGATCCTGAAGTGGACGTCCTGGACTTCGCCATCGGCATCTTCCGACGTCCGTCCGCGCGTGACGATCTTCATCCCGCGCACCGGATTGGTGGTCGCAAAGGGAGAAGCCGCTCCGCGTATGGAGAAATCTATCTTGTCGAGAAAGTCCTGATCGATCTCGGCGAGAGCCGCATCCACGCGGTTGAGAAAATCGTCACCGGTCTTGAACTTCAGGATAGCGGATAATGTCGCGACGACCTGATCCCTGCCGCCATTGTCGGACTCGCCGGGAAAGACGATCTTGTCGCCGACCTTCCCCAATCCGCTCTTGGCAAGCACGTGGGAATTGCTGAGCACGAACAGCTTCTTCCCCTTCTTGACGATCGCCCCAAGGGTTCCCGTATCCGTCAGATTTCCGATGCTATAGCCGCTGAGCAGCGGCGACCTCTGCTTGTTGACCTGGGGACGAACCCTTCCGATCGCCTGGACATCGGTGAATACTGCCTTGCGGCCCGGCACACTCAGAACGGGAGGGATCATCTTCTGGCTCTTCATCCGGCTCTTGGCGACCTTCTTTTCGACGTAGAAGCAGACGCTCAGTTCGCCAGTGTCTTTCTTCTCGGTGATCTTGTCCGCAATTCCGATACCGACGATGTTGGGATCTTCGAAGATGGTCCGCACACGCTCAACATGCCTTGCCTCGAGCAGCCCCAGGGATTCCGGCCGGGCGCTCTTCTCGCCGCTGACCAGGTTGAGCGCATCAAGCAGTTCCTTCGGAGTATCGTTCCTTGCCATGACGCCTCCCCCAGAGATGCAAGCCAACGAATTCAACAATCTTGAGTTGAGATTCGCATTTTGGCAAGCCTACGCGCCCGCCAGTCAATCGAATCTTGATGAAACTATTGCGATCCCGGCTGGCGTTTTGGCGACGCCCGTGGCACGCCGAAAGCGCGCCTTTTATTGGCCATGCTGCCCTCGCAAATCGGCGGCGCGAATGCCATGTTATCGACTTGAGAATCAAGGACTTCGTTATTGACTGATCTGCGCAAGCCCCTGCCACACGCTCCCGCTCCGGCGGCCTCACCCGTGCCCGGCGGCATTGCCGCGCGCGCCCGTGCGGCTGCAGGCCCGCAATATCTCGCAGGGCTCAATCCGGAGCAGCGCGAGGCAGTGGAGACGCTGGACGGTCCTGTGCTGGTTCTGGCCGGTGCCGGCACTGGCAAGACGCGGGTCTTGACCACCCGCATCGCCCATATCCTGAGCCAGGGCCGCGCGCGGCCGCACGAGATCCTGTCGGTGACCTTCACCAATAAGGCGGCGCGCGAGATGAAGCTGCGGCTCGGCCAGATGCTGGGCCAGGCCGTCGAAGGCATGCCGTGGCTCGGCACCTTCCACTCGATCGCCGGCCGAATCTTGCGCATCCATGCCGAACTGGTGCAGCTCAAATCGAATTTCACCGTGCTCGACGTCGACGACCAGGTGCGGCTGTTGAAGCAACTGCTGCAGGCGGAGAACATCGACGACAAGCGCTGGCCGGCGCGCATGCTGGCCGGACTGATCGACACCTGGAAGAACCGAGGCCTGACGCCGTCGCAGGTGCCAGCCGGCGAAGCCGCGAGCTTCGCCAACGGCAAGGGCGGCAAGCTCTATGCGAGCTATCAGGAGCGGCTGAAGATCCTCAACGCCGCCGATTTCGGCGATCTCTTGCTCGAGAACATCCGCCTGTTCCGCGAGAACCCGGATGTGCTCAGGCAATACCAGAGCCGCTTCAAGTTCATCCTGGTCGACGAATATCAAGACACCAACGTCGCGCAGTATCTTTGGCTGCGGCTGCTCTCGCAGGCGCCATCGCCCCAGTCGTCATTGCCGGGCGTGACCCGGCAATCCATCGCGTCTTCACAAGATGGATCACCGGGTCACGACGCTGCGCGTCGGCCCGGTGATGACGAAGATGCGGCTGCGGCACCCACTTCCCCACCCAAGAACATCTGCTGCGTCGGCGACGACGACCAGTCGATCTACGGCTGGCGTGGTGCCGAGGTCGACAACATCCTGCGCTTCGAGCACGATTTTCCCGGCGCCAAAGTCATTCGGCTCGAGCGCAACTATCGCTCGACCGGCCACATCCTCGCCGCCGCCTCGCATCTGATCGCGCACAATGAAGGCCGGCTCGGCAAGACCCTGCGCACCGAGGACCAGGATGGCGAAAAGGTCACCGTCACCGGTTCCTGGGATTCGGAAGAGGAAGCGCGCGGGATCGGCGAGGAGATCGAGGATCTGCAGCGCGCCGGCGAGAATTTGAACGAGATCGCGATCCTGGTGCGCGCCTCGTTCCAGATGCGCGAGTTCGAAGATCGCTTCGTCACGCTCGGCCTGCAATATCGCGTGATCGGCGGCCCGCGCTTCTATGAGCGTGCCGAAATCCGCGATGCGCTGGCTTACCTGCGCACGATCAACTCGCCGGCCGACGATCTCGCCTTCGAGCGCATCATCAATGTGCCGAAGCGCGGATTAGGCGATGCCACCGTGCAGCTCCTGCACGATCACGCCCGCAAGCGCCGCATTCCGCTGTTCGAGGCCGCGCGCGCCGTGGCGGAGACCGACGAATTGAAACCGAAAGCGCGCGGGAGCTTGCGCGGTGTCGTGCAGCAATTCGACCGCTGGCGGGCGCAGAGCGAGGTGACCTCGCACACGGAGTTGGCCGAGATCGTGCTCGACGAGAGCGGCTACACCGAGATGTGGCAGAAGGACCGCTCGGCGGACGCCGCCGGCAGGCTCGACAATCTCAAGGAGCTCATTCGCTCGATGGAGGAGTTCGAGAACCTGCAAGGCTTCCTCGAGCACATCTCGCTGGTGATGGACCGCGACGGCGAAGCCGGCGACGAAGCGGTGTCGCTGATGACGCTGCACTCAGCGAAGGGCCTGGAGTTCGACAACGTCTTCCTGCCCGGCTGGGAGGAAGGCCTGTTTCCAAGCCAGCGCACGCTCGACGAGCAGGGCCGCGCGGGCCTCGAGGAAGAGCGC
Source organism: Bradyrhizobium sp. LeoB3 (assembly GCF_055456055.1). Taxonomy (NCBI): domain Bacteria; kingdom Pseudomonadati; phylum Pseudomonadota; class Alphaproteobacteria; order Hyphomicrobiales; family Nitrobacteraceae; genus Bradyrhizobium; species Bradyrhizobium sp. LeoB3. The sequence continues at coordinate 98,776 of NZ_JBVBEF010000004.1, forward strand.
CGCCTCGCCCATGTCGGGCTGACGCGTGCCCGGCGCCGCGCGAAAATCTATTTCGCCACCAACCGCCGCATCCACGGCACCTGGTCGACCACGATCCCGTCGCGCTTCCTCGACGAATTGCCGGCGCATAATGTCGAGATCACGGAATCCAAGGGCGGCTCCGGCTGGGGCGGCGCCGGCGGCTACGGCCCCTCGCGCTTCGACAATGTCGAAGCCTTCGGCTCGAGCTACACAACGCCTGGCTGGCAACGCGCCCAGGCCAACCGCGCCCGCAACCAGAACCGCGGCGGCGGCTCGCGCGGCGGATTCGACGAGGAGCAATCGCCCTTCGGCGGCTTCGGCCGCAACAAGCGCGCCCCCGTGGTGATCGAAGGCGAACTGGTCGCGAAATCCACCGGCACGGTTTCGGAATTCTCGCTCGATGACCGCGTGTTCCACCAGAAATTCGGCTACGGCCATGTGGTGAAGATCGACGGCAACAAGCTCACCATCGCCTTCGAGAAGGCGGGCGAGAAAAAGGTGGTCGATAGTTTCGTGGAGCGGGTGTAGCGGATTGCGGAACGGGCCGGGCGTTCCTATGTAGGGCCGGCCCCCCTCCTGCGCGGCCAAGCGCTGCGTCACGCCTTGCCACACTTCCAGATCACATCACCGCCAGCCATGTCGCCGATCATTTCCGTTTCCAATCTTTCGAAGGTCTATGGCTCCGGCTTCAAGGCGCTGAACAACATCAATCTCGATATCCGGCGCGGCGAGATTTTTGCCCTGCTCGGGCCGAACGGCGCCGGCAAGACGACGCTGATCAGCATCATCTGCGGCATCGCCAATCCGAGTGAAGGCAACGTCTCGGTCGACGGCCACGACATCATCAAGTCGTACCGCGCCGCACGCTCGATGATCGGCCTCGTGCCGCAGGAACTGCACACCGATTCCTTCGAATCGGTATGGGCGACCGTGAGCTTCAGCCGCGGCCTGTTCGGCAAACCGAAGAATCCCGCTCATATCGAGAAGGTGCTGAAGGATCTCTCGCTGTGGGAGAAGAAGGATTCCAAGATCATCACGCTGTCGGGCGGCATGAAGCGCCGCGTGATGATCGCAAAGGCGCTGTCGCACGAGCCGCAGATACTGTTCCTTGACGAGCCGACCGCCGGCGTCGACGTCGAGTTGCGCAAGGGCATGTGGGAGGTGGTGCGGACGCTGCGGGATGCCGGCGTCACCATCATCCTGACCACGCACTACATCGAGGAAGCCGAGGAGATGGCCGACCGCATCGGCGTCATCAACAAGGGCGAGATCATCCTGGTCGAGGACAAGGCCAAGCTGATGGAGAAGCTCGGCAGGAAGCAGCTCAAGCTGCATCTGGCGCACAGGATCGATGCCGTTCCGCCGGCGCTTGCGCCCTATCATCTCGTGCTGTCGGAAGGCGGCACCGAGCTGGTCTACGATTACGACACCGCGGGCGAACGCACCGGCATCACCAGCCTGCTCGGCGATCTCCGCAATGCCGGGATCCGTTTCTCCGACCTCGAGACCAGCCAGTCTTCGCTCGAAGACATCTTCGTCAGCCTGGTGAGAGCGCCATGAACTATCGAGCGATCCGCGCAATCTATTTGTTCGAAATGGCGCGCACCTGGCGCACGCTGTTGCAGAGCATCGTCTCGCCTGTGGTGTCGACCTCGCTTTATTTCGTGGTGTTCGGCGCCGCGATCGGCTCGCGCATCACGGAGGTCGAAGGCGTCAGCTACGGCACCTTCATCGTGCCTGGGCTCGTGATGCTGTCGGTGCTGACGCAGAGCATCGCCAATGCATCCTTCGGCATCTATTTCCCGAAATTCGTCGGCACGATCTATGAAATCCTCTCGGCGCCGATCTCCTATTTCGAGATCATCATCGGCTATGTCGGGGCGGCCGCGACCAAATCGATCGTCCTCGGGCTCATCATCATGGCGACGGCTGGATTGTTCGTGCCGCTGCACATCAATCACCCGATCTGGATGCTGACCTTCCTGGTGCTGACTGCCGTCACCTTCAGCCTGTTCGGCTTCATTATCGGCATCTGGGCCGATGGATTCGAGAAGCTGCAGATGATCCCGATGCTGGTTGTGACGCCGCTGACGTTCCTGGGCGGCAGCTTCTATTCCGTGAACATGCTGCCCTCGGGCTGGCGCACCATCACCCTGCTCAACCCCGTGGTCTACCTGATCTCCGGCTTCCGCTGGAGCTTCTATGGGATCGCCGATGTCGGCGTCGGCCTGAGCCTCGGCATGACCCTGGGCTTCCTCGCCACCTGCCTGGCAATCGTCTGGTGGATCTTCAGGACGGGCTACCGGCTCAAACGTTGATCGCCTCGCCGTCATTCCGGGACATGCGAAGCATGAACCCAGAATCCAGAGATTGCGGTGCGAGATTCTCCGATGTGCAAGTGCACATCGCAGTTCGCGCTCACGCGCGCCCCGGAATGACGATGTCCCTCACGACGATCAGCGATAGCAGCGGAAATGGCCGGAGCGGGTGTAGTAGCCGCGGCAGCGATGGCCACGGTGCCAACCGCGATTGGGCAGGCCGAGCACGCCATTGACCGCACCCACGGCGCCGCCGACGCCGGCGCCAACCGCACCCCCAACCACGCCGCCGACCGGACCGGCGATCCGATTGCCCTCGTAGGCTCCCTCGTGCGCGCCGCGCACGATGCCCTGGGCATGTCCCAGATGAGGCATCGCAAGCAATGCAACGATGATGGCGCCGGCCGCAAGCATGAGCCGCGCCGGCGTGACATCAGGCAGCGCCAGCGTCTTGACCTTGGTCTTCTTCATCACAATTCCCAAAAATGCACGGCAAATTGTACCGTCAGGCGGGAGTGTGAAACGCCCTTGCGGCCAAATGGTTGCGCGTCTGTGACGAATTCGAGTCGTGTGCTCACACTCGCGAAAAAGTCAGCAGGCCAGCGTTGGATTTCTCCGACGACGCCTTGCTTGCGCCGCTCGTTATATTAACGATGCATGGCCGGGCTACTGGAACCCGAGCCGGATTCCGGGCATAGTGCTTGCCGGGGACGGAGAACCGCGGCGCTGCAATGTTAGGCCTGGAGGGCCAAAGTAAGATGCGTACGTTCCTCGTTGCTTTCACCGCCCTGACGCTGGCTTTTGCCGGCGCCGCACAGGCCAAAGTCGCCATCACCGTCGACAAGGATAACCAGCAGATGACCGTCGCGGTCGACGGCGTTGAGCGGTATCGCTGGCCGGTCTCGACCGGCATCCCCTCCTACGAGACGCCGAACGGCAGCTTCCGCACTTTCCGTATGGAGGAAGACCACTACTCCAAGGAATTCGACGACGCGCCGATGCCGCACTCGATCTTCTTCACCAAGATCGGGCACGCGATTCACGGCACCGATTCCGTCAACCGCCTCGGCAGCCCTGCCTCGCATGGCTGCGTGCGATTGTCGCGCGAACATGCAGCCACGCTCTACGCCCTGGTACAGGAGCAAGGCGTGCTCAACGCCACGGTGACGCTGACCGGCTCCTCGCAGGTGGCGCTCGCGCGTAATCCGAAACGCGGCAACACCGCGGTCGCCCGCCGCGCGCCGCAGCCATATGACCAGCAATATGACGCTGTTGCCGGCGATCCTGTGATGATCTCACCGCAACAGCAGCAGCAATTGCCGCAGGCCCGTGCCGACGACGGCTACATCTATCCGGCCGACGGCAGCTCCAATGCGCAGGTGTATCCGGCGCCGCGCAGCCGCCGCGTCTATGATACGCAGACCTATTATCGCCAACCGCAACAACCGCAGCAATATTCCGACCGCTACGCGCCGGCGCCGCAAGGCTATTACTATCCGCCGCGGCCGCGCGGGTTCTTCACTTACCAGGACTGACCAGCGCCGAGTTGGTCGGCACGACAGAGCGGGATGGCTGCGTCATCCCGCTCTTTTTCCTTCTGCGCCCAATTTCCATGCCTAATCTTTGCCTGTGCGCGAACGCCTCGCATTCCCCTGAAACTCCGCTTTACGCCAATGCGATCCTGCACGTCCGGATCGTGCATGATCCTCATCAACACGCCTGCGTGAGCCCAAATTGACAACGACCGCCGTGTCCGTATTGTGTCTAGTTGTTTCGCTGGATTTCCCATGACACAAGAAGAAATTTCCGGTTTTTGCGTGGATTCGCTTGCAAAAGTGCTGCGGATCGCCAAGGACCGGATCAAGACCGATACCAAGTTCAACCGGCTCGGGCTCGACTCGGCGATGGTCGTCTATGTCATGATGGAACTCGAGGAGAAACTCGACCTCGAGCTTTCGACCGACGACTTCTACGACTATCCGACCGTCGACGCGCTGTCGCGTTACCTCGCTGAAAAGCTCGCAGCCCGCTCCGCTGCCTGACCCCTAATCGTCGCCGGATATCATTGACCAAGATGGAGACGTTTTCCTCGCTGGTGGCGCTGCTGGCAAAGCGGGCGGAAACGCAGCCCGATGCGCGCGCCTACATCTTCCTCTCCGACCGCGGGGCGGAGGAAGCCATCCTCACCTTTCGCGAGCTGCATGACGCTGCCCGCGCGCTGGCGGCGCGGCTTGGCGAAGTCACCCGGCCGGGCGATCGCGCGATGCTGGTGTTTCCGCCCGGTCTCGAATTCGTCGTCGCCTTCTTCGGCTGCCTGATCGCGCGTGTGATCGCAGTGCCGATGATGATGCCGCGGCGGCAGAGTGCGCGCGACTCCAGCGCCGCGATCATGGCCAATTGCGAACCTGCAATCGCGCTCACCAGTTCGGCCTTCGCCATCCGCGGCGATCTGCAGGAGCGGTTTTCGCGCGAAGGCCTGCAGTGGCTGGCCGTCGATCTCGACACGACGCCGGCGCAGCCTGCGGCCGATCTGCCGCTTCCAGCGCGAGAGGATATCGCCTTCCTGCAATACACCTCGGGCTCGACGTCCGAGCCCAAGGGCGTCGCCGTCAGCCACGGCAACCTGCTCGCCAATCTCGAGATGATCCGCATCTCGCTCGGCAACACCGAGCAGTCGACCTATGTCAATTGGGTGCCTCTCTATCACGACATGGGGCTGATCCTGAACACACTGGAGGCGCTCTATGTCGGAGCGCTCTGCGTGCTGATGGCGCCGAACGCCTTCACCCAGCGCCCACTCAACTGGCTACGCGCGATCAGCGATTATCGCGCCGAGGTCGCCTGCTGCCCGAATTTCGGCTACGACCTCTGCGTCAGCCGCTACCGCGCCGACCAGATGCAGGGCGTCGATCTCTCCTCCTGGAAGATCGCGCTCAACGGCGCCGAGCCGGTGCACGCCGAGACGATCAAGCAATTCATCGAGACCTTCGCCGCTCACGGCTTCGATCCTCGCGCCACCTTTCCGGCCTATGGCATGGCGGAAGCGACGCTCTTGATCTCCGGCGGCAGCCGCGGCGCCGGCCATGTGACGCGCGACGTTAGCCGCGCCGCGCTGCAGGCGCATCGGGCCGAAGCGCCGGCTGATGCGGCGGATAGCCAGACGCTGGTCGGCTGCGGCCGCGCGCTCGAAGGCGAGCGGATCGCGATCGTCGATCCCGACACCTGCGCGCGCCTGCCCGTGGACCAAGTCGGCGAGGTCTGGGTCAACGGTGCCAACGTCGCGGGCGCCTATTGGAAGAATCCGGAAGCGACCCGGACCGGCCTGCACGCGCGCATCGCGGGCGATGACGACGGCGCGAGCTGGCTGCGCACCGGCGACCTCGGCTTCCTGGATCGGACGGGTGAAGTCTTCATCACCGGACGGATCAAGGACTTGATCATCGTCCGCGGCATCAACCACTATCCGCAGGATCTCGAGCGCACGGTGCAGGCGGCACATGCCGCGCTGCGGGCCAATTGCGGCGCGGCGTTCTCCGTCAGCGACGAGCACGGCGACGAAACGCTTGTCGTCGTGCAGGAGGTCGAGCGCACCGAGCGCAACCGCATCGACGGCGCCGAAATGAAGGGCCTGATCCGCGAGCACGTCACCGACCAGCACGAATTGTTCGCGCGCCATATCGTGTTGATCCGGCCGGGCACGCTGCCGAAGACCACCAGCGGCAAGATCCAGCGCAGCCTGGCGCGCCGGCTGTGGTCCGAAGGCCGGTTCGAAGATCTCGCCGCCGACGCGGATTGATCAAAAGTCGATCTTCGCCGCTTCGCCATCGCGGATACTGGCGACGATGCCCTCCTGTATCTTGCTAGCGATGCTCGGGCGGTAGTGGATGAAATCGGCAAAATTCGCGCGGTCGCGGGTCAGCGCGTTGTCGATGCGGTAGTTGATGAAATTGCTGTTCGGCCGGCCGGCCACGACGCGCTTCAGAGCCGCGTTGCACGCCTCACGGTCCGCCGCAGCGGGCGTGCCGGGCTGCGGCATCTTGCTTTGCAGGGTCGGCGGCACGACGATCACGACGCTGGTCTCGGGCGAAAGTTTCTTGACGAGCGCATCGAGCCGCGCGACCTCGGGAAGCGTCTCGCGCTCCGCGACGGTGGTCGCAGGCGGCGGATCGCGCGGCGCGTTAGTCTCGCGGAACGTGCCGGGCAGCCAGATATCCTCGTAGCTGAAGAAGCCGGAGGGGTCCCGGAGCCGGTGCCATCCGAGACCGATCGATATCCGCTGGAAGGCGTGCTCGATCGCTGGCCATGACAGCAAGCGAGCCGCATAGGCGATCCGGCTTTGGTCATAGAGCCAATCCGGGAACGCGCCCGGCGGCGACTGCGCCGGAACGTGAGCGCACCAATAGGGATCGACGACGAAGACCAGCGCTCCCACCCGCGGGTGATTGCGCAGGAACAAATCGAGCGCCGTGAGCTGCTCCTGCGGATTGGCGCCGGTCAGATAGAGCTGCACGAAGCGCAGCCCGGTCGCCTTGGACAACTCGGCCGGCTGCAGCATCTGCGCGGTCGAATTGCCGATGATGGCAGAATCGAAATTAGGATCGCGCGCGCGGCTCGGCGTTGCCGTGAAGGTATTGTGGTCGTCGACGCCTCTGATCCCGAGCAGGCCGAACTTGCCGGTGTCATAGGGATCGACCAGGATCATCAGCGCGTAGACCAGCACCAAGCCGATCACGAGCGTCCTGACGCAGTTGGCCAGGCAACGCCCCCATTCGGGCGACGTGTCAGAACTGGTAGTAGGCGAAGCCACGAACGTTCCCTTCTCCGAGCAAGATCAGGATAGCAAGCAAGCCGAGGCCGCCCACCACGCCAAGCCAGGGTCGCGGCCGCTGCATCACGCGTTCGACCATGTCCTGGGTCGCCGGCAGCAGGAAAGCCATCAACGGGACAATCACGAGCGGCCACAAACGCTTCCCCTCCGACAGATTGGGCGGAACGGCGAGGCCGTGGAAGATGTTCAACGCCGCATCCAGCGTGCCGGCGCGGAAGAACACGCCGGTCAGAAGCACGAAGATCACCGTCAGCGCCCATCCGGCGAGCGCGGGCAGCCGCGGCCCGTAGCGGCGCCACAGCGAGCAGACCACCAGCGCCAAGCCATGCAGCGTGCCCCACAGCACGAAGGTCCAGCTCGCGCCGTGCCAGAGGCCGCACAGCGCCATGGTCAGTACCATCACCGCGAAATATTGCAGTTGGTAGAAGCGCCGCGGCACCATGCGCTTGTTGGCGAGCGGAAAGAACAGGTATTCGCGCAGGAACGTCATCAAGGTGATGTGCCAGCGCTGCCAGAAATCCTGGATGCTGGTGGAGCGGAACGGCGCGTCGAAATTGTACGGCAGCTTGACGCCGAACAACAGGCCGAGCCCGACCGCGATGTCGGAATAGCCGGCGAAGTCGTAGAGGATCTGGATGCCGAAGCCGAGCGCAAGCCATGCGTCGCCATTGCTCACCGGACCTTCGAGCGCCCGCGCATAGATCGGATCGATCAGCTTCGCGATGCGGTCGCCGAGCAGGATCTTTTCGACGAGCCCGATCAGGATGAAGGCGATGCCGATGCAGAATTGGCGCTGCCAGCCCGGCGCATAGACGATCTTGCCGAACTGCTCCATCACCTGCGACCAGCGCACCAGCGGTCCGGCCAGCGCCTGCGGGAAGAAGGAGATGTAAAGCGCGTAGCGGTTCAGTGAATAGGTCGGCGCCTTTCCCTTGCGCAGGTCGACCAGATACATGATGTGGTGGAAGGTGAAGAAGGAGATGCCGAGCGGCAGCACGATGTCGAGCACCGGCATCGGCCGGCCGAGCGCAAGGCCGATATTGTAGACGAGGAAGTTGGCGTATTTGAACCAGCCGAGGACGCCGAGATTGGCAACGATCGCAACGGTGATGATCCACGGCATCTTGGTCCTGGCATAGGTCATCGCCGCAATCCAGTTGATCAGGATCGACAGGATCAGCAGCAGGACGAAGGGCGGATTGCCGTAGGCGTAGAACACCAGCGACATCGCAACGAGCGTCCAGATCCGCCACTGCGGATGCGGATCGACAAATCGATAGATCAGGATTGCCGCCGGCAGGAAGCCCAGCAGGAAGGGGTAGTCGTTGAACAGCATCAGCCGGCAATCTCAGGCATGACCCGGGTTACTCACCTTATCCGCCGGAAGCCGACGACTATCCGTGCTCGAGCTCGGCCACGTCGGACGCCGGCTCGTGCAGCCGGCGCAGCGCGATCTTCTCCGCACTCGGCACCTTGACGTTCCAGGCCAGTCCCAGCGCGGCAAGCACTCGGATGAAGAGATAGCCGGGATCGAATTCGAACCATCGCAACCCGAACGCCGCCGAATAAGGAAAGGCATGGTGATTATTGTGCCACCCCTCGCCCCACGCCAACCATGCCATTACGCCGAGATTGCGGCTGTTGTCACCCCGGGTGCGGTAGGGACGTGCACCGAATGTGTGCATGACGGAGTTGATCGCCGACATCGCCTGTTCGACCGCGAACATGCGCACCACGCCGCCCCAGAGGAACCCGGCCACCGCGCCCCATAGGCTGCCGGCGACCAACCCGCCAATGGCGGTCGGGATCAACAGCCCCACCAGCACCCAGGCGTAATAGTAGCTGTTGACCCGGACCAGCACCGGCTGCGCCATCAGGTCCGGAACGTAATGGGCGACATTCGGGTAATCATGCTCGATCATCCAGGTCAAATGCGCATGCAGGAAGCCGCGCAGACGGCCGAGCAAGCTCTCGCCAATGCAGATTGGGCGAATGCAGGTCTCCCTCGTGATCGCTGAGTTCGTGGTGGCGACGATGCATGGCGGCCCAGGATACCATCGACCCCGCCCGGCCATCGAGCCCATGATGATCAGCATCGCGCTCACGGCTGTCCCGGTTGTGAAGGCGCGGTGCGTGAACAACCGGTGATAGCCGACGGTGAGGCCGAGGCCTGTGACCAGCCACATCGCGAAGAACAGGCTGATTTCGAGCGACCCGATCGGGCGATAGAACAGGGCGCCAAGCGCGATCAATGTCCCGATGAATGGCAATACATCGAGCAGGATAAAATGCTGCCGCTGCAATCGATGAAAATGCCGGCTCCGGATAATCCGATGGTCGCGCATGAATAATGGAACAATTGGGAAACAAGTTCCATCAGTATAGAGTCGGCCCCCCGCCCGCAACCATTGCGACGGATTTGCCCTGCAGATCGCGAACGCGGGCGGCGGGTGTTGCAAAAATATCGAGCTCACTACTCGCCGTCGCGCAATCGCCGGTAAACCGCGCCCAGGATGTTGGAATAGTCGTCGGTCCAGACCCGCTGCTTTTCATCGGCCTCGGTTTCGGTCCACGAGTCGGACGAGGCGAGCTTGCCGACATCGGCCTCCTCGCGGGCGGAGATCACGACCGAGGTCGAGAAAATGTACTCGCTGTCACGGCCGGAATCCTCGCTGTAGACCCAGCTCTTGAGGTCGTTGGCCTCGGCGATGCCGACCACGACGCTGGAAAGCTCGAGGTGGCGGTTGGAGACGTGCATCACCACCGCGCCCTGCGGCGCCAGCTTGGCCTTGTAGATCGCCATCGCCTCCTCCGTCGCCAGATGGATCGGGATCGCGTCGGACGAATAGGCATCGACGATGATGAGGTCGTAGATGCCATCAGGCTCGCGAGCGAAGGTGAGCCTGGCATCGCCGATCACCGGCTTCAGGTCAGGGGCGCAATTCTGGATGTAGGTGAAATATTTCGGATCGCGCGCGGTATCGACCATGGTCTGGTCGATCTCGAAGAACTTCCATTGTTCGCCCGGCTCTGCGGCGCAGGTGAGCGTGCCTGAGCCGAGTCCGATCACGGCCACCTTAAGCGGAGCGCCCTTGCGCTCGCGCATCGCCGTGATCGCCTGCCCGATGCCGCCGTCCTTGTGATAGTACGTAATGGGTTCGGGCCGGCCGGTTGCCGGCGTGCCGTTGTCGTTCTTGAAGCGCTCGGCGCCGTGAATGGTGGTGCCGTGCATCAGCACGTGATATTGGCCGTTCGGCGTCACCACGATCTTGTGCACGCCGAAGAAGCTGCGCACGGTCTCGACCCGGCCGTTATCGGAGGGGTAAGCGCGCAACAGCAGCAGCGCCACCACGACGGTCGCGAAGATCTTCCAGCGGCTCGCGTTGAGCGTAAGCGCCAGCAGCGCCGAGAGCACGCCGACCGCGCCGATCACCCACGACCGCCGCTCGTCCAACCAGTTGAACAGCGTCCCGGTTGAATAGGACGGCACGATCAGCGCGACCGCGAGCACGGCAAGGAACGGCCAGTACCAGGCACTCCAGCGCGGCAGCCGCTCTCCCCCGCCGGACGGCCGGCACAGCGCGGCGAGCGCCAGCAGGATCGGGTATTCCGCCACCCAGGAGAAGGCAAACGGCGCGATCAGGCCTGCGAACAGGCCGCCGACCATGCCGCCGAACGACAGCGCCACGTAGAAGCCGGTGAGGTATTTTGCTGCCGGCCGGGTCCGCGCCAATTCGCCATGGCAGGCCATCGCGATGATGAAAAAGGCGAGCTGGTGACCGCCCAGCGTCAGCAGCAGACTCTGTTCGCCACCAACCGCAAGCAGGATGACGACGCACGCAATTGCGATTGGCTGCGCGCGCAGCATGAACTCATGCGAAAACAGCGGGCGCGACTGGAACACCAGCACCCAGGTCAAGAGGTAAAGCGACAGCGGCAAGACCCAGAGCAGCGGCGCTGCCGCAACGTCGGTCGAGATGTGCGCGGTCACGGCGATCAGAAGGCCCGAAGGCACCGCGGCAAGGAAGATCCAGCGCAAACGCAACAGCCAGGAGGGTGCCGGCGCATCGGCATCATCGACCGGCAAATTCAGCGCCGCCGCGCTCGCGGACGAACGCATCAACAGCACGCCGCAACCCGCGATCAAGAGGATCAGCAGGCCATAACCGCCGGTCCAGATCAGGTTTTGCGTGCGCAGCGTGAACATCGGCTCCAGCAGCACCGGATAGGACAGCAGCGCGAGAAAGCTGCCGATGTTCGAAGACGCATAAAGGAAGTACGGATCCGGACCGTTGGGATGGCCGGTGCGCACAAACCAGGCCTGCAGCAGCGGGTTGTTGGCGGCGAGCGCGAAGAACGGCAGGCCGATCGAGACCGCGAACAGGCCAAGCAACCAGAACGCGTAACCTGAGGTCGGTGGATCGCCCCAGCCGCTCTGGATCGCGAGCGGCAGCGTCAGCATGGCCGCGACCAAAAGCAAGAGATGCACCGCGACCGGAGCCGCGCGGCTCTTCAGCTTCATCAAATAGTGCGCGTAGGCGTAGCCCGCGAGCAGCAGCGACTGGAAGAACACCATCGCCACCGACCACACCGCCGGTGAGCCGCCGAGCCGCGGCAGCACCATCTTGGTGAACAGCGGCTGCACCGAGAACAACAGGAGCGCGCTGACGAAGATCGCGGTGGTGTAGACGATCAACACCAGCCGGTTTTGCGCGGCGGACGGCTTGGAAATCATGAAAGCTCCGGCTTGGGGCCCGGCGGACGCCGGCGGCGAGATTTCCGGCGCATGCACGCCAGAGGTTTCAATTGAGCATATGACGGCATGGCCGGCAATGTAACCCGGTCACGTGGACTTGACGATATGCCAGTGCGGAGCGACGGAACGAATGATGGGTTTCGCTCTACCCATCCTACGATTCTGTAAACCTCGCACGGCTGTCGTCCCCGCGAAAGCGGGGACCCATAACCACAGGGAGGCGTTGTGGTGCGAGCAAGCAGTTGCAGCGGAGCAAACAATAAATGCCTGTGGTTATGGGTCCCGGGTCAAGCCCGGGACGACGTGGGGTGAGGTTCGGATTCAAATTGCAAACAGCAGTGGGGATGCGAGTCCGCGTTCTCGCGGCGCATTGCGCCCGAGGTTTGCGTTCGTTTCACCCTCTCATCGAACAGAGGGCGCAGGGAAAGCCGGGTGCTGGTTGCACCCATGGGTCCCGTGCAGCAAAAAGCACGGGGGTAGGACCACAGGTTCAACCGAAGCATTCCGGCCTTCCCTGCGCGATGGTGTTACGGTTTCCTTCGCGCTCTCCCCGGTGACCGGGCTTTCTTGCCACCGTCGTCCGCGGCAGCTCTTGCTGCTCGCGAGCTTAGCGCCAGCGTCGGGGCGCCAGGACCACACGACTTCGCCGTCCGTGAATGCCACGCTCGTCAGTCGTGACCCCCGCGTCCACCGCATCTCACCGCAACGTTCGTGACGATCGCGACCCGCCCCTCATCCGCCGTGAGACGCGCGGAGTCATAGTGCTGATTTGCCCGACGACGAAAGCGGAATGTTTTTTACGCCAGGACTGGACGGGGCAAATCACGTTGATTGGATTAAGGAAAATCGTGCGAATGACACGACGCCATCATGCCCGGGCTTGTCCCGGGCATCCACGTCCTTTGGCTCCGTGCGCGGAGAGAACGTGGATGGCCGGGTCAAGCCCGGCCATGACGGAGGAGAGGATTGCGCGATGCGTCCCACTGTCATTCCGGGGCGTCCGAAGGACGAGCCCGGAATGACGGAGCGGATGGAGGGCGTCCCGGAATGATGGAGCGGGCGAGTGGCGAAATAACTCGTGGCTTGTGCGCAACGATGGGTTACTGGCAAGCTCCTTAAGAAAATGAAGCTGACATGAACGAAACGGACGTCGTCATCATCGGTGCCGGGCATAATGGCCTCACCTGCGCGGCCTATCTCGCGATGGCGGGGTTGCGCGTGAAAGTGGTCGAGCGCCGCAAGGTGGTGGGCGGTGCGGCGGTGACGGAAGAATTCCATCCCGGATTCCGCAACTCGGTCGCCGCCTATACGGTGAGCCTGCTCAATCCGAAGGTCATTGCCGATCTCAGGCTCGCCGAGCACGGCCTGCGGATCGTCGAACGACGCGCGCAAAACTTTCTTCCGTCCCCCGACGGCAGCCATCTCCTCACCGGCGAAGGCCGCACCACCGAAGCCGTCGCCAGGCTCAGCGCGCATGATGCGGAGGAGATCGGCATCTTCTCGCGCCAGCTCGAGGCAATCGCCGACGTGCTGCGCCAGTTCGTGTTGCGCGCACCGCCGAACCTCGTCGAGGGATTTGGCGCGGACGCGCTCCGCGAGGCCTTCAACGCGCTCGGCTCCGCCAACCTCTTGCGCAAGCTTTCGCTGGAACAGCAGCGCGACCTGCTCGACCTCTTCACCCGCTCGGCCGGCGAGATGCTGGACGAGCGGTTCGAGAACGACCTGGTAAAAGCGCTGTTCGGCTTCGATGCCATCGTCGGCAATTATGCGAGCCCCTATGCCGCCGGCTCGGCTTACGTGATGCTGCATCACGCCTTCGGCGAGGTGAACGGCAAGAAAGGCGTGTGGGGCCACGCGATCGGCGGCATGGGCGCGATCACGCAGGCGATGGCGGCCGCGGCACGCGCGCATGGCGCCGAGATCGAAGTGGATAGCGGCGTGCGCGAAGTGATGGTTGAGAACGGCCGCGCCGCCGGTGTCGTGCTCGACAACGGCACCGCCATTCGCGCCAAGTACGTTGCCGCCAACGTCAATCCGAAACTGCTCTACACGCAGCTGCTGCCGGCGGGCGCGCTGGCGCCGGAATTCCTGCAGCGCATGTCGCGCTGGCGCAACGCCTCCGGCACCTTTCGCATGAATGTCGCGCTAGCCGCCCTGCCCTCCTTCACCGCATTGCCGGGCGCAGGCGATCACCTCACCGCCGGCATCATCATCGCGCCGAGCCTTGGCTACATGGACCGCGCATGGCTTGATGCGCGCAGCTTTGGCTGGAGCCGCGAGCCCATCGTCGAAATGCTGATCCCCTCGACGCTGGACGACAAGCTGGCGCCGGCGGGACAGCATGTCGCGAGCCTGTTCTGCCAGCACGTCGCGCCGGAACTGCCGGGCCACAAATCCTGGGACGATCATCGCGATGAGGTTGCCGATCTCATGATCGCGACGGTCGACAGATACGCGCCCGGCTTTGCCGCAAGCGTCATCGGCCGGCAGGTGCTCTCTCCGCTCGACTTGGAGCGGCAATTCGGCCTATTGGGCGGCGATATCTTCCACGGCGCGCTGACGCTGAACCAGCTCTTCTCCGCCCGCCCGATGCTCGGCCATGCCGACTACCGCGGCCCGCTCAAGGGGCTCTATCACTGCGGTTCCGGCGCTCATCCCGGCGGCGGCGTCACCGGCGCGCCCGGTCACAACGCCGCGCAGGTGATCCTGGGCGATCATCGCTCCCTGTTCGCAAGGCGTTGAAAAGCCTGTGGACAGGGTGTGGATATCAGGTGGATGCGGATGTGCATCCATCTCCCGGTCAAGCCGCCGCGGGCCGCGACACGTCGCGATCGTCGGCAAACAGCGTTTCGAGCAGCTTCACAAGCTGCTCCCGCCCCTGGCTCGGCTGGCTCAGGAATTCCGCGAGCTCGATCTCGTCGGTCTCGATGGCATACCCGGCACCGCGGAAGTCACCCCGCTTCTTTTCGTGCTCGACGAACAGCCGGCTGGCTTCGGTATCGAACGCCAGGCGCCAGCGGTCCTCGTCGGCACCTTCCGAGCGCTGATAGAGCGGCCGTCTTAACAGGGACATGGGACTCTCCTTGTTTTGTCAGCCAGCCTATCACGACTTCGCTTGCTTCACCTCGCCCGCTTGCGGGAGAGGAGCGCAGCATCATCGCGGCGGCATTTCAACCTGATCGGATCACACTCTAGTCAGGTGGAGAACCCTGTTGAAAACCCCGGCATTCTCGGCTGGCAACTTCTCCATGACGGCCCGTGCACGCGCCGGAAGACAATCGCGTCGCGAACTACGGTGATCGATCCGGTTTAGCGCCGCTTGCGGCGGCCGGGGCGATCGATGAGAAAATCGTCCAGCTTGGAGCCGGTACCAAGTCGCTTTGCCAGCCATAGAGGCTGTTTGCCGCGACCCGACCACGTCTCGCCAGGGTTTTTCGGGTTCCGATACTTCGGGAGAACCTTTGGATAAGGGCGGCGGCTACGATCTGGTTTCGCGGCTTCGCCGGGCGACTGAAGCTTGCTCAGCCGGTCCTCGAGCGTGGCTTTCTCGGTGATTATGCGTTGCGTCAGCTCGGCCGCTACTCGTTCATGAAGCGCCCACAGTTGGTCTGTGGACATGGATCGGAAGCCGTTATTTTTCATCGAGTCGCGCCCAGGAATAAAAACAGAGCGCACTTACCAACGACGCCGGACACAAACAAGCGTCCAGATACCACTTGGCGCATCCCTCACAGGGAGAAGTTCCGCTTCCTGTCGTCAAGACATCAGACTCGCGCATTCAGGCGGCCGCGATGACGTCCTGTCCTCTCGCTTCGAGGCCGCCTGGAAGATGTTTGCCGTCGCCTGGCAAGCGCCCTCGCTTCCGCCTCTCGCACCTGTCGTCGAAGGTCGTGAAGTTCAGCAACGCGTTGGGCTATCAGCTTCACGCTCCTGCGAAGAATTCTGGCCGAGAACCTTTTACAACCACTCATTATTACTCCTAAATAAAACAACTGTAAATTTAATAAAAGCAACTGGGTACCATCATGCATTGTTCATATGAACTTTCAATTGTAGGAAAACCACGGGCTTTTGGCACGCACGCGTACCCGCTCCGAGAGCCCGATCAAAGAGTTACTCGAAGTTTCGGCTCCCTACTGCCTCGCCGGAATCCAAGATGATAATGCGATCGTGGTTAATGCTGACGTTCCGGATGAAGTCGAAACGGTTACCCTAAATGCTACCGAAACCTACCCATCGTGCCAGCCTCGCGCTTCCCGACGAGCAGACCGCCAGGCGGCTGGTCGACACGCTGACCGAGATATTCTTCGAGGGCGAGACGGCGATTGCCGCGTTCGAGCGGCCGGACGGGCGCTGGGAAGTCACCGCGCATTTTGCCGATGCGCCGGACCAGGCGCTGATGCGCGAGCTCGTCGCCAATGCGGCCGGCGAAGACCTCGCCAAGACCATTGCCTTCGACACCGTCGAGGCCAAGGACTGGGTCAAGGCCAGCCTCGAGGACCTCGTCCCCGTCCCCGCCGGGCGCTTCGTCGTGCACGGCCAGCACGACCGCACCCGCGTGCCGCCGAACAAGCTCGGCATCGAGATCGAGGCCGCGCTGGCCTTCGGCACCGGCCACCACGGCACCACGCGCGGCTGCCTCTTACTGCTCGATCACATGCTGAAGGCGCATCATCCGCGCCGCGTGCTCGACCTCGGCACCGGCACCGGTGTGCTGGCGATCGCCGCGGCGAAGGCGCTGCACGGCACAGTGCTGGCAAGCGACATCGATCCGCCATCGGTCAACGTGGCGCGTGAGAATGCCGAACTGAACGAGACCGGCCACCTCGTGACGACGATCCGCGCCACCGGCTTCTCGGCGCCGCAATTTTCCCAGCATGGCCCGTTCGACCTCGTGCTCGCAAACATCCTGGCCAATCCGCTGCGGCAATTGGCTGCTACGATGGCGCGCCATCTCGCGCCTTCCGCGCACGTGATCTTGTCGGGGCTCCTGACGCATCAGGCGAGAGGCGTGATCGCCGCGTACCGCGCGCGCGGGCTGGTACCGTTACGGCATCTGAAAATCGAGGGATGGAGCAGCCTGCTGCTGCGCTCGGTTAAGTGAGCCCTCTGGCAAGGGAATGCGGAGATTGCACGCTTTGCTGCAAGGTCATGACGATCGAGACGCTCGCGAAGCCGGCAGGAGCGTGGTGCCCGGAATGCAAGCCTGGGCGCGGATGCCAGAGTTATGAGAACCGACCGGCTGAGTGCCGATCGTTCAATTGCCTGTGGCTGACCGATCAGCGATTTGGACCACACTGGAAGCCGAGCAAGTCGAAACTCGTGCTGACGACGTCTCAGGATGGGATCGAAATCCGGTGCGATCCTGGCTTTCCGGACGCTTGGCGACGGGAGCCGATCCGAAGCGAGATCACAAAGCTCGCTGTTTCCGGCGAGGAGCATGACGTCACCGTGCTCGTCATCATCGGAGCAAAGATGATGCTCGTAACGCCCGATCGCGAGTTCGATCTGGGTGTCGTCGGGCCCTATCAGAGGATCGTTCGGGAGCTGGAAGGAAACCGGGTGATCGGCGCAAGCGTAGTGAAAGTTTCCGATCTGGACGAACGGATGTGAAATGTACCCCGCAGGCGGTCGCAAGAAAGGCCTATTCGGCCGCCTTGTTTTTGCCGAGCGCGGTTTCGCCCTTCTCCGCCTTCAGCCGGCGCCTGACGCGCCGTTCCACAAAGCGATCCAGGATCTGGACGATGACACCGCGCTGCTTCTGTTCGATCGGAGCAATCGGGCCGCGGCGAACTGGCGGCGAAATCTTCTCAAAGCTGAAAGCAGGCATTGTGTATCCCCTCGCCGTTGAGTTGAGACACTCCTGGAAGCCTCCCCGGGCATTCGTTATCGAACGGCTTGCCTTGAAAACCGTTCTGTCTTTTCTAAACCTGCATGACGGTATTGAAGCACAACTTATGCCAAATTGTGGCGATATCCGCTGACATTGCGGACCTGTCCACGCAGCCATAAAGTGACTGGCATGTTCGAAGCCCATTTCCAGACGTTCGAAGAACCCGAAGGCGGCGTGGCGCTGACGGCGCGGCTGGCCGCGTTCCGCGAGGAATTGGCGCGACGGAAGCTGACCGGCTTCGTCATTCCCCGCGCCGACCAGCAGCAGAATGAATATGTTGCGCCGTCCGAGGAGCGGCTGGCGTGGCTGACCGGCTTCACCGGATCGGCGGGGCTTGCGATCGTGCTGATGCAGGAAGCCGCCTTGTTCGTGGACGGGCGCTACACGCTGCAGGCGGGCAAGCAGGTCGACCAAAAGGCCTGGCAAATCCAGCCGCTGGTCGATCCGCCGCCGGAACACTGGCTGACGAAACATCTTTCCGCCGGCGACCGCCTAGGATTTGACCCGTGGCTGCACACTTCTGCGGCAGCCGAGCGTCTCGCGGCGGCGTGCGCCAAAGCCGGAGCCGAGTTGGTTGCGGTCGACAGCAATCCCGTCGACGCGATCTGGACCGAGCGCCCGCGCCCGCCGCTCGGGCCGGTCTCCATCCACGGGCTGCCATTTGCCGGCGAGGCGGAGGCTGCAAAGGTCGAGCGGATCAGGGACGAGATCAACAAGCTCGGCGTCGATGCGCTGGTGCTGTCGGACAGCCACGCGGTGGCCTGGACGTTCAATATCCGCGGCGCCGACGTCTCGCATACGCCGCTGCCGCTCTCTTATGCGCTGGTGCCGAGAGAGGGCCGGCCGACGGTGTTCATCGATCACCGAAAACTTTCGAATCTCACGCGCGACCATCTCGAGCAATCCGCCGATGTCGAGGAGCCGGACCGGCTGACGTTGAAGCTGACGGAACTCGCGCAGCGCGGCTCCTCGATCGCGCTCGACACTGCGACCGCCGCCGACGCACTGAATCGCCTGATCACCGCTGCCGGCGGCAAGCCGGTGCGCGGCAACGATCCGGTGAGCCTGTTGAAAGCCGTGAAGAACGCCGCGGAGATCCAGGGCACGCGAACCGCGCATCAGCGCGACGCGGTGGCGCTGGCGCGATTCCTGGCCTGGATCGACCGCGAGGCGCCCGCCGGCGGGCTTACCGAGATCGACACCGTCGAGGCGCTGGAGACGTTCCGCCGCGATACCGGGGCGCTGAAGGATGTCTCATTCCCGACCATCGCCGGCACCGGGCCGAATGGCGCCATCGTGCACTACCGCGTCACCCGCAAGAGCAACCGCCGGATCGCACCCGGCGATCTGCTCTTGATCGATTCCGGCGCGCAATACGAGGACGGCACCACCGATGTCACCCGCACCATCGCGATCGGCCAGCCGACAGACGAGATGCGCGACCGCTTCACCCGGGTGCTGCGCGGCCATATCGCGATTGCGCGCGCGGTGTTCCCCGACGGCACCACGGGCGCGCAGCTCGACACGCTGGCGCGGCAATATCTCTGGCAGGCCGGCATCGATTTCGAGCACGGCACCGGCCATGGCGTCGGCAGCTATCTTTCCGTGCATGAGGGGCCGGCGCGAATCTCAAAGCTCGGCATCACGCCGCTGAAGCGCGGCATGATCCTCTCCAACGAGCCCGGCTACTACAAGACCGATGCTTACGGCATCCGGATCGAGAACCTCGAGCTCGTGATCGGCATCGAAATATCAGGCGCCGAAAAGCCGATGAACGGATTCGACACGCTGACGCTGGCACCGATCGATCGCCGGCTGATCGACGTGACGATGCTCAGCGAGGCCGAGCTGAAGTGGCTCAACGACTACCATGCCCGCGTCAGGGCCGAGGTGCGCCCGCGGCTCGACGATGACGCCACGAAGCTGTGGCTTGATGAGGCGACGGCGGCGCTGAAGTAGTTGCTGTCATTCCGGGGCGCGTCGAAGACGCGAACCCGGAATCTCGAGATTCTCAGGTGCGCAAGTGCGCACCATAGTTCGATGCTTCGCATCGCCCCGGAATGACTCCGTATTTTTTCGGCCTCCCAAAATCGGCATAGCCGCATGCCGAAACATCCGTATTCGCATCTGCGCATCTCGTTACATTCGCCCCACGAAAGGACACGAAGCTGAATGCATGGCGTGATGGGCAAGCCGCCCGACGCGGCAACGAAGGACATCGCGACATCGAAGCTCATGCTGCTGTTGCTCGTCGCCATGACGGGCGTGGCGCCGATCTCGCTCTATATGCTGGTGCCGGCGCTGCCGGTGCTGGCGACGACGTTCGGCCGCGACATCTCGATCGCGCAGATGACGGTGTCGCTGTTCATGGTCGGCATCGCCTGCTCGCAGTTCATCATGGGGCCGCTGTCGGACAAGTTCGGACGGCGGCCGGTGCTGCTGGCCGGCCTCGGCCTGATGGTGGTGGCTGGTATCGGCAGCATTTTTGCGGAAACCCTGCCGCAACTGATCGCGGCGCGCTTCTTCCAGGCGCTCGGCGGCGCCAGCGGCATGGTGGTGAGCCGCGCCATCATCCGCGATCTCTACAGCCGCGACCGCGTCGGCGCCATGATCAGCCTGGTGATCGCCGTGATGATGATCGCGCAGATGCTGAGCCCGCTCACCGGCGGCCTGCTCGAGACCGCGTTCGGCTGGCGCGCGATCTTCTATGCCATCACCGCCGGCTCGCTCGCGGTGGCCGTCGGCATCGCGCTGGCGCTGCCGGAGACGCGCCGCGTCCGCAGCGAAGACAGCAACTTCCGCCGCGATGTCGGCAGCCTGATCAGGAGCCGCGCCTTCATCGGCTATGTGCTGTGCCAGGTGCTGGCCTCGCAGATCATCTTCACCTTCGCCGGCGGCGGACCCTACATCGTGGTCACCCAGATGGGACGCAGCAGCGCCGAATATGGCGCGTGGTTCGCGACCACGGGCTTTGCCTATCTGGTCGGCAATCTGCTCTGCGTGCGCTTCGCACCGCGCCATTCGCTGGAACGGCTGATCTGGTTGGGGCTCGCGCTGCAACTCGGCGGCAGCCTGTTGAACCTCGTCTTGAGCCTCACCGGGCTCAACCAGGCCCCGCTCTGGCTGTTCGGCACCCAGATGATCGTGATGGCCGGCAACGCCTTCGTGATGGCGAACTCGGCCGCCGGCGCGATCAGCATCCGGCCCGAAGCCGCCGGCACCGCCTCCGGCGCGATGGGATTCCTGCAGCAGGGCATCGGCTCGCTGGTGTCGCAGTTCGGCGCCTATCTCGGCGGCCACTCCACCACCACGCTGCCGCTGACGACCGCCATCCTCATCATCTCGATCGCATGTGCCTCGAGCATGATCTTCCTGGTGCCGAAGCGGAACACGGTGGTGAGCGAAGAGATGATCGAGCAGGCGGAACAGGACGAAGCGGGGATGATGTAGCTGTTGACCTCCAGCGCCGCAACAAACTCGTCATGCCCGGGCTTGTCCCGGGCATCCACGCAGCACAGATGCCCGAGACGAAAGACGTGGATGGCCGGGACAAGCCCGGCCATGACGGAGGAATGGGCTCACTCCCCGATCAGCTTCAGCCACTCGTCCTCGGTCAGCACGGCCACGCCGTGCTTCTGCGCTTCGGCGAGCTTCGATCCTGCACCGGGACCTGCAACCACATAGTCCGTCTTCTTCGACACCGAGCTGGCCGCCTTCGCGCCCAATCGCTCGGCGGTCGCCTTGGCCTCGTCGCGCGTCATCTTCTCCAGCGAGCCAGTGAACACGACGGTCTTGCCGGCGATCGCTGAATTGCTCTTGGGCTTTTCGGTATCGATGATCTCGTCGAGCTCCTTGACCAGACGCTCGACGATGCCGCGGTTGTGGCTCTCGCCGAAATAGGCGGCAACGCTCTTGATCACGGTGTCGCCGATCTGGTCGAGCGCATCCATCTCGGCAATCGCCTCCTCGTCACCCTTGGCGACGCGCAGGCAGGCATCGTGGAACGCCTCCCACGAGCCATAGCCGCGCGCGAGCGCCAGCGCCGTGGTCTCGCCGACATGGCGCATGCCGAGCGCGTAGATGAAGCGTTCGAGCGGGATCCGGCGCCGGTGCTCGATCGCGGCGAACAGGTTGCGCACCGAGGTCTCGCCGTAACCCTCGATCGCCTCGAGCTTGAGCTTCTGGTTGCGCTTGGGCAGCGTGAAGATGTCGGCGGGCTCCCGCACCCATTCCTTCTCGAAGAAAAATTCGAGCTGCTTCTCGCCGAGGCCGTCGATGTCGAAGGCGCGGCGCGAGACGAACAGCTTCAGGTGCTCGATCTTCTGGAACGGACAGGCGAACTCGCCGGTGCAGCGGGCGCGCGCGCCCTCCTCGCCCGTCGCGGTCTCCTCGCGCACCACGTCAGTATGCAGCGGGCACGGGCACTTCTTCGGGAAATGAAACTCTTTGGCGTTCTTCGGCCGCTTGTCGATGACGACATCGACCACCTGCGGGATCACGTCCCCGGCGCGCTGGACCACGACGGTGTCGCCGATCCGGATATCGCGCCCTTCGCGAAGCTGCTCGCCGTGACCGCCGATGCCCTTGATGTAATCCTCGTTGTGCAGCGTGACGTTCTGCACGATGACGCCGCCGACGCCGACCGGCTCGAGCTTGCCGACCGGCGTGAACGAGCCGGTGCGCCCGACCTGGATCTCGATATCGCGCAGCACGGTCATCGCGCGCTCGGCCGGGAATTTATGCGCGATCGCCCAGCGCGGCGTGCGTGACACGAAGCCGAGCCGCTCCTGCCAGTCGATCCGGTCGACCTTGTAGACAACGCCGTCGATATCGTAGTCGAGCTCGGCGCGCTGCTCCTCGATCTTGCGATGGAATGCGAGCAGTTCGTCGACGGAGTGGCAGAGCTTGGTCAGCGGATTGGTCTTGAAGCCGCAGCGCTCGAACCAATGGATCATGCCGCTCTGCGTGTCCTCCGGCATCGCGCTCATCTGGCCCCAGGCATAGGCGAAGAAGCCGAGCGGCCGCGAGGCGGTGATGGTCGGATCCTTCTGACGCAGCGAGCCCGCGGCCGAATTGCGCGGATTGGCGAAGACGGTGTCGCCGGCAGCCTTCTGGCGTTCGTTGAGCGCGAGGAAGGCCCTCTTGGTCATGTAGACCTCGCCGCGCACCTCGCAGATGTCAGGCACGTTGCGGCCCTTCAGCTTTTGCGGGACATCCTCCAGCGTTCGGATGTTGGCGGTGACGTCCTCGCCCTCGGCGCCATCGCCGCGAGTCGCGGCGGTGACGAGCTCGCCACCCTCATAGCGCAGCGACATCGACAATCCGTCGATCTTCGGCTCGGCGGAGAAATCGATCTTGTCGTCACTGAGCCTGAGGAAGCGCACGATGCGGTCGACGAAATCGCGCAGGTCGCTTTCGGCAAAGGCGTTGTCGAGGGAGAGCATCGGCAACGAATGCCGCACCTTCTTGAATCGTCCCGACGGCGCAGCGCCGACCTTCTGCGACGGCGAATCAGGGGTGACAAAGTCGGGAAAGCGCTTCTCGATCGCGTTGTAGCGCTGACGCAGCGCGTCGTATTCGGCGTCGGTGACGGTCGGCGCGTCTTCCTGGTAATAGCGCCGGTCGTGCGCCTCCAGTTCGAGCGCGAGCCGCGTATGCTCGACCTTGGCCTGCGCCTTGGTGAGCTTGTCGACGTCGGGGAGGACGGCTTTCTTGGATTTCGCCATCGTGCACGTTATTGTTCGTCGTTCCGGGATGGTCCGAAGGACCAGACCCGGAACCTCGAGATTGTGGGCGCGGCTGTCATGGCTTACTACGTCTATATCCTGGCGAGCCGGAAGGATGGAGCAATCTACGTCGGAGTGACCAACGATCTCGTGCGCCGGGTCTACGAGCACCGCATCAAGGCGGTCCCCGGCTTCACTTCCAAATACAATATCACACGGCTGGTGTGGTTCGAAATCTATGACGATCCGATCTCCGCGATCTCGCGCGAGAAAGAGCTCAAGAAGTGGAAGCGGGACTGGAAAGTCCAGTTGATCGAGGCCCAGAACGCGAAGTGGGACGATCTGTACGAGTCGATCTGTAACTAATCCCCGTCATTCCGGAGCGGTCAGTTAGGATCGAACCCGGAATCTCGAGATTCCGGGTTCGATGCTTCGCATCGCCCCGGAATGACGGAGAGGATCACGCGGTTGCCGCGCGCAACAGGCGCTCCGCCGCCGCTCTCGCCTCGGCGGTGATCTCGGCGCCGGCGAGCATGCGGGCGATTTCCTCGCGGCGGTGGTCGGCGGCAAGCGCGTTGACGCGGGTGGCGACGCGCTTGCCCTTGTCGAGCGCGTCCTTCGAAATCAGCAAATGCTGGCTGGCGCGGGCTGCGACCTGCGGCGCGTGCGTCACCGCCATCACCTGCACCTTGTCGGCAAGCCGCGACAGCCGCGCGCCGATCGCGTCCGCCACAGCGCCGCCAACGCCGGTGTCGATCTCGTCGAACACCAGCGTCGGCGCCGAGCCGCGGTCGGACAGCACGACCTTCAGCGCCAGCAAAAAGCGCGACAGCTCGCCGCCAGAAGCGACCTTCATCAGCGGCCCCGGTTTTGTCCCCGGATTGGTCTGGACCCAGAACTCGACGCGATCGATGCCTTCCGGCCCGGGGGAGGTCGCATCGGTCTCGACCTGCGTCATGAATTTCGCGCGCTCGAGCTTCAGCGGCGCCAGTTCGGCGTTCACCGCCTTGTTGAGCTTTTCGGCGGATTTGGTCCGCGCCGCCGACAATCTTGTTGCCGCCGCGCCGTAGCGCTTGTCGGCTTCCGCTGCCGCGGCTTCGAGCTTCTTCAACTGGTCGGCTCCGGCATCGATCAGCGCGACGTCGGCGGCATATTTGCTGGCGAGCGCGGCCAGTCCATCGACCGGGGTCGCATATTTGCGCGAAGCCGCGCGCAGTGCGAACAGGCGCTCCTCGATGCGCTCGAGCTCGGCCGGATCGAAATCGGCCGCCGCAAGCGCGGCATTGAGGTGCTGATCGGCCTCTTCGAGCGCGTTGATCGCGGCATCGATCGCCTTCACCGCCGGTTCAACCAGCGCCGGCGAGCTGGCGGCGCGGCGCTCCAGGCGGCGCACGGCGGCCGACAGCGCCGCCACCGGCGAATGCGGGCCCGAGATCGCCTCCTGCGCCTCGCGCAGGTCCGTGGCGATCTTCTCGCCCTGCATCATGGTGGTGCGGCGGCCCGCCAGCTCGGTCTCCTCGCCGTCCTTTGGCGCCAGCGTCTTCAGTTCCTGCGAGGCGTGGCGCAGGTAATCGGCCTCTCGCGCGGCGCGTTCCATGCCGGCGCGATGCTCCTCCAGCGCGGCGTTGGCGCTGCGCCGCGCCTCCCACAGCGACTCCAGCGCCGCTACGTCCTTCTCGAGCCCGGCAAAGGCGTCAAGCAGCCGCCGATGGGTCGAGGCATCGACCAGGGCGCGCTCGTCATGCTGGCCGTGGATTTCGACCAGTGCGGCGCCCACTGCCTTCAGGGTCTGCACAGAGATCGCCTGGTCGTTGATGAAGGCGCGGGTGCGGCCGTCAGCGAGCTGCACGCGGCGCAGGATCATCCCGCCGTTGTCGTCGAGCCCGTTATCGGCCAGCAGCTTTGCCGCCGGGTGATTTTTGGGCACGTCGAAGGTCGCCGTCACCTGCCCCTGCTCGGCGCCGTGCCGCACCAGCCCGGCATCGCCGCGGCCGCCGAGGGCCAGCGCGAACGCATCGAGCAGGATCGATTTGCCCGCGCCGGTTTCGCCGGTCAGCACCGCAAGGCCACGGGAGAATTCGATATCGAGCCGTTCGATCAGGACGATGTCACGGATCGACAGACGCGCCAGCATGTGAGGACTATTCCAGGCCTATAATATCTTCTTGAAGGTCCTGCTGATCCAGGAACCCTGATTCTCGCTCGGCTCGAGACCGCCGGACCTTACTAGATTATAGGCGTCCTTGTACCAGCGGCTGTCAGGAAAATTGTGCCCAAGCACGGCGGCTGCGGTCTGGGCCTCGCTCGGGATGCCGATCGCCATATAGGCCTCGGTGAGCCGCGCCAGGGCCTCCTCGACATGCCGGGTGGTCTGATACTGCGTAACCACGGTCTTGAAGCGGTTGATTGCGGCGGTGAAGTCGCGCCGCTCCATGTAGTAGCGGCCGACATTCATCTCGCGGCCGGCGAGCTGGTCGCGCGCGCCTTCGAGCTTGGCCTTGGCGGAGGTCGCATATTCCGAGGTCGGATATTTGCGAATCACCTCTTCCAGAGCCGCGATCGCCTTTTCGGTGCGGGTCTGGTCGCGGGTGATGTCCGGGATCTGGTCGTAATGCGAGGCTGCGATCAGGTATTGCGCGTAGGCAGCATCCGGACTGCCGGGATGCAAGGTGACGTAACGTGTCGCCGAGCCGATGCAGGTATCGTAGTCGCCTTGCTGGTAGGAGGAATAGGCCGACATCAGGAGCGATTTGCGCGCCCAATCGGAATAGGGATGCTGCCGGTCCACCTCCTCGAACTTCTTCGAGGCCGCACGAGGATCCTTGCGCTGGTTCATCAGGTACAAGCCCTCATTGTAGAGCTTGTCCGCGGGCTCCTCGACGAAGGTGTCGTCCTTGGCCAGGAACTTGTCCCACAGCGGGCCGGTACCGCAACCACCCAACGGCAGCGCCAGCACGATCAGGCCCGCGGCCAGCCGCAACAATGACGCCCATCCGGCGCGGCCGGCCGATGAGGTGCATGATTCGTGCGTGCTACGCGATAAGGGCATGAATGTGAGAACCCGGCGGCTTGGAAGTGATTGATGGCGATCTGTCCACGAACGAGGCCATGGACGGAAATTTTCCCCGCGCCTGTGCTGCCCCGTGCAACCGCAGGCCTGTCTAGCCGAAAAACGACCCTCGACCAATCGAATACGGAGCCATTTCGCCCGGATTAAGGCGGCCCCAAGACGGTCATGATCGGCTGTGGTTACTGCGGAAATTGCGGAAAAACGCTAATGGAAAGCGTGTTTAGGACACGTCCGGGCCGTAGGCCGGCGCGATCAGGCCGCCGACGGTGGCACCGCCGGCTTCGGCGACGGTGCGCGAACGGCGTGCGGTCTCCGATTCGACCACCCGCCAGGCGCTGCGATCGGAAAGCAGCGCGGTCAGCGCCGCGTGGTTCAGCTTGTGACCACCGCGAACCGAGCGATAGGCGCCGAGGATCGGGAGGCCGGCCAGCGCGAGATCGCCGACCACATCCAGCACCTTGTGGCGGACGCATTCATCACGGAACCGCAGACCTTCGGTGTTGAGCAGACGAGTCTCGTCGAACACCACCGAGTTTTCGAAGGAGGCGCCAAGCGCGAAACCTGCGCTCCACAGCCGCGCCACGTCGTTCATGCAGCCGAAGGTGCGGGCACGCGAAATCTCGCGGCGGAAGCTCTCGGCGGAGAGATCGAAGCAGTAGCTCTGGCGGCCGATCAAGGGATTGGCGAAGTCAATCTCGACTTCGGCGCGGAAGCCGCCGGCAAAGGGACGGAACTCACCGAAGCAGTCGCCGATCGCGACCTGCACCGGCTTTAGGACCTGGAGAACGCGGCGGGCGGCGGATTGGGTGACGATACCAGCCTGATCGACCGCGGCGACGAAGGCCGCGGCGCTGCCGTCCATGATCGGCACTTCCGGACCGTCGATTTCGATGGTGGCGTTGTCGACCCCCATGCCGCGCAGCGTAGCCAGCACATGTTCGGCGGTCGATACCAGCGGTCCCTCGCGGTCGCCCAGGACGGTCGCGAATTCAGTCGCGATCACGGCGTCGGCGGTGGCGTGAACTTCGCGGTCGGCCCCGTCGAGACCCGTCCGGATAAAAGTGTAGCCGGTATCAACGGGAGCAGGTCCAATGGTCAGGCTGACCGGTAAACCGGAGTGAACGCCGACGCCCGTCACGGTGGCCTGCGACCGAAGCGTTGTTTGACGGCTCAATTTCATCCGATATGCGCCCACTACCCGACGTAACCTAAGACGAGGCGGCCTTACTTCCCCAACCGACTCGCTTAGGCATCCCCAAAGTTGGACAGACCATAGTCACCGCCCGAAAGCGTACAACTCACGCTTCTTTACCGATTGTTACCCCATCTCCGCCGCAATCGCGCCAAGGCTTAACCAAATTGCGGAGCGGCCGGACACCCTTTCGGTACCATGACCAAGTCATGGAGTACCTGATTAATCATTTAATTTCAGTTACTTGTTTGCCCCTCTACGACTGCGGAGAGGGTAAAAGAAAAGAGCCCCGGCGGGTTCCGCCGGGGCTCTTTGGATGGTCAGCACTGTAACAAAGCTCAGTTTGCCTGCCGGCGCAGGAAGGCCGGGATATCAAGATGATCGTCTCCCTGTGGCGTCGGCGCAACAGGTGCCGGCCGTCCATGGGCATCCAATCCTTGGGGCGCCGGACGCTTCGCATACTCTGATACCGGATCGTGCGCCGCCATTTGCTGCGCCACGCTGCGTTGCGGCTTGCGCTCGGGCAGCGGCGGCATGGCCGGTCCGGAGGCGCGGGCCGCCACCGGCGGTTCGCTCTCCTCCTCCCGGCGGCCGAGGCCGACATTGGCGAGCCGCTGCAACAGCGACAGCCGGGTCTTCTGCGGATGTTCCTCCTCGGCCTCGCCGCGGGCGTGGCGAATCTCGGCCTGGGCCGGCATCGGCAGATCCTCGAACTTCGGCATCCGCGGCGTGCGCACCGGCGGCCGCTCGGCGGTCGGCGGGATGAAGGTTTCCGGCGTCGCCGGCTCATGGTGCTCGACCTTGGTCGCTTCCGGATCGGGGAACAGAGTCGGCTTCTGCGCGATCGGACGGACGGTGACGTCGCCATAGGACGCCGGCTGCATCGGCGCGGCCTGCTGTTCCGGCGACACGGCGGCGGCGATGGCGGCGAGCGCGGCACGCTCGACGCTGCCCTGCTGGCGCAGCGGCGGCGGGGCGGCAGGCGCCGGCGCGGCGGGCGCAGCCATCGGGGCGCCGCCGGTTTCCAGCTTATGGGCACGCTCGGCCAGGCGCTGGTTGTCGGCGCGCAGCCGCGCGGTCAGGTCGGCGAGCCGGCTCTCGGGCGAACCGTTGCCGGTCGGCGCAGGCGCAGCGGGGGCCGCGGCGGCGGCGTTGCGGGCGATCGCGGCCTGCTCGATGCCGGTCGCAACCACGGAGACGCGGATGATGCCATCGAGCGTCTCGTCGAAGGTGGCGCCGACGATGATGTTGGCGTCGGGGTCGACCTCCTCGCGGATGCGGGTGGCGGCCTCGTCGACCTCGAACAGGGTGAGATCCTTGCCGCCGGTGATCGAGATCAGGAGGCCCCTGGCACCCTTCATCGAGGAGTCGTCGATCAGCGGATTGGCAATCGCGGCCTCGGCGGCGGTGAGCGCGCGCTTCTCACCGGTCGCCTCGCCCGTGCCCATCATCGCCTTGCCCATCTCGCGCATGACGGCGCGGACGTCGGCGAAGTCGAGGTTGATCAGGCCTTCCTTGACCATCAGGTCGGTGATGCAGGCAACGCCCGAATAGAGCACCTGGTCGGCCATCGCAAAAGCGTCGGCGAAGGTGGTCTTCTCGTTGGCGACTCGGAACAGGTTCTGGTTCGGGATGATCAGCAGCGTGTCGACCACCTTGTGCAGCTCGGAGATGCCATTCTCGGCGGTGCGCATGCGGCGCTGGCCTTCGAAGTGGAACGGCTTGGTCACCACACCGACGGTGAGGATGCCCATCTCGCGCGCGGTCTTGGCGATCACGGGAGCAGCGCCGGTGCCGGTGCCGCCGCCCATGCCGGCGGTGACGAACACCATGTTGGCGCCGGTGAGGTGATCACGGAGCTCGTCGATGACCTCCTGCGCGGCGGCCGCGCCGACATCCGGCTGCGAGCCGGCGCCGAGGCCCTGGGTCACCTGCGTGCCCATCTGGATGATGCGCTGCGCCTTCGACATGGTCAGCGCCTGCGCGTCCGTATTGGCGACGACGAAATCAACGCCCTGCAGCCCGGCGGTGATCATGTTGTTGACGGCGTTGCCGCCGGCGCCACCGACGCCGAAGACGGTGATCCGCGGTTTCAGCTCGCTGATGTCAGGAGGGGTCAGATTGAGTGCCATGGTTGCCTCTCGATTACGCGCGCGCGTAGGTTCGCCCCGGCCTGCGGCCGCGGGAGCTGGTGAAAATCCTGTGGGCCTTATGAGTGGTCATCAGAAGCCCTCGCGAAGCCATCGTCCGACCTTTCCGAAATAACCGTCAGTCCCTGTCTTGAGCTGCCGCGTGTGCCGCGGTTCAACATGTTCGAGGTGAGCGTATTGCGGATAGACCAGAAGCCCGGTGGGCACCGCGAACGACGGCCCTTTGGCCTCGTTGGGTAGACGGCCGAAGCCGAGCGGACGGCCGATCCGCACCGGCCGATTGAGAATGCGGGTGGCGAGTTCGATCATGCCGGTGAGCTGCGCTGCGCCGCCGCTGAGCACGACCCGCGCCCTCGGCTCTGCCGCAAACGGGGAGGCCTTGAGCCGGTCCCGGACCATCTCAAAAATCTCCTCGGCGCGATGCCGGACGATGTTCGCAATCGTGGCGCGGGAGACGATCTGCGGCGTATCGCGTTCGTCGCCGGCGGTCGGGACCGACATCAGCTCGCGCGCATCCGAGCCGCCAGTCAGCACGGTGCCATATAACGTCTTGATTCGCTCGGCATCCGCAATGCACGCGCCGATGCCACGCGCGAGATCCATCGTGATGTGCTGCCCGCCGAGCGCAAATCCCGACGCATGCACGAAGCGTCCGCCCGAATAGGTCGCGATCGTGGTCGAGCCGGCGCCCATCTCGACCACGGCGGCGCCGAGATCGGCTTCGTCATCGGTGAGCACCGAAAGGCCGGCGACATAGGAGCTTGCCGCCATCGCCTCGACGTTGAGGTGGCAACGCTCGACCACGAGCATCAGGTTCTTGGCGACGGTGGCGTCGGCCGTGACCACGTTCATGTCGACGCCGAACTGGCGCGCCACCATGCCGCGCGGATCGCGGATTCCCTTGACCCCATCGAGCGCGTAGCCGACCGGCAGCGCGTGCAGCACGGTCCGCCCATGGGCGGTCGCGTGGATCATGCCGGCTGTGGTAACGCGGCTGATGTCGGCTTCCGTCACCGAGCCGCCGCGAATGTCGGCAGCAGCCTCGACGAGCTGACCCGCAGGCCGGCCGCCGGCAACCGGCAGCAGCACGGATTCGACACGGACCTTGGCCATGCGCTCGGCAAGCGCCACCGCATGACGCACCGCCTTTTCGCATTCGGCGAGATCGACCACCGCGCCGGCCTTGACGCCGCGCGACTGGATCTGGCTGTAGCCGATCAATTCCACCGCATGGGTGCGGCCGCGCAGGGCTTCGCTCGGCGGCGACGGCTTCAGCCGCGCGATCATGCAGGCGATCTTGCTGGTGCCGATATCGAGCGAAGCCACAAGCGCGGTGCGCTTGTGGGCCATCGGGCGTGTCTTCGGCGTCAGATTGCGATCGAGGACGGTCATGCGTCACCGCCCTTCTTCTTGGACTTCTTGTCCTTGAACAGCTCCTCGCGCGCCTTTGCCGCGTCCTCGGACAGTTGCACCGTCAACCGGTCGGGCAGGCGCATGTCGACGGCGACGATGTCGCGCGAGAACAGCCGGTCTTCCTTGTCGAGCTTGGAGAGCGCGGCGAGCGCATTGCCGACGTCGTTCTCGGGCAGGCGGATGTCGAGGCCATCCTTGAGCCGCAGGTTCCAGCGCCGTTCGCCGACGAAGATCGCGGCCTTGGTCACCGAGCGCACCTGCGGATAGCGATCGAGCAGCGCCAGGAAATCCTTGGCCCTGGTCTCGGCCCCCTTGCCGACCACGAGCGGCAACGTGAGGAAGCGGCGCGACACGTAGGGCTCGAGGACCGCGCCATCATCCGCGACCACGGACAGGCGCCCATCCTGCTGCCACAGCGCGAACGCCTTGCGCTCGACGATGTCGATCTGGAGCTGGCCCGGATAAAGCTTCAGGATCGTCGCGTCGGCGATCCAGGGATTGGCCTTCAGCCGATCACGCACGGTCGCGGCATCCAGGAACAACAGCGAGGAGCGGCCATTGACGCCGCCGATCGCCAGCACCTCGTCCTGGCTCAACTGCTTGCGGCCGTTGATGGCCACGGTGGTGATTCGGAAGCCTGCCGAGTTGGCGAGCGCGTTGCGCGCATCCGAAAGTCCCGTGACGAATTCGTCGACATGGCCGCCCTTGACGATGCCGAGGCCGGCGCTGCCGAGCAGGATGAAGACGGTGGCGGCAAGACCGACGCGGCGCGGCAGATAGCGCTCGATCAGAAGGATGAAGCGGCTGGGCGGATCGCGATCGATCACGGGCGGGGCGCGGCGGGCACGACGACTGGCACGACGGCGGGCAAAATACTCGCGCAGCAGCACCGCCGCTCCAATAGCGGCTGCTTTCAGGTCAGCTTCGGGCCTCAGCGATCGCAGTGATCGAGTGAGGCGGCCTGCACCATCCATTGCACGAGCTCGTCAAATCTTGTGCCCGCAACACGTTTGCGGGTCCTGGCGCACGCGACGTCTCGGTGATGCCGGCCTGGGTGTCGAAGCCAGTAAGAGAGGCCCCCCGTCCCTCGTTACGCGTGTCGAAGTGAAAGTTCCCGCGACAGCTCACGCCCGGCAGCCAAGCGCTACATGCGCCGCCGGCGTTAACCTTCGGACTTCCTGGTAAACAAAAGGTAAAAGCGGTTAACGCAGAACAGGTTTTGATGAGCAATGTGCGTACTTTGCCACGCAATCCTTAGGATTTTAGCAATCCCGGGGTCCGATTCGGGATGGAACCCGGTTCCTGGCACTTCTGAACACTCCCCGTCATTCCGGGGCGATGCCACCGGGTCCGCGCGAAGCGCGGCCCGGAATGACGGACGAAGGGATGGCGCTGACTAACCCACCCTACCCGCCCGCCGCTTGGCCAATTCGATCTGCTCGTGCAGGAAATCGACGAATTCGATGCCCTGCGCCTTGAGCGCCTTCGGATAGAGCGAGGCCTTGGTCAGCCCGGGCAGCGTATTGGTCTCCAGATAGATCGGTCCTTTCGCGGAGACGATGAAGTCGGTGCGGGAATAACCGGTGCAGGACAGCGCCCGGTGGGCGCGGAGCGCGAGGTCCATGATCGCGGCGCTGATATCAGGCGAAAAGCGCCCGGGGCAGATCTCCTGGGTCGATTTGAGCAGGTATTTTGCGGTGTAGTCGAACGCGCCCTCCGCCGGCACGATCTCGATCGGCGGCAGCGAGAAGATTGCGCCGTCGGAGCGCTCCAGCACGCCGCAGGTTGCCTCCACACCCGCAACGAACGGCTCGATCAGATAGTCCTCCGTCCTGGCGGCGTTGCGGACGGCAACGATGTCCTGCTTCGCATTGACGAAGATCAGGCCGTAGCTCGATCCGTCGCGCGCAGGCTTGGCGATCAGCCTGCCATATTCGGCGAAGGCAGCGTCAATCTCGTCCAGCGCGATGCCGCCCGGCGCCGGCACGCCCGCGATCGCCGCGAATCGCTTCGCCGCGACCTTGTCGAAGGCAAGATGCGAGGACGCCGAACCCGAACCGGTGAAGGGGATGCCGCGCATCTCGCACATCGCCTGCAATTCGCCGTTCTCGGCGCTGCCGCCGTGCAGGCCAAGCACCAGCACGCGATCCTCGCGGGCAGCCTGGTCAAGCGCTTGCGCGAGCGGGACGCCGCGGGTGCCGGGCCTGAACTCGTCCTCGAAGGGCCTCGCATGTTCGAGAAGCTGCTCGGACCGCACGACATGGACATTGTCGGCCACGTCCCAGAACCAGAGATCGGCTTCCGGCAAAGCCTGGTGCAGCGCCTGCGCGCTTGCCACCGAGACGAGGCGTTCCTTGTTGCTGCCGCCGAAGAGAATGGTCGTTCGCATCGTTTCGTCCGCCGATCCCCACATCCGTCATTCCGGGGCGATGCGAAGCATCGAACCCGGAATCTCGAGATTCCGGGTCTGGTCCTTCGGACCATCCCGGAATGACGCTTATAGTGGAATTCCGATTCGCTTGATTTCCCAGTGTAGCTCGATTCCCGACGTCTCTTTCACCCGCTGCCGTACGGTTTCGCCGAGCGTCTCGATATCGTGTCCGGTGGCATTGCCGGTGTTGATGAGGAAATTGCAGTGCATTGCCGAGACCTGGGCGCCGCCGACGCGCAGGCCGCGGCAACCGGCGGCATCGATCAATTTCCAGGCGCTGTTGCCCGGCGGGTTCTTGAACGTCGAGCCGCCCGTCTTCTCGCGAATCGGCTGCGCTGTCTCGCGGTGGGCCTGCACCTCGTTCATGCGCGTGCGGATCGCCTCGGGCGCGGTGATCCTGCCGCGAAAGCGCGCGGAGGTGAAGATGATCGAGGGATCGACGCCGCTGCTGCGATAGACGAATTTCATGTCGGCATTCGTGAACACATGCCTCGTGCCGTCGCGGCCGATGCCGGTCGCATCCAAGAGCACATCCTTGGTCTCGCCGCCGTTGGCACCCGCATTCATGCGCAGCGCACCGCCGACAGTGCCGGGGATGCCGAAGAAGAACTCCATGCCGCCGATATTTGCAGCCGCCGCCGTCTCAGCCACGCGCTTGTCGAGCGCAGCAGTGCCGGCGCTGACGATGTCGCCTTCGGCCCTGGTCTCGCCGAAT
Organism: Bradyrhizobium sp. LeoB3; assembly: GCF_055456055.1. Classification (NCBI taxonomy): domain Bacteria; kingdom Pseudomonadati; phylum Pseudomonadota; class Alphaproteobacteria; order Hyphomicrobiales; family Nitrobacteraceae; genus Bradyrhizobium; species Bradyrhizobium sp. LeoB3. The sequence continues at coordinate 133,289 of NZ_JBVBEF010000004.1, forward strand.
GCGCGCGGCGCGAGGCGGATCACGACGCCCGGCATCCCGCCATCGCGCACGATCAGGTTCGAGCCGACGCCGACGACATAAACCGGCAAATCCTGCGGCAGGCGCGCCAGGAAATAAGCGAGGTCGTCCTCGTCCGCCGGCGTGAACAGCACCTGCGCCGGTCCGCCGACGCGAAACCACGTCAGTTCCGCCAGCGACTGGTTCGCCAAGAGGCGCCCGCGCAAATCCGGCATCGCGGCTTTCAGTTCGAGGGTGATGTCGGGGAAACCGGCCACGCTAGCCCAGCGCCTTCAATTCGCCGGGCAATGCGTAAGCCCATTGCGTGATGTTGCCGGCGCCGAGGCACACGACGAGATCGCCGGGCCTCGCAAGGCCGCGAACGATCTTCGCAAGCTCGCCGGCATTCGGCAGCGGGATCACGTCGCGATGGCCGTGCGCGCGCAGGCCGAGCACGAAATGATCGCGGTCGATGCCCGGGATCGGCGCTTCGCCGGCCGGATAGACCTCGGCGACGACAACCGCGTCGGCATCGTTGAAGCAGGTGCAGAATTCCTCGAACAGCGACTGCAGGCGGGTGAAACGATGCGGCTGCACCACGGCGATGATCCTGCCGCTGTAGGACTCGCGCGCAGCTTTCAGCACCGCGGCGATCTCGACGGGATGGTGACCGTAATCGTCGATCACGATGACGCCGTTCCACTCGCCGGTCCGGGTGAAGCGCCGCTTCACGCCGCCGAAGCCTGCGATGGCCTTGCGGATCGCTTCGTCGGAAATGCCGAGCTCATGCGCGACCGCGATCGCCGCGGTGACGTTCGACGCATTGTGGCGACCCGGCATCGGCAGCACGATGTCCGATATCTCGTGCGTCACGTCGGTCTTGCGGTTGCGGAAGGCGACCTTGAACTTGGAGCCGCCGGGTATCGGCTGCAGGTCGACCAGTCGCGCATCGGCCTGCGGATTCTCACCATAGGTGATGATGCGGCGATCCTCGATGCGGCCGACGATCGTCTGCACCACGGGATGGTCGATGCACATCACCGCGAAGCCATAGAACGGCACGTTCTCGACGAAGGCGCGGAATGCGTCCTGCACCGCCTCGAAGGTCCCGAAGTGATCGAGATGCTCGGGGTCGACATTGGTGACGATGGCGACATCAGTCGGCAGCTTCAGGAATGTGCCGTCGCTTTCGTCGGCTTCCACCACCATCCAGTCGCCGGCGCCGAGCCGCGCATTGGTGCCGTAGGCATTGATGATGCCGCCATTGATCACGGTCGGATCGAAATCGCCGGCATCGAGCAAGGCTGCAACCATCGAGGTGGTCGTGGTCTTGCCATGGGTGCCGGCGATCGCAACGCAGCTCTTCAGCCGCATCAATTCCGCGAGCATCTCGGCGCGGCGCACCACCGGAATGCGCTGCGCCCGGGCGGCCATCAATTCCGGATTATCGCGCTTGATCGCGGTCGAGACCACGACGACGTCGGCGCCGTTGACGTTCTCGGCCTTGTGGCCGACCGAAACCTTGACGCCCTTCTCGCGCAACCGCGCGACATTGCCGCTCTCGGAAGCATCAGAGCCCTGCACGGTGTAGCCGAGATTGCAGAGCACCTCGGCAATGCCGCTCATGCCGATGCCGCCGATCCCGATGAAGTGGATAGGTCCGATCTCGCGCGGCAGTCTCATGAGACAATCCTTCGATATTCTGCGCAGCCCGAGAGATTCAAATCGGCTCTGCGAATTACTGGATGCCCCGCTTTCGCGGGGCATGACAAGGGCAATTTCTGCAGAATCGCCTAAATTCCAGCCACTTTCACCACCAGATCGGCCAGTCGCTCCGCCGCGTCGAGCCGACCGGCGCCGCGCGCGGCGGACGCCATTGCCGTCAATTTCGCCGGTTCGGCCGCCAAAGCAGAGATTTCAGCAGCCAACCTGTCCTGGGTAAATTCGGCCTGTGGAATCCGCAATGCGCCGCCGGCCTGCGACAGCACGCCGGCATTGGCGAACTGGTCCTGGTCGATCGCGCCGGGCAGCGGCACCAGGATCGAGGGCCGGCCGATCGCGGCGAGTTCGGCGACGGTGCCGGCACCGGAGCGCGAGATCACGAGATGGCTGGCGGCTAACCTTGCCGGCAGGTCGGTGAAGAACGGCGCGAGCTCGACATTGATCTTGAGGCGGTCATAGACCGCGCGCACCCGCGCCATGTCCTCCTCCCGCACCTGCTGCGTGAGGATCAGGCGGCTCCACAGCGCCGGCTCGAGCTTTTCGATCGCACCGGGCACGATGTCGCTCATCACCCGCGCACCCTGGCTGCCGCCGACCACAAGCAGGCGCAGCGGGCCGTTCGGTTCCGGCGAGGCAAACGGCACCGCGGCGGCTGCGAGGACGGTGGGCCGCATCGGCGTGCCGACGGTGGTGGTCTTAGCGGCCAGTGCCGGATCGCGGTCGAGCACGCCGGGCAGCGATGTCGCGATCGCATTGACGCGGCTGGAGAGGAAGCGATTGGCGCGGCCGAGGACCGCGTTGGCGTCATGGATAATGCCGGGCACGCCGAGCAGGCGCGCGGCGAGCAGCGGCGGCACCGTGGGATAGCCGCCGAAGCCGACCACCGCGGCCGGCTTCAATCGGCGCACCAGATTGGCGGCAACCACGATGCCATAGCCCAGCGTGAACGCGGTGCGGGCGAGCGAGATCGGATTGCGTCCGCGCACCGTCTCGCTCGGCACCACATCGATATTGTCCTTGGAGAACAGTCCGCTGTAGCGCAGCGCGCGTGCGTCGGTCGCGAGCCGCACGCGCAGGCCACGTCTGTTCAGTTCCACGCCGAGCGCCTCGGCGGGGAACAAATGGCCGCCGGTGCCGCCGGCCGCAAGCAGGATGAGGGGCGCGTTGTCCATGGCCTCAAATAGCCGACCGCGCTAGTCAGGCATAGCCCGGCGCTGCGCTGGCCGCGTTGGTCGATTCGATCTCGGTGCGTGGGCGCTGCCGGGTCAAGGCCAGCATCATGCCGACGCCGTAGGCAAGCGAGACGATCGACGAGCCGCCATAGGAGATGAACGGCAGCGTCATGCCCTTGGCCGGGATCAATTGCAGGTTGACCGCCATGTTGATCGCAGCCTGCACGCCGAACAGAATTGCGAGCCCCGACGCCGCAAAGCGCGCGAACATGTCCTCGGTCGTGTAGGCGCGCGAGAGCGTGCGGATCACGACGAAGGCGAACAGCGCCAGCAGCGCAAGGCAAAGGATGATGCCGAACTCTTCCGCGGCGACCGCAAAGACGAAGTCGGTGTGGCTGTCCGGCAGGCTGCGCTTTGCAATGCCCTCGCCCGGCCCGAGCCCGAACCAGCCGCCGTTCCAGAACGCCTCCATCGCCATGTCGACCTGGAAGGTGTCGCCCGAGGCCGGATTCATGAAGCGCTTGATGCGGCCGGCAACGTGCGGGACGAACAGATAGGCGCTGAACAGGCCGAGGCCCGCCGCGCCCGCAAGCCCGGCGACCCAGATCATCCGCATGCCTGCGATGAAGAACAGCGCGCCCCACACCATCAGGATCAGCATGGTCTGGCCGAAATCGGGCTCCATCACCAAAAGCGAGACCAGCATCAACAGCAGCACCAGCGCCATCGAGGTCGCCGGCATTTCCGGACGCCTGGTCGATTCCGCAAACAACCAGGCCGCGAGGATGACGAAGGCCGGCTTGGCCGATTCGGAAGCCTGGATATTGACGCCGACCAGCGTGATCCAGCGCCGCGAGCCCTTCACTTCCGGGCCGATCAGGAGGGTCATCACGATCAGCGCGATGCTGACGAAGAACACCACCATCGCGGCGCGCCGGATCTGGCGCGGCGACAGGAAGGAGACCGTGATCAGCACGATGAAGGATGGCAGCAGGAACATCACGTGCCGGCTGAAGAAATGGAAGGGGTCGAGCCCGATCCGGGTCGCGACCGGCGGGCTCGCCGCGAGCGACAGGATGACACCGCCGAACATCAGCGCGATGACCGCAGCCAGCAGCGGCTTGTCGATGGTCCACCACCAGTCGGAGAACGGGGTGCGTTGATCACGGGCGAGCATGGGCGTCCCCAGAATGCCGAGGTAACGGCCATTGGTGGACGAGGATGGTTTCCGAAGGGTTAATGGATTGAGCAACTTTGGAGATAGAGCGAACCTCTCTCCCGTCGTCATGCCCGGCCTTGTGCCGAGCATCCACCTCTTTGCCGCCGCAACGAAGGGAAGACGTGGATGGCCGGGACAAGCCCGGCCATGACGGGCTACATCACCACCGGCTTGACGCCGGGCAGTGCCGTGACGAGGTCGCGGAAGGCGGCGCCGCGGATTTCGAAATTGCGGTACTGGTCGAAGGAGGCGCAGGCCGGCGACAGCAGGACGACCGCGTCAGTGAGGCCGGAGGCTTCCGCATCGCGCGCGGCGTTGGCGACTGCGACATCGAGCGTCTGCGAAATCTCGTGCGGCACGGCCTCGCCGAGCGTGCCGGCAAATTCCTGCGCTGCCTCGCCGATCAGATAGGCTTTGCGGATGCGCGGGAAATAACCGGTCAGGCTGGTGATGCCGCCGGCCTTCGGCTTTCCGCCGGCGATCCAGAAAATGTCAGTGAAAGACGACAGCGCATGCGCTGCTGCATCCGCATTGGTGCCCTTGGAGTCGTTGACGAACAGCACGTTGCCGCGGCGGCCGACCTGCTCCATGCGGTGCGCCAGCCCAGGAAAGCTGCGCAGGCCGTTCTGCAGCACATCCGTCGAGATGCCCATCGCCAGCGTGCAGGCCGACGCGCACGCCGCGTTCTGCGCGTTGTGCAGGCCGCGGAGCGAACCGATGCCGCCCAGTCGTGCGACCTCACTGCGCGCGGCACCCGACGCCAGCACGATGGTCTCGTGCTCGACATAGATGCCGTCGGGCAGCGGGTTCTTCACGGACACCCGCACCACGCGCTTGCCCGCCCGATCCAGGCGATCGGCGATGTTGCGGCAGAAGATGTCGTCGACACCGACGATCGAGGTGCCACCCGGCTGCACGCCCGCGACCAGCCGCTCCTTCACCGCGGCGTAATTCTCCAAGGTGCCGTGGCGATCGATGTGGTCCTCGCTGACATTGAGCAGGATACCGACGGACGGATCGAGCGAGGGCGTGAGGTCGATCTGGTAGGACGACATCTCGATCACATGCACGCGGCCCATCCGCGGCGGCTCCAGCGACAGGATCGCAGTGCCGATGTTGCCGCCCATCTGGGTGTCGTAGCCGGCGACCTTCATCAGATGGGCGATCAGCGCTGTCGTGGTCGACTTGCCGTTGGTGCCGGTGATGGCGACGAACGGCGCTTGCGGCGCGTGACGTTGGCGCTCGCGGCAGAACAGTTCGACATCGCCGATCACCTCGACGCCGGCCTGGCGCGCCTGCAGCACGCTCCAATGCGGCGCGGGATGGGTCAGCGGCGCGCCGGGGGTCAGGATCAGCGCGGCGAAATTCGTCCAGGAGACCGAGCGCAGATCGGCAGTGACGAAGCCGGCCTGCGCGGCCTTGGTGACGTTGTCGGAGTTGTCGTCGCCGGCAATCACCTCCGCCCCACCCGCCTTCAGCGCATGGCAGCTCGCAAGCCCCGAACCGCCGAGCCCGAACACGGCGACCGTCTTGCCCGCGAAGGAGGTGACAGGGATCATCGTAGCTTCAGCGTGGACAGGCCGGCGAGCGCCAGCATCACGGCGATGATCCAGAAGCGGATCACGATCTGCGGCTCGGTCCAGCCCTTCTGCTCGAAATGATGGTGCAGCGGCGCCATGCGGAACACGCGCTTGCCAGTGAGCTTGAACGAGGCCACCTGCACGATCACCGAAACCGCCTCCAGCACGAACAGGCCGCCGATCACCGCCAGCACGATCTCGTGCTTCACGGCGACCGCCGTCGCTCCGAGCATGCCGCCGAGCGCGAGCGAGCCGGTGTCGCCCATGAAGATCGAGGCCGGTGGCGCGTTGAACCACAAAAACCCGAGACCTGCGCCCAGCACGGCGCCGCAGAGCACTGCGAGCTCGCCGGTGCCGGCGACATAGTTGATCTGCAGGTAATCGGAGAACACCGCATTGCCGGTGAGATAGGAAATCATGCCGAAGCTGGCGGCCGCAATCATCACCGGAACGATGGCGAGACCGTCGAGGCCGTCGGTCAGGTTCACCGCGTTGCCCGCGCCGACCATGACGAAGGCGCCGAAGATCACGAAGAACCAGCCGAAATTGAACACCACATCCTTGAAGAAGGGAATCGCGAGCGAGGTCGAGGACACGTCGCGCCCGAGCCGCACCAGCGCGTAACAGGCGGCGAGCGCGATGATCGCCTCGATCGCAAGGCGCAGCTTGCCGGCAAAGCCGCTGTGGCTCTGCTTGGTGACCTTCAGATAATCGTCATAGAAGCCGACGAAGCCGAAACCCAGCGTCACCGCCAGCACGATCCAGACATAGGGATTGATCGGGTTGGCCCAGAGCAGCGTCGCCACCACCACGCCGGACAGGATCATCAGCCCGCCCATGGTCGGCGTGCCCTTCTTCGTAATCAGGTGCGATTGCGGGCCGTCGGTGCGGATCGGCTGGCCCTTGCCCTGGCGCAACCGCAGATGATCGATGATCCAGGGCCCGAACAGGAACACGAACAGCGCGCCCGTCACCATCGCCCCGCCGGTGCGGAACGTGATGTAGCGGAACACGTTGAGCGCCCCCCGGAACACCCCGAAGCCGGGCACCGTGTTGGAAAGGTCGATCAGCCAATAAAACATTCAATATGCCTATACCGCTTCTTCACGCGCGGCTTTGCCGGGAAAGCGCTTCTCCAGCGCGTTGACGATCCGCTTCATCTTCGAACCCAGCGATCCCTTGACCATGACGGCGTCGCCAGGGCGGATGGCCGTGACCGCCTGGGTCTCCAGACTCGCCGAGCTATCGGCATAGCCTCCCCGCCTCCCCGTGGAAAGAGCGTCCCAGAGGTTGCGCATCAGCGGACCACAACAATAAACGAGGTCGATATTGTTGGCGTTGACAGCCTCAGCCAGACCGCGATGCAGCGCAGGGCCGGTCGGCCCGAGCTCGAGCATGTCGCCGAGCACCGCGATGCGGCGGCCGTGCGCACCGAGTTGCGCCTGCCCGAGCACGTTCAGCGCAGCCGCCATCGACGCCGGATTGGCATTATAGCTCTCGTCGATCAGCGTCGCCTCGCCAGCGCCGACCTCGAGGGTGCGCCGCGCACCACGGCCCGCCGGCGCTTTGAGCTGCGACAGCGACAATGCCGCGCGCGCAAGGTCCGCCCCGATCAGCGACGCGCCGGCGAGTACGGCGAGCGAGTTCATCGCCATATGGCGACCAGGCATGCTGATCTTGTAGGTGACGTCGTGGCCGAGGATGTTGGCATGTACGACGGAACAGGTCGCGTGCAGCGAGACGTCGAGGAGCTGCGCCTCGGATTGCGTGTCCGTGCCGAAGGCGACGATGCGTGAAATGCCGAGTTCCTTCGCGCGGGCTTCCAGCCTTCCAAATTGCGCATTGTCGCGGTTGAGCACGACGGCGCCATCGGGCTCGAGACCCAGAAAGATCTCCGCCTTGGCGTCCGCGATCTCTTCGATGCCGGAGAAGAACTCCAGATGCACCGGCTCCACGGTGGTGACGACGGCAACATGCGGCCGCACCAGCTTCACCAGCGGCGTGATCTCGCCGACATGGTTCATGCCGATCTCGAACACCGCAAACCGCGCCGACGCCGGACAGCGCGCGAGCGACAGCGGCACGCCCCAGTGATTGTTGAAGGAAGCAACGGAGGCATGGGTCTCGCCTTGCGCCGAGAGCACGTGCCGCAGCGCTTCCTTGGTCGAGGTCTTGCCGACCGAGCCGGTGACCGCGATGATCCTCGCGGTGAGCCGCGCGCGAGAGGCATGGGCAAGATCGACGAGACCGGCGAGCACGTCGTCGACGATCAAGAGCGGTGCATCGGCGGGGAACTTGTCGCGCTGTGCGCTTTCGACCACCGCGAGGGCGGCGCCCGCCTTCAATGCGGCCTCGACAAAATCGTGGCCATCATGCACGTCGCCCTTGATGGCGAAATAGGCCTCACCCGGCCGCAGCGTGCGGCTGTCGATAGAAAGGCCGGTGACCCCGGAGGGCAAGGTCCCTTGCGTTGCGGCGCGCATCGCATCCGCCATTGCCGCCGACGTCCACAGTAATGTACTCATGCGCCTCTCGCTTCCAGCGCCGCGGCCACCGCCTCATGATCGCTGAACGGCAGCGTCTTGTCGCCGATGATCTGCCCGACTTCATGCCCCTTGCCGGCGATCAGGAGCGCATCGCCCGGCTGCAACGCAGCAATGCCGGCCCTGATCGCTTCCGCGCGATCGCCGATTTCGCTCGCGCCCTTCGCGGCGGCGAGGATGGCAGCACGGATCGCCGCCGGATTCTCGCTGCGCGGGTTGTCGTCGGTGACGATGACGCTGTCGGCATTGTCAGCGGCAATCGCGCCCATCAGTGGACGCTTGCCCGCGTCGCGGTCGCCGCCGGCGCCAAAGACGACGATCAGCTTGCGCTTCGCATAGGGCCGCAGCGCCTGCAGCGCCTTGGCGAGTGCGTCCGGCTTGTGCGCATAGTCGACGAAAATCGGCGCGCCGTTGCGCTCGCCGACGCGTTCGAGCCGGCCCTTGGCGCCCTCGAGATGTTCGAGGCTTGCGAAGACGGCATCGGCGTCGCTGCCGGTGCCGATCGCAAGGCCGGCAGCCACCAGCGCATTCTCGATCTGGAACTCGCCGACCAGCGGCAAATGGATGGCGCGCTTCCCGCCGCGGTGCTCGATCGTAAGCTTTTGTGCAAAACCTTCGATCGAAGCGTCGAGCAGGCGAATGCCATCTCCGCCGTCGGCGTTGCGGCCAACCGTAATGATCCTGAGCTTGCGCGTGCGCGCCGCATCGATCACGTCAGGCGAACAGTCATGATCGGCCGAAATCACCGCCGCGCCGCCATCCATCACGAGATCGCGGAACAGCCGCAGCTTCGCGTTGAGATAGTGCGCCACGTCGGGGTGATAATCCATGTGGTCGCGCGACAGGTTGGTGAAGCCGCCGGCGGCAATGCGCACGCCGTCAAGCCGATATTGGTCGAGCCCGTGCGAGGACGCTTCGAATGCGAGATGCGTGACGCCATCGCGGGCGATCTCGTCGAGCTGGCGATGCAGCGCGATCGGATCAGGCGTGGTCAGCGAGCCATAGACCGTACGCTTCGGCGACACCAGGCCGATGGTACCGATGCTCGCGGCATCGTGCCCCAGTCGCTGCCAGATCTGGCGCGTGAAAGCCGCCACCGATGTCTTGCCGCTGGTGCCGGTCACAGCCGCGATTGTCTCGGGCTCGCGCGGGAAGAACTTCGCCGCGGCCAGTGCCAATGCGCGGCGCGGATTTGCCGTCACGACAAAAGGCACGTGCGGAGCGCCTTGCGGCCGATGATCGACGGCGACCGCGGCCGCGCCTGCGGCAATCGCGGCATCGATGAAGCGCGCCCCGTCGGTCTTGTAGCCCGCGAGCGCGAAGAACAGATCGCCCGGCTTCACCGCGCGGCTATCAGCCGTCACCCCTCCGATCTCGATGGCTTCCGCCTGCGGATCGATCGTGGCATCAGCGCTGAAAAGGTCGCGAAGTCTCATGATCTTCCAGTCCGGCCGGCTGCTCACACGCTCAGATCATGATCCTCGCGGAAACCCCGTATCCGCGCTTCCGGATCATGCCTGCCCCCACGCCTTACTGGGTTGTCCTCGATGCCGCAAGAATAAGGCGGTCGGACGGCGGCAGGTCGAACCGCGGCTCGAGCCCCAAAAGCGGCGCAATACGGGCGATCACCTTGCCGCCGGTCGGCACCGCGTTCCAGCCCGAGGTGATGAAACCATGGGTCTCCGGCAGCGCCTTCGGCTCATCCAGCATCACCAGAAGCTGGTACTTCGGATTATCGGCCGGGAGGATGGCGGTGAAGGAGTTCAGCACCTGTTTCTTGGAGTAGCGGCCATTGACCACCTTTTCCGCAGTGCCGGTCTTGCCGCCGATATAATAACCCTTCACGTCGGCCGACTTGGCGGTTCCGATTTCGGCATTAAGTCGCATCAGGTAACGGATCTTGTCCGACGTCTCAGGCTTGATCACCCGCTTGGCGATCGCCTTGGCGTCTTCCTCCGAGCGCTTGAGGAAGGTCGGCGGAATCAGATTGCCGCCATTGACCATCGCATTGATGCCCATCACCGCCTGCAGCGGCGCAACCGCGATGCCGTGGCCGAAGGAGATGGTGATCGTGTTCAGTTCACCCCAGCGCTTCGGCACGATCGGCGATGCGCTCTCCGGCAATTCGGTGCGGAGACGGTCGAGCTGGCCGACCTTCTTCAGGAACGCCTTGTGCGCCTCGACTCCTTGCGCAAGCGCGATGCGCGCCGCGCCGACATTGGAGGAGAAGGTGAACACTTCCGACAGCGAGATCGCCCGGCCGAGCGGATGGGAGTCGTGGATCGCGAACTTGCCATAGTGCAGCGCGCCGCGCGCATCATACATGGTGTGGAGCGTGGCCTTGCCGGAATCCAGCGCCATCGCCAGCGTCAGCGTCTTGAAGGTCGAGCCCATCTCGAACACGCCCGTGGTCAGGCGGTTGATGCGATCGGGATCGTGCGCTTCCTTCGGATTGTTGGGATCGAAATCGGGCAGTGAGACCAGCGCGACGATCTCGCCGGTCCGAACATTGGAGACGAGGCCCGATGCCGCCTTGGCCTTGTACTTCTCCTTGGCCTTCAGGAGCTCGTCGCGCAGCGCATGCTCGACGCGCAGATCGATCGACAGTTCCACCGGCTTCTGCAAGCGGTCGGTGGCAAAGCCCGCGCGATGCAGATCGGCCAGACCGTTATTGTCCAGCCACTTCTCCATGCCGGCGATGCCCTGGTTGTCGATGTTCACAAGGCCGATCAAATGGGCAACGGTGGGGCCGGTCGGATAGATGCGCCTGTTCTCGCGCAGGAAGCCGATGCCGGGAACGCCGAGGCGATGGATATCCTGCTGCTGTTGCGGCGTGATCTCGCGCTTCAGCCAGACGAAACCTTTTCGCGACGACAGACGGTCGCGCACTTCGGCGGTGTCGAGATCAGGCAGCGTCGCGGTCAGAAGCTCGATCGCCTCGTCCTTGTCGATGATGCGGCGCGGTTCGCCAAACAGGCTCGGCGCTTTGACGTCGGTCGCGAGGATTGCGCCATTGCGGTCGATGATATCAGGGCGCGCGGTGGCGATCGCATCCTGCGAGGCGGTGCGGCGCGCGCCGTGGCTGTCGGCGCCCATCGCGAACATCACGAGCCGCCCGGCAATGATGGCGTAGACGGCGGCAAACGCGATGATCGCGAGACCGACCCGGGCGCGCGCCTTCGCGCTGCGGTCGACATTCCGCCCGTAGAGCAGGCCGCGGATCAGCCGCTGCCGCCACGGCTCGGCCGGCTTTGTACTTGGCGCGCGGTCGGTCATTGCTGATCTCCCTGCTGCGCGGGGTCTGGTACCGACCCGGTCACGCTCTCCTGGTCGGCGGCGGCCTCGATGGTGTTGATCATCGCGCCGATCGGGTCAGGCGCGCCCGGCCGCGCGAAGTTCGGCGGACGTTCGGGCAAGTTCTTCAACGAGTCATATTGATTGGCGATGAGCGGCTTCAACGCGAGATGACGCTCGGCCAATCCCTGCAGCCGAAGCGGCGAGTCGAGCTTGGCCCATTCGGCGCGCAGGGTCGCGATCGCATCGCGCTGCTCGCGGATTTCCGCATTCAGCCGCAGCACGCGCTCGGTACGGGCCGTCGATTCCATCTTGATGCGGTAGACATAGGCCGCACAGACCACGAGGAAACCGATCACGAGGAAATGGAGGATGCGCATGCGCTAGCCTCCCCTCATCACGCGTTCGAGCGTCGGCCATGACGGCGGCTCACCCTCGGCATGCACTGGTGCTTCGGTGCGCTCGGCGGCGCGCAGTTTGGCCGACCGCGCGCGAGGATTGGCCGCGATCTCGTCCTCGGACGGCGTCAGCGGGCGCTTGGTCAAAATCTTCAAGCTCGGCGCCATCTGCGCCACTTCGGGCAGATGCCGCGAACCGCTGGAAACCTTTCCGCGCTCGCCGAAGAAATTCTTGACGATGCGGTCTTCCAGCGAATGGAACGAAACAACCACGAGCCGTCCGCCCGGCTTCAGCACACGCTCGGCGGCGGTGAGCGCACGCAGCAACTCATCGAGCTCTTCGTTGACGAAGATGCGCAGCGCCTGGAACGTCCGCGTCGCCGGATGGATATCGTTCGGCTTGGAGCGGACGACCCTGGCGACGATGTCGGCCAGCGCTTGCGTCGTCTCGATCGGCGCTTCCTTGCGCGCGGCCACGATGGCGCGCGCCACGCCGCGCGAGTGCCGCTCCTCGCCAAAGAGATAGATGATGTCGGCAAGATCGCGCTCCGACGCGGTTGCGATCACATCCGCCGCGGTCGGCCCCGCATGCCCCATCCGCATGTCGAGCGGGCCCGCCAGACGGAACGAGAAGCCGCGCGCAGCCTGGTCGAGCTGCATCGAGGAGACGCCGATGTCCATCACCACGCCGTCGACGGCCTCCACACCTTGGGCGGCACAGACGTCAGCGAGATTGGAGAAGCGGTCCTCGACCAGCGTCAGCCGGCCTTCGGAGCGATCAACCAGATCGAAGCCGCGCGCGATCGCCGACCGGTCGCGATCGAGACCGATGACGCGGGTTCCAGCCACGTCGAGAATCAGGCGGCTGTAGCCACCGGCACCGAAGGTGGCATCGATATAGATGCCGCCGGTGCGCGGATTCAGCATGTCGACCGCCTCGCGGCCGAGCACGGAAATGTGCGGCGCAGCAGGCGTCATGCGCCGGCTCCGAATGTTGTCCGGCGTAGGGGATCGAAACTGGACACGGACCAGCCCATGGCGCCTCGAATAGTTACGCGTCACGCCGCGGTTCCGTCCGAGCAGCCGCGGCACGGAGCACGCGCCGGTTCCCATATCAGGCCGCAAATCCTGATTCCCGACCGGAGTTTGCTGGGCTGCCATGGGATTTCGCGCGCAAGCGGGCCTCGGCCGCCCCTCAAAAACCGGTTCGGCTATTCACCACTTAGTAACGGCACTTAGCGTTAAGAAAGCGTTGCCGAATCCTTCACGGTTTATTTTGCTTTTTAGTCACACGTGGAACTCGCTGATGCGCACCATCCACAGGCGGACCTAAAATTCGCGGGATGGCGCCGATGTGATTGCGCCCGCGGCAGGGTAAAGGAATAGTAAATTGAAGGCTGCCCGGAAATTGCAGGACTGCCGTTTTGAATTTGAGATTTGGGATGTCGTCTGGTTCGTTCGCGTCTGCTGATTCGAAGCGTCAACGCGCCCTTCCCGTTCCGAGGGCCATCGCCGACATGAAGACCTTTACTCCGGACTCCTCGATCGTCTCCGACGTCATCCCTTCGGTGAATTTCGGCGAACGCGCCAACGACCGGCAGCCCGACATGATCGTGCTGCATTACACCGGCATGCCCGACGTCGAGGGCGCCATCGCCCAGCTCTGCACCGCCGGCACCGAGGTCTCCGCACATTACATCGTGCTGGAGGACGGCCGCATCGTGCAGTGCGTGCCGGAGAGCAAGCGCGCCTGGCATGCCGGCGTCTCCTGCTGGGCCGGCGAAGAGGACATCAATTCCTGCTCGATCGGCATCGAGATCATCAACCGCGGCCATGACTGGGGCTATCCGGATTATCCGCTGCGCCAGATCGCAGCGGTGATCGCGCTGTGCCGCGGCGTCATGCTCCGCCGCAACGTGCCTTCGTATCGCGTGCTCGCTCATTCCGACGTGGCGCCGGCGCGCAAGAAGGACCCCGGCGAAAAATTCCCGTGGCATTCGCTGGCCAATTCCGGCGTCGGGCATTGGGTTCAGCCGGCGCCGATCGTACGCGGGGAGACGCTCCAGCTCGGCGCGATCAACGATAACGTCACCAACATGCAGCAGGCATTCGCCCGCTACGGCTACAACATCCCGACCAACGGCAAGTTCGACGGCCCCACCATGGAAGTCGTCACCGCATTCCAGCGCCATTTCCGCCAGGAGCGCGTCGACGGCATCGTCGATCGCTCGACCATGACCACGTTGCATGCGCTGCTGGAGAGCCTGCCGCCGGAAGCGACCGCGACAGTGGTTGCGGAGAAGTAGGCAAGTCTTTTTCGTCGCCGTCATGCCCGGGCTTCTTCCGGGCATCCACGCGTTCTTCGCGCGTAAGGACGTGGATGGCCGGGACAAGCCCGGCCATGACGACTACTGGTCCATCTCCGCGATCCGCCGCGCATAGAGCCGGCGCAGCGGCTCCAGTTGCGTCGCGGCGGTTGCCGCCCGATACGCTTGGCGCGCGGCGTCGGTGCGCCCGAGGCGGCGCAGCAGATCGGCGCGGACGGCCGGCAGCAATTCGTAACCCTTAAGGCTGCCGCGCGCTTCCAGCGCGTCGATCAAATCGAGTGCGCGCGCTGGGCCGTCGACCATCGACACCGCCGCGGCATGATTCAGCTCGATCACCGGTGAGGGGCTGATGCGGAGCAGCACTTCATAAAGGCCGGCGATCTGCGGCCAGTCGGTGTCATTATAACTCGGCGCGCGGGCATGCAGCGCCGCGATCGCGGCCTGCACCGTGTAGGATTGCGGCCGGCCGGGCATGCGCAGCGCTTCCTCCACCAATCGCAGGCCTTCGGCGATCTGGCTGATGTCCCACAGCGAGCGATCCTGCTCCTCCAACAGCACGATGTCGCCGCCTGCGGTTTCGCGGCCGGCGCGGCGCGCGTCGTGCAGCAGCATCAATGCTAGCAGTCCCTTGATCTCGCCGCGGCCGGGGATCAGTGCATCGATCAGCCGCGCCAGCCGGATCGCCTCGCGCGCCAGATCCGGGCGCATCAGGTCCTCGCCGGAGGTCGCAGCATAGCCTTCGGTGAAGACGAGATAGATCACCGCCAGCACGCCGCGCAGCCTCGGCTCCAGCGCCTCGCGCTCCGGCACCTCATAGGGAATGCCGGCGAGGCGAATCTTCTGCTTCGCGCGCAAGAGCCGCTGCGCCATCGCGTCCTCGCTGATGAGGAAGGCGCGCGCGACCTGGGCCGTCGAGAGGCCGCAAACCGTGCGCAGCGTCAGGGCGACCTGCACCTCGTCCGCAAACGACGGATGACAGCAGGTGAAGATCAACCGCAGCATGTCGTCGTCGAGCGTGGCATCGGCGAGTTCGGAAGGAGTGGATGCGTTGAGCAGAAGTTCGTGCGTCAGCTCCTGCTGCTTGCCGCGGAATACGGAGTTGCGACGGATGCGATCGATCGCCTTGTTGCGGCCGACATTGACGAGCCACGCCCGTGGATTCTCCGGCGGCTCGCCCGCATACCAACGCTCCAGCGCCACCGCGAACGCCTCCTGCAGCGCATCCTCCGCAAGATCGAAATCGCCGACGAGGCGGATCAGCGTCGCCAGCGCCCGGCTCGCCTCGTCGCGGAAGATCTTTTCGATCTGGGTCGGAGTCATACGGTGACGCCATTACCCCGGAGTGGCGGCGCTAGGCCATCACTTATCATACACCCAGATCGGCCTCACCTCGATCGCGCCGAGCCTTGCACTCGGGATGCGCGCGGCGATCGCGAGCGCCGTATCGAGGTCCTTGGCTTCGATCAGATAGTAGCCGCCGAGCTGCTCGCGCGTCTCCGCGAACGGTCCATCCGTCGTCAGCGTCTTGCCGTCGCGCACGCGCACCGTGGTCGCGGTCGTCGTCGGCCGCAGCCGGTCGCCGGCCTTGAAATTGCCGCTCTGGATGATGGACTGGGTGAACTTGCCGTATTCCTCCATCATCTTCTGACTCGTTGCCGCGTCGAGTTTCGCGTACTCGACCTCGTTCTGGTAGATCATCAACAGATACCGCATCGCGAAGTCTCCTTTTCATCGGCTGGATCGCCGACATCCAGTCGAGCGGGGCGGACGCAAAACGACATCTTCAGGATAGTTTATTTTTGCGAGGTTCCGCAGGCCGCTTTCGCCTTGACCTTGCGGCCACAAACCCTCATGCCTACGGGCGTCAGTCGGCCGGACGGCCGCTCCCGCAAGCGCCGAAAGGCCGCGGGGGAGGAAAGTCCGGGCTCCATCGACATGCGGTGCCGGATAACGTCCGGCGGGGGCAACCCCAGGGAAAGTGCCACAGAGAACGAACCGCCCGCCTCGCCCCTCGGGGCTTTGGCGCGGCAAGGGTGAAAAGGTGCGGTAAGAGCGCACCGCGTTTCCGGCAACGGAAACGGCATGGCAAACCCCACCGGGAGCAAAACCGAATAGGGACGGCACCGCGGATGGTTCGCGAAAGCGATAACACCGCAGGGCGATGTCAGGCCCGCCGTCCGGGTAGGTTGCTCGAGGCCGTCTGCAAAGGCGGTCCCAGAGGAATGGCCGTCACGTACCATTCGCGAGAATGGTGCCCTACAGAACCCGGCTTACAGGCCGGCTGATGTTCTAAAGCGTTTTCAAGCGAAGTGGGTTTCCGGTTCGCGTGAAGAAAACGCCTCTTGGTGGACCAAATGAGGGGTTCGGCGCAAACACGCTGGACCCCTCGCCATTTTTGGCAGCTTCGCTTTGACCATCGTTCCGGGGCGGATTGCGATAGTCCCTGCCCGGCTCGTCGTGTAAACGTCAGGCCAATGGCAATGAGAACAAGACGATGATGGGCGGATTCGCCCTGGCGGTGCTGTTTGTCGGCGCGCTCGCTGGTGGCTTCGTATCCGGCCTTGCCGGCTTCGGCACCGCGCTGATGGCGCTGGGGATCTGGCTTTACGTTGCGCCGCCTGCGGTTGCCGTACCTTTGGTCCTGATCTGCTCGGTCGTCGGCCAGCTCACGACCCTGCCCTCGATCTGGCGCTCGATCGATTTCAGGCTGGTCTGGCCATTTGTGGTCGGCGGGCTCGCCGGCGTGCCGCTCGGCACGCTGCTGATTGCCCATGCCGATCCCAACACCTTCAAGCTGAGCATCGGCGTGTTTCTGCTGGTCTTTCCCATCGCGCTCTATTTTCAGCGCAGGCCAATGGCGATCAAGTTTGGCGGCAAGCCGTTCGACGGCGCCATCGGATTTGCCGGCGGCATCCTTGGCGGCCTCGCCGGCCTGTCCGGCCCACTTCCGATTCTTTGGGCCAGCGTGCGCGGCTGGACCAAGGAGCAGCGGCGCGGGATTTTCCAGACCTTCAACTTCACGGTGCTGGCGACGGCGCTGGTGCTTCAGGCATTCGCCGGCTTCGTCACAAAGCAAGTTCTCACGCTCGCTGTCGTGACCTTTCCGGCAACGGTGGCCGGCGCCTGGCTCGGCGCGCGAATCTATCACGCGCTGAGCGACCGGAATTTCACAAACATCGTGCTCGGGCTTTTGTTTCTCTCCGGGATCGGGCTGGTGTGGAGCGGAATTGCTCCGAGATAGCGCGCGCATGGCTGCCATATGCACCGAGTAGATTGCTGTACGCGGGGCAGTGAACCCGCTATCCACGCCTATCATGTCGTCATCCTCCTCGCGCGAACGTTTCGGCCTGTTGCTGGGCTTCATCGGCATGGCGATCTTCGGCGGCACGCTGCCGGCGACGCGGCTTGCCGTCGCGGAAATTGATCCGATTGCCCTGACCGCGATCCGCACCGCAATCGCCGGTCTATGCTCGCTCGCGCTCCTGCTCGTGTTGCGGCGGCCGCTGCCGCGGCGCGCGCTATGGCCGCAGCTTGCGCTGGTGATGCTGTGCGTCGCCATCCTGTTTCCACTGCTGATGGCCGAGGGCATGCAGCGGGTTGACGCCTCCCATGGCGGCGTCGTGCTCGGCGTGCTGCCGATCGCGACCGCGCTGGTGGCGGTCGCCATCACCCACGAGCGGCCGCGGCCCTTGTTCTGGGTCGCCGCTGTCGTCGGCGCCGCGCTCGTGATCGCCTTTGCGCTGCGTGACGGCGGCGGCACGCTGTCGACGGGCGACCTCTTCCTGTTCGCCTCCGTTGCGGTTTCCGCCGTTGGCTATGCCTTCTCCGGACGGCTCACCGCGGAGATGCCGGGCTGGGAAGTCATCAGTTGGGTGCTGGTGATTGCGTTGCCGTTCGCGCTGCCGGCGGCGGCGCTGACGATGCCGGCCGATCCGATGCACATCTCGCTTAAACCCTGGCTTGGTCTGCTCTACGTCGCGCTGTTCTCGCAATGGATCGGCTTCTTCGCCTGGAATGCCGGCATGGCGATGGGCGGGATCGCGCGGGTGTCGCAGGTGCAATTGTTGCAGCCCTTCGTCACCTTCGTGCTCGCCTCGCTGTTCAATGGCGAGACGATCACTTGGCAGGTCGTGCTGTTCGCCGCCGCCGTGGTGGCGACGGTCGCGATCAGCGCGCGCACGCGGGGGCGAAAGGCTGTCGTTCCGGAGCGGCGCAAAGCCCCGAACTATGGTGCGCACTTGCGCACCTGAGAACCTCGAGATTCTCAGATGCGCAATTGCGCATCGTAGTTCGCGCTCACGCGCGCCACGGAATGACGGCGACTACTCCGCCGCGGAGACCTCGTCGAACTCCATCGTCTGCCGCTCGAACAGGCTGCGATAGATGCCGCCCGGCCGCGCGGTCAGCGCGGCATGGGTGCCCTGCTCGACGATCTCGCCGCGATCGAACACCAGGATGCGGTCGAGGCCGCGCACCGTCGACAGCCGGTGCGCGATCACGATCGAGGTGCGGCCCTTCATCAGCCGCTCCATCGCCTCCTGAATCAGCGCCTCCGATTCCGAATCCAGGCTCGAGGTCGCCTCGTCCAGGATCAGGATCGGCGCATCGGCGAGGAACGCGCGTGCCAGCGCGACGCGCTGCCGCTCGCCGCCGGACAGTTTGACGCCGCGCTCACCGACCAGCGTGCCGTAGCCCTTCGGCAATCGCATGATGAAATCGTGCGCATTGGCAAGCCGCGCCGCCTGCTCGATCGCCGCCATGCTGGCGCCGGGCCGGCCATAGGCGATGTTCTCCGCCAGCGAACGGTGGAACAGGATCGGCTCCTGCTGGACGATCGCGATCTGGCTGCGCAGCGATTGCTGCGTGGCGTGAGCGATATCCTGGCCGTCGATCAGGATCCGTCCACCCGAGACGTCATAGAGCCGCTGCACCAGTTTCACGAACGTGGTCTTGCCCGAGCCGGACCTGCCGACCAGGCCGACACGCTCGCCGGCGCGGATATCGATCGACAGCGCGTCATAGAGCGGCGTGCGATGGCCGCCGTAGAGGAAGGTGACATTGTCGAACCGCAGGATGATCGACAACAGGCCGAGCGCGACGATGCCGCCGAATGCAACCATCGCCGCATGCCGCGCCGCCTGGTCCGCGGTGCCGAGCGTAAGCGCGTCGACCAGATGGCCGGAATAGACCGGCATGAAAAGGTCGGCGACAGTGGCGCCGAGAAAGCCGACCATTACGGTGGTGGCGCGGATGGGCTGCCTCAGCCAGTGGCGGAATACAAACGGGATCACGACGCGGATCGCGGCGGGACGTTTGCTAGTCGAAAGAGTCATGGCGCAATCCGGCCGCGCTCGTCGCGCAGGCCGGCTCCATCTGAATTGACGCGCGACGGCGCAAAAGCGCGCAACGCGGACGTCGTTGAAAGATCGGTAAGTTGTTGGAAGGCTTGGAGGACCGGGACGTCAGCCCCGGTCAGAACCGGCGGTCAGTGGTGCGACCGAATACCCAGCACAAGCATCGAACGGGGGCGCGCGATCTGCGAATAAGCCAAAATCATGCAAATCTCCCCGGTTCGAGCGACGACGCGTTGCTTATAAATGCGTCACGCCTGATTTGCAAGATGACAAAGCCGTGAGCTGCGCCTTCGCGCTAATGGCCGCCGCCAGGTGCCGCCGCCGACGGCTTGTTCAGGAGCAGCACGAGAAGACTGAGGCCGACATAGAACACCGTCAGCATGAAGAAGGCGTCGCCATAACCCATGACCGCGGCCTGGCGGTGCACGATCTGCGACAATTGCTTCAGCGCCATCATCGCGGAATCGCCCATGCCCTGCATGCGCTGGGTGAACATGTTGAGCGTCTCGACCGCCGTCGCATTGCCCCAATGCACCCGATCGTGCAGACGCGAAATGTGCAGGTCGGTGCGCTCGTTCAGCACCTGGTTGATGATGGCCAGTCCCACCGCGCCGCCGAGATTGCGCATCAGGTTGAACAGGCCGGAGGCATTCTTGACCAGATGTGGTGCCAGCGTGCCCAGCGCAATGTTGTTGGTCGGCACCATCGCGCACATCATGCCGATGCCGCGCAGGATCTGCGGCACCAAGAGTTCGTAGAAGTCATAGTCGCGCGTGATCCAGGTCATCTGCCAGGAGCCAAGCGCGAAGGTGACGAGGCCGAAGGCGATGATGTAGCGCAGATCGACCTTCTGCATCAGCTTCCCGACGACCGGCGCCATCAGGAACATCGTGATGCCGGAGACGAACATGGTCTCGCCGATCATCAGCGCGCTGTAGCCGCGAACCTCCGCGAGATAGCGCGGATAGATGTAGGTCAGGCCGTAGAGGCCGATGCCGATGCAGAACTGCAGCACGCAG
The DNA here is from genome assembly GCF_055456055.1 of Bradyrhizobium sp. LeoB3. Taxonomy (NCBI): domain Bacteria; kingdom Pseudomonadati; phylum Pseudomonadota; class Alphaproteobacteria; order Hyphomicrobiales; family Nitrobacteraceae; genus Bradyrhizobium; species Bradyrhizobium sp. LeoB3. Next base: position 153,914 of record NZ_JBVBEF010000004.1, read on the forward strand.
CCGATCGCGAAATTGCGGTTGCCGAACGTCCTGAGATCGACGATCGGCTCTTCCACCGCGAATACGCGCCAGAAGAAGGCAATCGCGGAGATAAGGCAGACCGCGGCGAAGAACGCGACCGAGGTGTCCTGCAGCCACTCGTATTGCGGCCCCTCCTCCAGCACATATTCCAGCGAGCCGAGGAAGCCCGCCATGAACAAGAGGCCCCACCAGTCGAAGCGCTCGAGCAGCGAGAAATTCGGCTGGTCGAAATCGATCAGCGCGAGCACGCCGATGGTGATGCCGATGCCGGGCACGATGTTGATGAAAAACAGCCAGTGCCACGACATCAGGTCCGTGATGTAGCCGCCAACCGTGGGACCGACGGTCGGCGCCAGCGTCGCGACCAGTCCGATGATCGGCGCGACGATGTGGAACTTCGAGCGCGGAAAGATCGTGTAGGCCGAGGCGAACACCGTCGGGATCATGCCGGCGCCGAGAAATCCCTGCAGGGCGCGCCAGAGGATCATCTGCTCGATCGAGGTGGCAAAACCGCACAGGAAGCTCGAGACGGTGAAGCCGAAGGCGGAGATCGCGAACAGCAGCCGCGTGCCGAGCGCGCGCGACAGGAAGCCGGACAGGGGAATGGCGATGACCTCGGCGATCAGATAGGCGGTCTGCACCCAGGAGACTTCGCTCGAGCTCGCCGAGAGGCCGGCCTGGATGTCCGAGAGCGATGCGGAGACGATCTGGATGTCCAGGATCGACATGAACATCCCGAACACCATGATGACGAAGGCGACCACCCGCTTCGGCTCGATGCGCTCGCTGGCGGCCGCGGCATTCATCATGTTCGGCGAAGCGGTGGTGGCGTCGGCCATATCTGCTCACCTGCGCGCGGAGCGTTCTCCGGGCTCAAACTATCACTGCGGATGAATCATCATCGGTGCGTCGAGATCGGCATCATTGTCGGCGTCGTGTGCACCCTCGCTTGTATCCACGGTGGTGTAGACCGACATGCCTGCGCGCAGCAGGTTCTGTCGCGCGACGCTCTTCGGCACGCGGATGCGGACCGGCAATCGCTGCACGATCTTGGTGAAATTGCCGGTGGCGTTGTCCGGCGGCAGCAGCGTGAACACCGAACCTGCGGCCGGTGAAATGCTGTCAACCACGCCCTTGAACTTGCGGTGGCCGTAGGCGTCGACCGAGATCGTCACCGGCTGGCCCGGGCGGACACGCTTGAGCTGCGTCTCTTTATAGTTGGCGTCGATGAAGACATCGTCGAGCGGCACCACATTGCCGAGCCGCTGGCCGACCTGGATGAAGTCGCCGACATTGACGAGACGGTTGGAGAAGGTGCCGTCGACCGGCGCGCGCACCGTGGCGAAATCGAGATCGCGCTCGGCCTTGGCGAGCTGGGTCTGCAGTTCGGCGAGCGTGGCGCGGGCCTCGTTCTGCTGCGCCTTGGTCACCTCGACATTGTCGCGCGCAGCGTCATAGGCGGCCTGCGCCGACTTCACCGCGGCAACGCCCTGGTCACGGTTTGCCTCCGAGACTTCGAAGGTGGCGCGCGAGGCAAAGCCCTTGGTGCTCAGCGCCTGCTGGCGGTCGAAATCGAGGCCGAAGCGCTTCAGGTTCGCTTCGGCGGAGACGAGTTGTGCCTGCGCTTGCTCGACTGCGCTTTCCAACGCGGTGACCTGGCGGCCGATGCGCTCGATGGTCGCCTGCTGGGTGGCGATCCTGCTGCGCGCCGCGTCGACCGCGATCCGGTAGTCGCCGTCGTCGATCCGGAAGATCACTTCGCCGGCGCGAACGATCGCGTTGTCGGCAGGCAGGATCGCCGCCAGATGGCCGGAGACACGCGCGCCGAGCATGGAGTTGTTGGCGCGCACATAGGCGTCGTCGGTCGAGATGTAGAAGCGTCCGGCAACGAACCAGTAGACGCCGTAGCCGACGGCGGCGAGTGCGAGCAGGCCGAGCACACCCATCATGACGAATCTGCGCTTGGCGGGTTTTGGCGCGGCGGCTGGCGCTGCCGGCTGCTCCGGTGCAGGCGCGGCCGGCGTTTCGGCAGGCCGGCGCTTGGCTTCTTCGGGAGCGGGGCTACGAAGCTGCTCTGCCGGCTGAGCTGATGTGTTGCGCACGGACTCGCCCTCGACCTCCGGCTCGGAGCGAACGACGCGTGCAGCCTGATCTCTCGCCGCGGCCATGGCCGGACTCCTCATTTACCCCGTCACGACGCAAGCGAGGCCCTGCGGCTGGTGCGGCATCGTGTCTTTACATCTATCATTGACCGAACGGTTCGGTCAAGTTACATTACTTTGGAGGAACCCTAAGGAGAAAATCGCTTCCGGACAGTAGCCCGGACGGAAATGTTCTCCGAGAGACTAAACCAATGGTTGCAGGCCGGACATCCCCGCTTCAGATCGTTGCCGAGGAGGACTCCTCGAAGCGGCGGCAGATTCTCGACGGTGCCCGCAAGGTGTTCCTGGAATTGGGTTTCGACGGAGCCAGTATGGGCGAGATCGCCCGCGCCGCCGGCGTCTCCAAGGGCACGCTCTACGTCTACTTCGACGACAAGTGCCGGCTGTTCGAGGCGATCGTCGAGGAAGAGAAGATCGAGCAGAGCAAGGCGGCTTTCAATTTCGATCCGCAGCGCGACGTCGATACCACCCTGCCCGAATTCGGGCGGGCCTACATCGCCCTGCTGTGCCGGCCGGGCGGCGGCTCGGCGATCCGCACGGTGATGGCGATCGCCGAGCGGATGCCGGAGGTCGGCAGCCGATTTTACGAACAGGTGATCGCGAGCAACGTCAAACGCTTCGCGACCTATCTCGAAGCTCGCGCCGCGCACGGCGAGCTTGCGATCGACAATTTCGAGCTCGCTGCCTGGCAATTCATGCAGATGTGCCAGGCGACGCTGTTCCAGGCCTTCATCTTCCAGGCCAAGCCCTCGCCATCGCCGGAGCAGATCGCCACCGTCGTCGACAGCGCAACGCGCGTGTTCCTGGCGGCGTATCGGCCGAAGCCCGCGTAGCGGCGACGCCGGTTTTGCCCCCTCATGGTGAGGAGCGCCAACGGGTCCGCGCAAGGCGCGGCCCGATGACAGGCTCCGCGCGTCTCGAACGATGAGGCCCCGCTAGGGGCCTCGCCCTTCGAGACGGCCGCTACGCGGCCTCCTCAGGGTGAGGAGATAGACTGGGGTCGCAACTCTCTCCATCGTCCCTGTTCGCAATCACCGAGAGCCGTCATTCCGGGGCGATGCGAAGCATCGAGCCCGGAATCCATTTCGTCGCTTGCGCCTGTGGCCTGATGGATTCCGGGCTCGCGCTACGCGCGCCCCGGAATGACATCGGAGGTGCTCACGGCTTGAAGACGTAGCCCGGACCGATCGCTACGGCCTCCGGGATTGGCGGCAGGTCGGAGAACAGTTCGGGGTGATCCTTCATCACCTTCAGAATGTATTTCGGCTCGATATGCTTGTTGACATCGAAGGTCGCCTTGATGATCCCCAGCCGTGACAGGCGGTCTTCAGCACCAAAGAGCGCGCGGTAATTGTTCGCTGACAGACGGCGGTCCGCCTGCTGGATGTTGAACTGCATCGCGGCTTCGGCGATTTCCTGCTTGAGGCCAGGGATCCAACGGGTTGCGACCTGCGCGGCCTGCTTCGGGTTCTTGCGCATCCACTGGTCGGCCTCAGAGACCGCCGCCAGGAATTTCTCGATGGTGTCCCCGTTGGCCTGCACCCATGGACGCAAGGCGACGTTGAAGCCGAGATAGGAGATCACGTCGCCGCCGCGGATGATCTCGACCGCACCGGGCACATCCTTGCCGGCGACGATCGGCCACGGATCCCAGCCGGAGAAGGCGTCGATGCCCTTGGCGAGCAGGGCGACGGTCATGTCCGGCGGCGGCGTGTTCACCAAGGTGACCTCCTCCGGCTTCAGCCCGGCCTTCTCCAGGATGCCGAGGATGTAGAGGTGATTGATGGTGCCGAAGGACGCCGCGATCTTCTTGCCCTTCAGGCTCGCAAGGTCGCCCTTAACGATCCCTGAGCCTTCGCGCGCAACAATCGCCATGGTCGCATCAGAGCCGGCCTTGGTGGCGTTGCCGCTGTAATTGCCGAGCGCAACGAGATCCATGCCGCGCAGCACCGCGCCGATCATGGGCACGCCGACCTGCACGATCTCGCTCTCGCCGGCCTGCAGCGCGTTGAGGGCATCGACGCCGGTGGCATAGGGCCGCGCGATGGTGACGTCGAGGCCGTATTTCTCGAAGAAGCCGCGCTCGAGCGCGATCGGCAATCCGATCTGGTCGATGCCGGTGACCATGCCGGCCTTCAGCTTGGTCAGCGTCTGCGCGCCCGACGGCGTGCAGAGCAGCGCGAACGCCATCGCGAGCAGCAATAATCGTTTCATTCTCCTACCCTCCCGGTTTTATCGGCCCCACCGCCGTCACCCAGTACGGCCGGGCGACGGCGTTGAGGTCCGTTCGTTTGACGCCACGCAATTCAATGGAATGCTCGTCAGTGCCCGAGACACGTCCATATTGCTGGAATGCGAGCACGTGGAAACGCTCGGGCGTGAATGGCAGCTCGATCTGCACATTGACCTTCTCGGACGTGCCGGCGAGCTCCGGCGAAATCTTGCCGGGCGCGGCCAGGGTCAGCCAAAGCTGAAAGCCGGCCCAGGCGGCGATGACGCCGAGCACGATGCGGCCCTTGGTCGAGCGGAAGGCTTGCGCGACGAGGCTCATGCGGCGCGCACCATCTGCAGCACGCGCGCGGAGAGCTGTTTGAACTTGTCGTCCTTGACCAGATCATCCCACACCCGCGGCCGCGGCAAATCGATCTCGATCTGGTCGAGGACGCGCCCCTTCGAAAGCACGACGACGCGGTTGGCAAGGAACACCGCCTCCGACACGTCATGGGTGATGAAGAGCACCGTCGGCTTGCGCTCCTGCCAGATCCGCGTCAGCTCCTCCTGCAAGGTCATGCGCGTCTGCGCGTCGACGCTGGCGAAGGGCTCGTCCATCAGCAGCACATCCGGATTGTTGGCGAGCGCGCGCACCACGCCGACGCGCTGCTGCATGCCGCCGGACAATTCATTGGGGTAGCGATGCGCCGCATGCGAGAGGCCGGCGAGCGCGAGATATTCGCGCGCGATGCGGTCGCGCTCGGCCTTCGGCACGCCGCGCATCTTCGGGCCGAAGCCGACATTGTCGAGCACGGTCTTCCAGGGAAACAGCGCAAACGACTGGAACACGACGCCGCGCTCCGGGCCCGGTCCCTTGACCGGCTTGCCGTCGAGCAGGATCTCGCCGCCGGTATAGGGAATGAAGCCGGCGATCATGTTGAGGATGGTGGTCTTGCCGCAACCGGACGGGCCGACCACGGAGACGAATTCGCCCTGCTCGACGTCGATCGAGACGTCGTGGACCGCGTTGACATGCGAGCCGGCATAGGGATCGAAATAGGTCTTTGCGAGGTTCTTGAGCGAAAGCGTCTTCATGATGTCACCAATCCCCAGCGCTGGCCGGTCGCGCGCTCGAGCGGCGCGAGGATCCAGGCGTCCACGATGTACCAGAGCAGTCCGAGAATGATCATGCCAAGCAGGATCTCGACGGTGGAGCCGGAACGGCGCGCATCGAACATCATGAAGCCGATGCCGCTGGTGCCGACGATCATCTCGACCGCGATCAGCGCGCGCCAGCCATAGCCGAGGCCGTTGCGGAGGCCCGTGATGATGTTGGGCAGCGCGCCGGGCAGCGTCACCTCCCAGAGCACGCGCGCCGGCGAGGCGCCGAGACTGCGTGCGGCGCGCGCGAGATCGCGCGGCACCGATTCGACGCCGAGCACGGTGTTGAGCACGACCGGGAACAGCACGGTGTAGACAATGACGAAGGTCATCGTCGTGAGCCCGAAACCGAACCAGATCAGGAGGATCGGCAGCCAGGCGATGTCGCCGATCGCTTGGAAGAACAACAGGATCGGCCAGCAGATGCGATGCGCCCAGCGGCTGGTGCCGATCAATACGCCCAAGGGAATCCCGAGCGCCATGCCGACGGCGGCGCCGGTGAACAGGCGGATCACGCTGTCGCCGAGATAATCCGGCAGGATGCCTTTGTAGGTCAGCGTGACGAAGGAGTTCACGACATCGACCGGGCCGGGGAAGAACGCACGCGGAAAGATGCCGGCTGCGGCAACCGCGCTCCAGAGCGCCACCACCGGAATGAAGGGGATGATGGCCGCGAGCGCGGGCCAGCGCCGCGTCATCCGTGCGTAGCCGCTCCAGCATTGCAAGAGAACATTCATGCGCGCCTCACCATGCCCCAGCGCTCGATGGTCGCCCGCTCCAGCGGAACCAGCAGCAGACGGTCGATCAAGAGCCACAGCACGCCGATCACGATCATGCCGAACACGATGACCTCGGTGCGGTAGAAATCGCGGGCGACGAACAGCATGTAGCCGAGCCCGACATTGGTCGCGATCATCTCGGCCGCGATCAGGCCGCGCCAGGCAAAGCCGAGCCCGGTGCGAACGCCGGTGACGATGTTCGGCAGCGCGCCCGGTAGCAGCACTTCCGTCAGCAAGGCCCAGCGGCCGGCGCCGAGCGAGCTTGCGGCGTTGCGTAGCGTGTGCGGGATGGTCTTGACACCGAGCAGCGTGTTGTAGGCGACGACGAAGAACACGGCGTTGAAGATCACGAAGACGATGGCGCCGAAGCCATAGCCGAACCAGAGCGTGGCGATCGGAATCCAGGCGATGCCGGCGAGCACGGAGAAGAAGCGGAACAGCGGCGTCAGGAACGCGGCAACCGTCGGGCTCACGCCCATCGCGATCCCGAGCGGTACGGCGGTGACGACGCCGATCAGCGTGCCGAGGCCGACGCGCAGCAGGCTCGCGCCGACATGGGCAAGCAGCGTGCCGTCGCGGATCGAATCCATCGCGGCCGTGCCGACCGCGCCAACAGAGGGGAAGACCCGCGGATTGATATCGAACAGCGGAACGACGATGGCCCAGATCGCAACCAGCGCAAGCAGCGGGGCGACGAACATCGCAGCCCCCGCGAGCGAATTGACGCTGCGCGCAAGCCACGGCGATCGCCGCTTCAGACTGCGCGTCACCTCCATGCCGCCTCCCCTGATATGATGCAGCCTTTGCCGGCCTTTATTGTCGTTTATCGCGTCCGTGCCGCCTTAGACACGCGACGCCATGCCTCATGTTGCGCAAATTGTGATGTCGCGCAATCGCCTATCCTGCGTAGATCACCCAGGCGGGAGCCGGACGCCCAGCAAACAACCAAAGGATGTGCGCAGCACCGGATCTCGGCGATCCCTGCACTGCCTCAGCGCGCTACCCTCACACAAGCGAGCAAAGGCTATTCGTCGGTGAATTCGTCTTCTTCGTTGACCTTGGCCTTGCCGAACCAGGAGGACTTCTTGCCGCCGAGCGAGCCCGTGACATTAGGATCGCGCGAGGCATAGGGGTTGCGCGAGTTGGCGCGCGCGGCGATCTGCTCGCCGGAGACGGCGGCGGGCTCGCAGATGATGCGGCGACTGGCGCGGCGCATCAGGTCGACGTGGATGTGATCGTAGTGGAAGCGGTTGGAGCCCGGCGCCAGCACGGTGTTGAACTGCTGGCAGGCCCCGCCCTGGACGTCACGCAGGAATCCCTGCTCTTCCGGCAGGCCGCGCCAGCCATCCTTCACCGAGATGCGGCGGCCGTCGGCGAGCGTGAAGCCGGCGATGTCGAGCGCATTGCCGAAGGCGTGCTCGGAAATATGCGCACTCGGATTGCCGTTCATGCCGCGGCAGGAATAGGCGGAAATCTGCTTGATCTCGACCACGCGCGCGCCGAACCAGCGCGTCGCCGCGGGCTGCACGGAATCGGCAAGCCAGCGGTCGAGCGCGGAGACGATCGGACAGGCGAGCGTCGCGGTCGGTTTCAGCGTAACCGGGCCGACTGCAGTGACGGGATTGCCGCGCTCCGGCCCGAGCCGCGGCAACGGCGCGGCGGCGCCTTGCGACGGCGAATAAGGCCCGGGGGAATAAGGTGCGGAAGCGCGGTCGCGCGGCGGATAGCCTTGCGGTGTGCCATAGGCCGGACCGCCCGGCGGCTCCGGGGAGCCCTCCGCCGGCAAATCGATGTCGTCCTGCTGCGGCGCGACGCCGGGAGCGCTCAGCGAGATCGGCCCGTTCGACGGCGCGCCGTAGCCGGGTTGGCCCGCGGCCGAATTCGGATAAGGGGCCGGCGGCGGCGCCGGTTGCCGCGCGATCGGCCAGCGCGGCTGGCTCCGGCTCGATCCGATATCGGCCGGCGGACGCAGATCGTCGACGAAACCAAGAGTCTGGTCGCTCTCGCCGAGCGCTGCGACCTTGAGCGGGAATTGCGCACCGCACGCGCCGGGACCCGAGATCGGGTCGATGCGCACGAGGTCCGGCCCTTCCTTCACCGCTCCGGATTTCAGGCAAGCGACTTCGGCCTCGGCCCGCCAGGGTTCACGCTCGGCCTGGAAGAAACCGCGACCGCAACCTACCAGCGAAACAAGGACGACGGAGCCGACGAGATACAAACGAACTCCACGCGTCATGCGCGGCAGATTCGGCGAATTTATTTAAGGACTCTTCAACGCGTTGTTTTTACACATCTTTAACCATACGGCCGCCGGCCCGGGACGCCTCAGGCAGGACGGACAGCACCGCTGGCTTTTTCGGCGGGGAACGGTTTGGTAAATTTCGGCGTTCTATGCGGGCAGGCGCAAACGCTGGGAGCGTTCTCGATGGCTATGAGTCTTCTCGTCAGCCGGCTGAGTGTCGTCGCCGCCTATGTTGCGCTCGCCTTTGTCGGCGCGATCGTGCTTGGCCTGCTGTAGGCTTTCCCTGGAAACCTGGATTGGACTTGCGCCCGGCGGCTCTCCCGCCGGGCGCCAGTTTGATTGCTACCAGCTATAACGCACGACGCCCTTGCCGGCGTAGGAGCGCGTAACGTCGGAGAACTCGCCCTCGAAGGTCGCGGCTGCCGACCAGCCGTTCATCCAGTTCAATTCGGCAGACGCGGTGGTGAGCGCGGCATCATGCGCCAGCGCCGCGCCGCCTACGACAAAGGACGCGCCGGGCAGCGTCTGGAAGGTCGCTGCGACATTGCGATCGGTGTTGAAATCATGCGCCCAGGCAAGGCGGCCGCGCAAGGTGAGGACCGCATCCGGTATCGCGAAGGACTTGTCGGTTCGCACGCCCAATTCGCTGCGCGGCGCGGTGACGGTCTTGGCGCCGTAGGCCAACGCGAACGCACCGACGCCGGCCACGACCTGTTCCGTATAGGCCGGCAGATCGAACGTCGTGAACTGTGCGGCGGCATAGGGCGTGACCGCTCCGATCCACGGCGTCAGCAGCCGATAGCCGCCCTCGACGCGGCCCGAGTAAGCAGTGGCATTGAACTCAGCGTGCAATCGATCGAGGCCGGCGCCGATCACGGTGCGATCGGTCGTGATGTCCTGCCAGCCATAGGCGAGCGCGCCCAGGACATAGGCCGCACCGACATCGTGGCGCGCGAAGACGCCAGCCTGAAACAGGTCGGAGCGACCGCTGCCGAGCGAATTGGCGACCGAGAAATTGGTGCCACCGCCGGCGAGCGTGAAGCCTACGAGCGTGTTCGGTGCGATCCGGTAGTCGGCCCCAACAGCCGCGCCGTAGATGCGGCTGGACGTGTTGTTCGATCCAAGCGCGGCGTTGCCGTCGGTCGTCTGCGAGCCGCCGAAGCCGGACGCCCAGACACTCCAGCGTTGCAAGGCCTGCACCGGCGGCGGCGCCTTCCGATACACGGCGGTATAGGCATCGCGTTCGGCGCGCGATCGCGGCTTCCGCGCCGGCGCATAGGCGTTGGCGCTCTCGGAATCATCATCGGCGAACTGCGCAGCGCCGGGCGATGGAGATACGTTGTCGCCACGTCCGGCGATGGTGGGATCTGTCATGATCCCCATGAACATGTTCATCGCGTTGAAGGTGGTCTGCTGCGAGCCGGTCGACGTCTCGCCTGAGGCCTGCGTCAACCCAGCCGGCGTCAGGCCGCCGAAAGCGACGGGGATGCTGCCGCCGGCGTTGAAGAAGCCGGTCAGCACGTTCGCCAGCCTGGCCTGATTGATGTTGAGGCCGGAGTTGGGCGCAAAGTTGAGCGCCAGGTCCAGATAGACGTTGTTGGCGTCATAGTTCAGGCCGCCGCTGACCGAAGGCAGGTTCGTCGCGACTGATGAGCCAAAGGTACCGCTGACGCCGCCGCTCGCGTTTAGGATCGTGTAGTGCTTCTGCAGGGACGAACTGAGCAAAGACACATTCACCGCCGCGCCGCCCGGTGTCGCAGTGCCGGTGACGTTGGTTCGACCGGTGCCCGCTCCGTCGACCTGCACCAGATAGATCGAAGCCGCCGTGAAGCTGAGGTTGCCCCGCACCGTCAGCGTGCCTGACGTCGTCGTGCCCGGGGCGAGGACGCCGCCGCTGACCGCGGTGTTCCCGACGCTGCCGATGCCGCTGAGCGTGCCACCATTATTGACCGTGACGTCGCTGGCCAGCGCGCCGTTCACCAGCAAGGTGGCGCCGGCGAACACGCCGGTGCCGTTCTGATAGGTCTGTGCGTCGGTGATGGTCCACCTGCCGCCCTGCACGTTCAACGCCTGGAAGTTGATAACGTTCGACAGCGTGCCCGAACCCGGGCCGAACAGGTTGATGGTGTTGGTGCCGACGCCGCCGTCGATCCGGCCGACGATGCTCGAGCCGCCGTACAGATTGAGCGTGTCGTTGCCGCCTTCCATGCTGATGGCACGGCCGGAATTGCCGATGATCACGCCGTAGTTGGAGAGAACGTCATCGCCCTCGCCGGTCTGGATCGCCGCGCCGTCGCCGCGAATGAAGCGGGTCGAGCCGGTGCCGGTATAGGTCACGCCATTGAGCGTGCCGACCGAACCGGGATCGGGATTGCCGTTCTGCAGCAGCGTCGTTCCGTTCGGGTCCGGGATCGTGCCATTGCCGATGATGGTGCCGTAGTTGACGATGGTGTCCTTGTCGGCGGCGGTACCGGTCTTGTTCTCGGAACGGATTGCATAGCTGTTGTTGCCGACAATTATGCCGCCGGCATAGTTGATCAGATCAAGTGCGGACGATCCGCTGCGCGAACCATCGGGGTTGGAATCATTGTTGACGACGATACCCGCAGCGGCCCCCGAAATGGTGCCATAGTTGCGGATCGCGCCGCCGCCGATCGCAAGGCCTTCGCTGTTGTTGAAGCGGAGGCCATCATCCGCGCCTTTCGCGCCCGTGCCCTGGATGGTGCCGTAGTTCGTCAACGTGAGCGCGAAGTCGACATCGATGCCGTCGCCGTCGCCGCGCGCCGACGTGGTATCGATCGCGCCCGTGATGGTACCGTAGTTGGTCACCACGGCATCGCCGCCGGATCCGACACCGGCGCCGTCGCGGCCAATGATGGTGGCGCCGGCGTAGTTGTAGACCGTGATGTTGCTGCCAAGGCCGCCTGCGGTGCCATTCTTGGCGCCCGAGATCAGGCCGCCCGCGTAGTTGTAGACGGTGCCGCTATGTCCCTCCTGCAGGTCGATACCATCGGAGCCAGGGCGGTCCGTCGGCTCCGGCGCCGAATTGGCGACGATCTGGCCGTAATTGTAGACCGTGAAATTCTGGCCCGGCCGCATCGCGTCGGCATTGTCAGCGGTGATGAGACCGCTGGCGCGGTTGGTGATCGTGACCGTCGCGGCGGTCGAGGTCAGGTTGTCGAAGTCGAGCGCCTGCCCCGTCGCCGACTTGATGGTGCCGGCATTATCGATCGAGAACGACGCCCTTGTGCTCAAATCGGTGTCGCTGAGTCCGCTGCCGGAGCCGTTGATCTGGATGGCGTCGTCGACCGACTGGATGGTCGCGCCGGCATTGTTGATGATCGTGAGCGACGTGACGTTGTCGAGATTGGTGGTCGCCCGGATCGCGCGGGCCGAGGCGTCGATCAATCCGGAATTGGTGATGGTGGTGGTGCCCCCGCCGATGCGCATCACGTCATTGCCGGTCGCCTTGAGCGTGCCACCGGCTTGGTTGGTGATCGAGAACACCGCCGCGTTCGAAGTCACCGAGTTGAAGTCGAACACGCGACCGTTGTTCGTCGACTGGATGGTCCCGAAATTGTCGACCTTGACCGCTCCGCTGGTGAGACCGCTCTGGATCCGGAACGCATCGTTGGACGAAGTGAACAGCGCATCCTTGTTGTTGATCAGCGTGAAGTTGCCACTGATCGCGCTGTTGGACGTATCGATGCCGCGCGACGTCGCGGAAATCGTGCCGTCGTTGGTGATGACCACGCCGGGCGAAGCAAGCCCGGTGGTCCATGCGATCGCCGTCCCGATGACCGAGAGCGTGCTTCCATCTGCGACAAAACCAGTATCGTTATTCGAGACCGTCTTCGCGGTCGCCGGATCGTCCGGTGGCACACTGAAGCTTGCAGCTAAGGCAGAACCAAACGCAATAGACGACGCAGCAACAACCAATGCGAGCTTGCTCGCATGGCTCAACAATTCAACTTTCACCACCAGTCCCCTGAAACCTGCAGTGCGCGGCAATCTGGAGTCTGCATGTAACAGTTTGATAACAACGCATTTGCGTGTAAGACATGCGTGGCACTTGTGATATAATTACAACGACCGAAGATCTCACTTGTCTTCAAAGACTGAACGACCCGGCGTCGCCGACCAGACGTTGCAACGCGCCGCGTTGGCACTGCAGATGCAGCGGCCCGACGAGGCCGAGAGATTGGCGGCAGCGGTGTTCAAGGCGAACCGCGGCAACGTGGCGGCCGCGGCGCTGCTTGGCCGCGCGCTGATGCTGCAGAACCGCTTCGATGAGGCGATCACTCCGCTGCAGAAGGCCTCGCGTCGCGGCGACGACCCCGCAGCCGAGACCCTGCTTGCGGCGGCGTTTGCGGCCACCGGCCGGCGCGACGACGCGCTTGCTCTCCTGCGCAAAGCGATCACGCGACGGCCTGCCTTCCCGCCGGCTTTCCTTGAATATGCCGGCCAGCTCGCATCGGGCGGAAAGATCGACGAGGCGATCGCCGCGCTCGAACAGGGTCTTGCGCTCGCGCCTGGAATCGTCGAGCTGCAACTTCGTTTGGCAACCCTTTACATCGGCCGCAACAAGCGTGCCGAGGCGCGCGCGTTGCTGCAGCAGACGGCGGCTGCGCGCCCCGACGTGCTGGCCGAACTCGCGCGCGTGATGGTGCTGGACGGTGACTACGCCGCGGCCGTCGATGTCTTCCGCCGCGCGCTCGCGCTGCGCCCGGATGATACGCCAACGCGCGCCAACCTCGGCATCTGCCTGATGGAGATGAATGAACGCGCCGCCGGCGAGGCAAGCCTGCGCGAAGCCGCACGCGGCAGGCCGGACATGATGGGTCGCGCAATCATGTCGCTCGCCGCCGCCTCGCACGGCCGCTTCTTCCTGCGCCCCAGCGCCGCCGCGAAATTTTTGACGGGCTAAGGCGGAAAGCCTGCTTAGCCGAACCAGACCTGTTGCGTCCTAAGTGCAGCGTCGCGATCACGGGAACGCGGCCGCTCAAACCCAGCCCAGTTCCTTCAGCGCCATGCCTGAATGCCATATCTTCGTCATATGGCTGATCTTGTCGCCAGTAAATTGCATCACGTAGACGTAGTCCGAATTCGTCTTTTTGCCGGTCGGCTCACATGGACCACCGGGACCGGTATGGGTGCCCGAAAAGACGGCATAGGCTGCGACGTTGTTCCGTTCGGTGTCGGTGGCGAAGGATTTCACCTGATAGCTGCCGTCCGGCAAGGTGGTCATTACCCCCTTCATCCAGTCAGTATATTCCGCAAGAGTCTTGATATCGGCTAGCGGTTCCGCCTGAGCGGCGAAACTCGCATCTGGGGCACAGTAGATCTTGCAGATCTCCCAGCCCTTTCCAGTTTCGCAAGCGGCAAAGAAATCCTTGGCAATTGCCGAGATCGACGCCATGGCTGCTTCCCCTGTGCGCGTGGACGGAATGTCTCTTTTTTAGCACTTCGGCCGTTGCGGGCCGCGAACGAATCGAAGTCGATCAGCGTTTCGCGACTTTGTCGTACGTTGCAATGATGCGCTTCAAATCGTCATATTCGTTGCATTGTATCAGGCAGATTCGTTCCAGAGCCGCGAGATGCTCATTGGCTTTGGCAGCATCACCTTGCGTCAAGTAGGCTTCGCCCAAATGTTCATGTGCGCTGCGATGCCGGGGATTTAACGCCAGAGCCTGCTGATAATGCCGGATTGCCGGATCGAACTGCCGCAGGCGCCGATAGGCGTAACCAAGGTAGTTCTGAATGTCGGCATTGCGGTCATCACGGAGCGCAGCTGATGTAAGCGCTTTGATTGCTTCATCCCATTCGCCGGCGGCGATCGCTCGTTTCCCCGCCGCGAAATCCGGATCGAGCACCGCCCAATCCGCGGTCTCCACCATCGATCCCATCGTCGAGCAGATCGGCCAGGCGTCGACCGCGATCGCCGCCGCGGACTTGGCGTCGTCTCCACGAGCAGCCGCGACCTGATCGTGCCGACCGGATGCGGTCAGGATGTACGCCGCCGCCACTGCGGTCATCACGCCCATCACGGCGGCGATTAGGATTGATCGCATCATGGTCATCATGCCGGTTAGCCGGTTGCCGCACATCTGTGCGCGGCAACCTCGTTATTTTCACTGCTGCATCATGGATGCCTTGGCCTCGCTGATTTCCACCCGATCCGTGTCCGCGTCTTTCGTCATCTCGGCAAGCTTGCGGTAATACCGCGCGGCTTTCTCCGGCTGATTTATGGCCTTCGCCGCGGTGGCTGCACCGTACAAGCCGCGAAGCCGATTGGGCGCCGACACCAGCGACGTCTCGTACTCCGTCAGCGCTGCTCCCGGTTGCTGCTGTTGAATCAGCAGATCGCCCAACAATTCCCGCATCGGATAGAGTCGGTTCTCCATCGCGATGTGCTTTTCGCTGTCATCCTCCAGGTCCGCCGCCGTTCGCATCAGCTTCAGCGACATCTCCTTCTCGCCCTTGGCTTGCGCAAGCCAAGCCGATACCGCCAACATCTGGATTTCGACTTGGCCCGCCCAATAGGACTGACTTGCGTTGTCCAGCGCAGCGTGAAGCTCCTTAAGTTTGGCGACATCGCGCTCGGCGGCGGCAAGGTCGCCGCTGCGGGCCGATCCCATGGCGCGGGCAAAATAGGTGATGGCCTCGGCCTGTGGAAATTGGCTGCCTCTCGGCTCGAGCACTGCCGCTTCCGTCCATGCCTGACGTTCCAACGCAAAGCGCGCCGGCACCGCCGCAAGAGCGGTATAGCTGGCGAGATAGTCAAACCCGAGCTTCTTTATCGCATTGCTCTCGTCGCGTAGCTGCTTCGCCGGTCCCTCCTGTCCCATCTGCAGCAGGGCGTACTCCATGAAATCCAGATGGTGCGGCTGACCTGGATGTGCCGCCCCAGGCCAGAGCTTCGCGGCTTGCGCTTCGGCGAGCGCGAGCGATTTCGTGTTCGATGCGACCGATTGCGTCCACATCCCGAGCATGGAATAGGTGTGCGAAGGCATGTGCTGGGCATGCTGAGACGCGGGGGCGACCTCGGCATATCTGTTGGCGGCATCAAGACCGCGCTGCGCTAGCGTCGGATAATCGTAGGTGTGGATCAGGTAGTGCAGCACGCCCGGGTGCTCCGGCAGTTTGGCCTCGACCTTTTCGAGGATCGTGCCGGCCTTGAGCTGATTGGCAAAGGTCTTGTCGCTGTGCAGGGCCGTCTCGTTGAGGGCGAGCGCATAAAAAACGGCCGCCTCCGGATCATCCGGATATTTCTGCATCAGCGCTTCCATCGCCTTTTCGTAGGCAAGCCCGCGCTTGGTTTGATCGACTTTGTCAAAGTCCTTGTAGTAAACCTCGATCGCGTTGAGCCAGTCGCGCTCGCGCTCGGTCTTGGCACCGATCGCCTTGCCCTTCTCCACCGCCTCCCATCCATTCTTCAAAGCGGCGGCGGTGAGCGGCAGGATCAATGGATTGGGACGGCTGCTTATGGCGATGCCCCAGTACGCAATCGCACATTGCGGATCGGCGGTCGCCGCTTCGGTGAAAACCTGGATGCTGTCCGGATAAAAGAATGAATGCACCATCGCCAGGCCGCGATCGAATTTCTCTTGCGCCTGCGGCGTACACGAGGTCTCGAAGTGCACGCGGCCAAGTCCTTGCGCCCAGGCCGCGGTGGCGAAGGTGCTCGCCAACAGCGCTGTGACGAACGTTCCCAAATTCGGTCTCATGGCGCTCTCTCCTTTGGGTCGAAATGGCAGTTTCAGCGCAATCACCGCCGCGCGGTCGTGCGCAGTGCAAATGCTCAGTGAGAGACCGGCATAAAAGGATTGTCGGTTTTAGGAGCGTGCGATGCCTGCCGACAGCATGTTTCGCTGCCCATTCGGCTCTAGCGGAGACGTCGGCAAATCCCGTCTCGAAAGGCAGCTCTAGGAAAGCAGGGTACACGATCTCGCGCCCAGCCAAAAGAGGTTGCATGTCGTGCCGGGCGCGGCCTATTCGACCGAACTGATAGCCGAAACGTCCGTTGGGGGCTCAAAAGGCGAAGCGGGCGGGCGCGTCTAACGAGCACAGTCTCTGATGTCGTGCATTCAGAAAATCGCAGCGTTCACTTTCGGAGTAAGCATGATGATCCTGGCTACCGGTCTGAGCGAGCTGGGCCTGTAGCATGACCGTCGCCTGTGAGTGGCTCACGATCGGGCGACGAAGATGAGCTTCAAGACATCCATCGAGTTCAACCGAAGGAGTTATCATGTCCCCGCTCACCTCGCAGATCCTCTCACGGCGCGGCTTCTGCGTATGCTGTGCCGTCGCCGCCGGCGTCGCCACCAGTCGTGGTTGGTTGAGGCCCGCTGAAGCCTTCGCGGAGGCGCGCAACATCGTTGATACGATCCGTGACGCAGCCGCGACGATGCCCATCGAGGTCCACAAGCTGCGCGGCAATGTGACGGTCATCGAAGGCTCCGGCGGCAATATCGCCGTTCTCACCGGCGAGGACGGCAAGCTGTTCGTCGATGCCGGCATTACCGCGACGCGACCGCGCATCCTGGAGGCTGTCAACAGCCTAAGCCGCGATCCGATCAAGCACCTGATCAACACCCACTGGCACTTCGACCACACCGACGGCAATCAGTGGCTCAACGAGGAAGGGGCCGCCATCCTGGCTCACGAGAACACACACAAACATCTGCTGTCCACTCAGAGAGTGGAGGATTGGGACTACACGTTTCCTTCTCCGCCCTTGGCCGCGGTGCCGACCGAGGTGTTCTCTTCGGAAAAGCGCATCAGCATCAACCGCTCCACGCTCAATCTGAAGCACTATGACCCCGCGCATACGGACAGCGACATCTCGGTCAGCTTCGCCGAGGCTGACATCCTGCATTGTGGGGACACCTATTGGAACGGCATCTATCCGTTCATCGACTATTCGACCGGCGGCAATATCGACGGGATGATCAAGGCGGCCGAGCAGAACATAGCCGCCGCCGGAAGCAACACCATCGTCATCGCCGGCCACAACCTGCCCGACCGTGCCAGCGCCGTGAGCAACAAGGACGAGCTGATCGCCTATCGTGACATGCTCGTCGCCATCAGAGAGAAGGTCGCAACGCTCAAGCATTCGGGCCGCGCGCTCGAAGAGACTATCGTAGCCAAGCCAACCGAGCAGTTCGACGCGAAATGGGGCCAGTTCCTGATCACGCCGGCCCTGTTCACCCGGCTGGTCTACGAGGGCGTCTGATACTCCTCAGCGCAGGAGCGTTGCTAGCACGCTCGGCTCGCTTTGAGGTGCAACGAGCTCAAGCTCGGCGCCTCCTCGATGCGGATGGTTTGGACCAGAAGGCGATTTCAGGCGCACAAACTGTGACGCGCAGCGCTCGGTTGTTATCTTAGAATAGTTCTTATTTCTTTTCGCACTCCTCGCCAACGCAACTTCGAACGATTCAAAATTTCGGAGGTGGAATTGCACCGTTCGCCTCGTGTTTAAGTGTTGGTCGCCGCGCGCCATGAAGCTCGCGGCCAACAAGATTATTGGGGCGTAGAGAAACATGATGAGAGTATCGCAGGCGAGGCTTCGGCTATTCGCGTCGGCCAGCTATGTCGCGTTCTGTCTGTCCATCGGCGCAGCGGACGCACAGGCACAGACAGCACCGGGCCAAGGGGGAGCATCCTCTCTGCCTGCAGTTACAGTCGACCCGCCAGAGACGCGGCGACGTCCTGCGTCGCCGGCCGCGCGCAGTTCCACGAGCGCAGGACGAACGCGGCGGACCCAAGCCGCACGCCGGAACGAAACCGCGCCGGCCGCGAGCCCGCCCCCGGCGCCCAGTTTCGGCCCCAGCCAGGACGCTCGCACTGGCACGGTCGGCGTCTATGCCAACAGCACGTCGGTCGCCACGAAGACGAACACGCCTTTGATCGACATCCCGCAGTCCGTCAGCGTCGTGACCAAGGAGTTCATCCAGGACCAAGGATTTCAGACCCTGACCGATGTGACGCGCTACGTTCCCGGCGTGGCCATCCACCAGGGCGAGGGCAACCGCGACGAGCTTGTCATTCGCGGTGTGGACACCAGCGCGAACTTTTATGTCAATGGCTTCCGCGACGATGTGCAGTATTTCCGCGACCTCTACAACGCCCAGAGCGTCGAGGTGCTGAAAGGGCCGAGCGCACTGACCTTCGGACGCGGCGCCGGCGGCGGTCTCGTGAACCGGACGCTGAAGGAGGCGGATGGCACGAGAATTTACCAGGCGGCGGCGCAGACCGGCTCCTACAACGACAGGCGCGTGTCACTCGACGCGGGACAGGCCGTGAACGAGAACGTCGCCGTACGGCTGAACACTTTCTACGAGAACAGCGATACGTTCCGCGACTATGGTCACTTCGAGCGATATGGTTTCAATCCGACCGTGACGCTGAAGCCGACCGACGACACCAAGATCAAGCTGAGCTACGAATACTACCACGATGAGCGCCTTGCGGATCGCGGTAACCCGTCGCTCGGTATTCCAGGCGGCGCCACGCGCTTCAACCCGACGGTACCGTTCGCGCCCAATGGCGATTTGACGACGTTCTACGGCAGCCCAATCTACAACCAGGCAAGGGTCGACGTGCAGACCGGCATTGCCGTGATCGAGCATGATTTCGGCAACGGACTGACGGCAAAGAACTCTACGCTCTACGCCGGCTACAACCGTGGCTATCGCAACGTCTATCCCGGTGGCACCGGCGGCGGTCCAGGCGGCGGCGCAGTGACCCCGGATCTTACGCAGGTGTCGCTCAACGCGTACCAGAACGACACCCCCCGCGAGAACGTCTTCAACCAAACCGACTTCATCTACAAGACGGCGACGGGGCCGGTCTTTCATACGATCGCGTTCGGCACCGAATTCGGTCGAGAGACCGGCCTGTCCAGGCGCGACTCCGGCATCTTCCCGAACAACGGGAACAGGGCTTTCGATGTCGTCAATCCATTCAACCCGACCTATTTCGGACCGGTGCTGTTCACCCACCTTCCGAGCGACGCCAACAGCAAGTACCGGCTGAATATCGCCTCAGGCTATGTGCAGGACCAGATCGAGGCGACCCGTTGGCTGCAATTCTTCCTCGGCGCACGCTACGACAGCTTTGACCTGTCAGCGTTCGATTTCAATACCAACATCAACCGCAGCAGGGTCGATGAGAAGGTCTCTCCGCGCGTTGCAGTTATCGTGAAGCCGATCGACAACCTTTCCGTCTATACCGCCTACAGCACCTCTTTCTTGCCTGCGTCCGGAGATCAGTTCAGCGCGCTGAGCCCTGGGACGCTAATCTTGCAGCCGCAGAAATTCGAGAACACCGAGGTCGGGGTCAAATGGAACATCCAGCCCAAGCTGCTGTTCACGGCGGCCCTGTATGAACTCAATCGTACGAATGTGCCGATTGCCGATCCCAACAACCCCGGGTTCTTCTTCGCCAACGGCGCCAACCAGATCCGCGGGTTCGAGACTGCGGTCACGGGTTACATAACGCCCGATTGGCAAACAGTTTTCGGCTACGCCTATACCGACGCGCGCGTCACCAGCGCGACCTCGCCAACGATCGTGCCCGGCAATCGCGTACAGCTCGTGCCCTTCAATCAGTTCGCCTGGTGGAACAAATATCAGATCGATCAGCGATGGGCCGCTTCTCTCGGCATCATTTACTTCTCGGATTCATTTGCTTCGTCCGACGATACCGTGCGGCTGCCGGGCTTCTGGCGTTTTGATGCGGGCCTGTTTGCAAAGATCGACGAGACGTGGAGCGCCCAGCTCAATGTCGAGAACATCTTCAACACGGGCTACTGGGCGACCGCCGATGGCAACAACAACATCTCGCCGGGCCAGGGTCGCACGTTCCGCGTGCTGGCGCGGGCGAGGTTTTAGCTTCGCTGCCGATTGCACCGTGTCCACAGCCGTAATCCCGGCCGGCCGCGCCGCACAGCGGTCGGCAGGAATGCGCATGACTCCTGTGCAACGCACACACGTTTGTACCAGCGAATCGGCGGGGCGTTGTGATAGCATCGGCCTACAATCACGGGGAGTATCCAGATGCCCGAAGCAGAGATTGGCTGGATTGCAGCAATCATAATTGGTGGCTTGGCCGGTTGGTTCGCCGAGATGTTCATGAAGTCCGGCACCGGCATTCTGATGAACATCATCCTTGGTATCGTTGGCGCCGCGTTGGCAAACTGGCTGCTCGGCCTGTTTGGCATCGCGCTCGGCGGATGGATCGGCTATTTGATCGCCGGATTCATCGGCGCCTGCATCATCATCTTCCTGTGGCGGGCAATCAGGGGCCGCACTGTTTAGACGTGAGAGCGTGGTGACTTTTCTTCGAATCGTCATCCCGCTCTAGCTCTTTGTTTGAGCATGATCTCCGCGCAAACGCTTCGCGTTTGTCGCGAAGGCAAACCGGTCTCCACTTTTCCGGATCATGCTCTAGGGCTTCGGTTCTGGTTGAATCTGAACCGAGCTCTGGATTCGTCTTTTGATGCGTTTCCTTCACGCGAACGGCCATCCACTTCGCTCGAAAGCGCTCTAGCTCTGCATCTGAACAACTAAAAATCGTTCTGCGCAGCACTTAAGGGAGGATTTCGTGGAGCAGATTCTTATCAATCTGGTCGCGGGTGCGATCGGCGGAAACGCGGTGGGAAAGGGGTCCCCGAACTTCGATTTGGGCACGCTGGGCAACACGATCGCCGGCCTCGTCGGCGGCGGTGTTCTGGGTCAGATCATCACGCTCGTATGGCCGGCGATCGCCACATCGATCCAGAGCGGGAATTTCGACATTGGGTCAATCATTGCCCAGCTAGTCGGTGGCGGCGCAGGTGGTGCGATCCTCACGGCCATCGTCGGAGCGATCAAAAACCGATCCGCCTGAAAGCTGAGGCCAACGGCGAGCGCGTGCTATTCTTCTGGCGCCAGACGGACGATCTGGCGCCCGCCATTCATCGCCTTGAGATTGTTGACGTACTCCTCAGGACGCTGCCAGCGGTGAGGAACTTTCAATCCCATGAAACTGGCGATTTCACCGATAAACCCGGTGCAATTGAATGTTTCAGCATTCCAGACCGGTGAATTCGCCTGCAATTTCTTGATGTATGCAAACACGCGTTGTGCGTCCGCCTCATTCAGGTAAACCCGGTAATTCGCGGTCAGGTAGTCCGGATCAAGATCGCCATAGCTTGCCCCGGTCTCTGCTGGCACCAAGGTCAAATGACCGAGGACATAGGCAAAGGTCTCTCCCGCAGGGGTCAGGCCCGCAACCTCGACCGCCCGCTCGCTCGTCTTCCCATACCAGACGAAAGCGTGCCCCCAGCTCGCCGCCGTTCGGGCCCTGAAATCAACGTAGTATGGACCCTTTTCGGATCTCGACGCCGACTTACGTGTCGACCGCGGCGCCGGTTGCGATTCTGTGACCGCGTCATTGGAAACAAGCGCATTCGCGTTGGCGGTGCGCTTGTAGGCCTCCTCCTGAGCAGAAGCCGATTGGATTGTGGTTGGGAGCAAAACAGCGAGAGCTAATCCCGCAAGTAAGCATCGTCCTGATCTCGTCAGGCTGTTTACCACGCTTTGCCCCCTTAACCGTCGACGATAAAGCTCAGGATTCAACGAGAGCCGAATCAGTAACGCGGCGCGACGATAGGCGTCTTGCCGACGGGGGTCTTCCCGACCGGGGTCTTGCCAATCGGCATCTTGCCGATCGGAGCCGCCGGATAGGCGGGCACGGGCTCACGGCGCGGAAGGTCGGCCGCGCTGGCGGCGGTCACCAGGGCGAAGGTCGCGCCCACTGCAATCAAGATCTTCTTCACGGTACTTCTCCCCAACTTAGAATGAACCAGGCGGTAACCTGCGCTCCTCCCGACCATGCACGACGGAATGCGACGGCAGTGCGGCAGATCGGACCGGTTTGAGGAATAGCTTCACAGTGCGGCACATATGACACACACCCGATGCCATCCTCGCGCGGGCAAGACGCAGCAGCGGCACTCACGCAACAGTGAACGTGACGATTGGAGGGATTTCTGATCATTGGGTGCCTCCGGATGAATGGAGGTTTGGAATGCCCCCCTACGCGGTCCTCGCGCTCGCTATTGTTGTCGAGGTTGTCGCAACGAGCGCGATGAAAGCCTCCGCGGGATTCACCAGGCTGGGCCCTTCTCTGTTGGTGGTAATTGGCTACGCTGTGGCCTTCGTGTTACTCGCCAAAACCCTTGATCGCATACCGCTCGGGATCGCCTACGCTGTTTGGGCGGGCGGCGGTATCGTATTGGTCGCGCTCATTGCGTGGGCGATCTATGGACAGCGCCCCGATTTTGCGGGTTTTGTCGGGATGGGCCTGATCGTGGCCGGCGTCCTGGTTCTGAACCTTCTGTCGAAGACATCCGTCCACTGACCGGCCGGGAGCTACTACACCTCAAGCCATTCCTTGCGGACGGCTTCGTTGGCCCTGAGCTCGTCCGGCGTGCCTTCGAACACGATCCGGCCATGGCCCATGATGTAGACCCGGTGCGAAATCCTGAGCGCGATGGACAGCTTCTGCTCGACCAGCAGGATGGCAACGCCCGCCTTCGCGATATGCGCGATCAGGTCACCGACCTGCTGCACGATCAGCGGGGCCAGACCTTCGGTGGGCTCATCGATCATGATGAGCTCGGGGTCTCCCATCAGCGTCCGGCAGGTCGTCAGCATCTGCTTCTCACCGCCGGACAGCACACCGGCGGGCGTATCGGCGCGCGCCGCGAGGTTGGGGAACATGTCGAGCATGTCCTGCAGTCGCCATTTGCCGGGCCGACGCGTGTTCTTGATGCCGAGCAGGAGATTCTGGCGGACTGTCAGCCCGGGGAAGATGTCGCGATGTTCCGGCACATAGCCGAGGCCTAAGCGCGCGATCTTGTGGCTCGGCAGCCCGGCAATGTCCTGGCCCTTGAAACGGATGGTCCCCTGCGGCGCCACCTCGCCCATGATCGCCTTGACGGTGGTGGAACGGCCGACGCCGTTGCGGCCAAGCAGGCTCACCACCTCCCCGGCTGCGATGTCGAGATCGACCCCCTGCAGGATATGGCTCTTGCCGTAATAGGCGTGCAGATCCCTGACCTCGAGCATCAATGCGCCTCTTCGCCGAGATAGGCTTCCTTGACCTTCGGGTTGGCCCGGATCTCCTCGGGCGTGCCGGAGGCGATGATATGGCCGTAGACCAGGACCGAGATGCGGTCGGCAAGGCCGAACACCACGCTCATGTCGTGCTCGACGATCACGAGCGTACGCCCCTCGGTGAGGCGGCGGATCAAGGCGACGGCGCGTTCGGTTTCCGCGTGGCTCATGCCCGCGGTCGGCTCGTCCAGCATGATGACATTGGCGCCGCCCGCGATGGTGATGCCGATCTCGAGTTCGCGCTGTTCGGCATAGGTGAGCAGTCCCGCCGGGACGTCGCGGCGATGGCTTAGGTGAATATCCTCCAGGATCTCGGCGGTGCGTCGCCGCACCTCCGGCAGGTCGTCCACATTCTTCCAGAATGCGTAACGATGGCCAGTGGCCCAGAGCACGGCGCAGCGGACATTCTCCCACACCGTCATGCGGGCGAATACGTTGGTCACCTGGAACGAACGCGACAGGCCGCGCCGATTGATCTCGAACGGCCGCAATCCTGAAATCACATTGCCATTCAGCCGGATCTCACCCGAACTCGGGCTGAGATAGCCGCTGATCAGGTTGAATGTCGTAGACTTGCCGGCGCCGTTCGGACCGATGATGGCGTGGCGCTCCCCCTGCGCGACGCTCAGATTGAGGTCCTTGATGATGCTCACATTGCCGAAGTGCTTTTCGACGGCACGAACTTCGATGGCTGGCGTCACGCGAGATACCCCCGGTCACGGGCGATGCTGGCGGCACGGTCCCAGGCCTCAGCGATGCGCCGCCAGGTGATGCGGGCGACGATGAAGCCGCCGACGACGAGGACGGCCGCTATGCCCCAGGTCGCAGGCGCAGTGGTGTTGAAGGGAATGCCGAGCAGCTTGACGATGTTGCCTTCGCCGCCGGTGACCGTGTAACGCGCCACGGTCTCGATCGACAGGATCACGCCGCAGGCCAGTGCCAGCGTCGGCAGCGCCGCGACCAGATAGGACGGGATCACCATGCCGAGGGTCCCCGCGCGGATCAGCGGCCGGTGCATCATCAGGAGGCCGGCGATGCCGCCCGGCGCGAACATCACGATGCCGATGAAGATGATACCGAAATAAAGCTGCCACACGCTGGTCAGGCTGGTCAGCCCGAGTTGCAGATAGGTCACGAGGATGGCGCCCAGGATCGGACCGAAGAAATAGGAAGCGCCGCCGATGAAGGTCGCGAACAGCACCATGCCGGACTGCACCGCGCCGAGATAGGCGGAGTTCGCGATCTCGAAATTGATGGCGGCAAGACCACCGGCGATGCCGGCAAAGAAGCCGGCAAAGCTGTAGGCGAGATAGCGGACGACGTGAGGATCGTAACCGATGAACTCGACCCGCCCGGGATTGTCGCGGACCGCGTTGCAGATGCGCCCCAGCGGCGTGCGGGTGAGCGCGTACATCGCCATCGCCGAGACCAGCACCCAGAATGCGATCAGATAATAGACCTGGATTTGCGGGCCGAAGGTCCAGCCGAAGATGTGCGGCAGCGCCGTGCGATCGGTGCTGATCCCGGATTCACCGCCGAACACGCTGCGCAGGATCAGCGAGGAGGATCCGACCAGTTCGCCGATGCCGAGCGAAATCATCGCGAACACTGTGCCGGCGCGGCGGGTCATCACCCAGCCGATCAGGAGCGCGAAGACGAGGCCGCCGATGCCGCCGACCAGCGGAATCAGCGGGAGCGGGATCGGCCAGCCGCGCGCTGCGACGGCGTTCATGACGTGGACGGCAGCAAAGCCGCCGAGGCCGTAATGAACCGCATGGCCGAACGACAACAGCCCGGTCTCGCCAAGGAGGATGTTGTAGGACAGCGCGAAGATGATCGCGATGCCGATCAGACTGAAGGAAGTGAGCGAGCCGCCGGAGGAGAAGATCAACGGCAATACGACGAGCGCGATCGCGGCGATCACCCACAGGCCGTAGAAGCGCAGGTTTTGGCCGGATGGCTTCGGAGCGATATCAGACGCGGAGGTCACGGTGCTGGTCATGTTTCGCGCGTCCCGAGCAGGCCCATGGGACGGACGATCAGGATGACCACCAGCAGCACATAGGGCAGAACCGGCGCGATCTGGGCGATGGTGACATTCCAGATATCGGTGAGGACCGAAGGCCCGATGCTTGGATCCAGCGGCCCGAACGTGCTGGCGAGCGAGCCGTTCAGCGCCACCGCAAAGGTCTGCACCAGCCCGATGAAGAGCGAGGCGATGAATGCGCCCGGCAACGAGCCGAGCCCGCCGAAGACGATCACGACGAACAGAATGGGGCCAAGAAGAGCGGCCATATCGGATTGCGTCACCAGCGCCGGACCGGCGATGACGCCGGCGAGACCAGCAAGCGCGCTGCCGACGCCGAACACCAGCATGAACACCTGCCCGACATTATGGCCGAGATGCCCGACCATGTGGGGATGCGTCAGCGCCGCCTGCACGATGAGGCCGACCCGGGTGCGCTTGAGCGCGATCAACAGCGCGACGAAGATCAGCACCGAAATCGCCAGCATGAAAATCTTGTAGGCGGGATAGTTGGTGGAGAAAATCGTGAAGGCCGGAAAGTCGAGCGCCGCCGGCACCCGATAGTCCACCGGGCTCTTGCCCCAGATCATCGAGACGATTTCCTCGATGGCGAAGGCGAGCCCGAACGTCAAAAGCAATTCGGCGACATGTCCGTGCTTGTGGGTGTTGCGCAGTCCGTAACGCTCGACCGCCATGCCGACCGCACCCACCAGTAACGGCGCCAGCACCAGCGCAGGCCAGAACCCGATCCACTTCGTGAGCTGATAGCCGAAGAACGCGCCCAGCATGTAGAAACTGGCGTGGGCGAAATTGAGCACGCCCATCATGCTGAAGATCACGGTCAGGCCGCTGGACAACAGGAACAACAGCATCCCGAACAGGACGCCATTGAGCGTGGAAATCACGATCAGCTCAAGCACGGTTCATCCATTAGCATCTGCCCCAGCGTGATCGCTGGGCAGAGACTCGAAGGCCCCCATTCACTCC
The DNA here is from genome assembly GCF_055456055.1 of Bradyrhizobium sp. LeoB3. Lineage (NCBI taxonomy): Bacteria > Pseudomonadati > Pseudomonadota > Alphaproteobacteria > Hyphomicrobiales > Nitrobacteraceae > Bradyrhizobium > Bradyrhizobium sp. LeoB3. Next base: position 180,667 of record NZ_JBVBEF010000004.1, read on the forward strand.
GGCAAACAGCCAGCGGCGCAAACGTCCGTCCCGCTCCGATATCGGAACGGGACGGATGCGCCTATCACGGCCGCGTCATCTTGCAGGTGGTCGGCAGCATGGTCTGTGGCGTGTCGATCTTTGCCGCCAGCCGCCAGCCCCAGCCGGTGTTCTCCTCGTCGAACGGCTCCTTCTCGCTGCGGGTGCCGAACGAGGAGATGTAGATCGGCTGGAAGAACTGATGGTCGTCCTTGCGCATCACGCCGCTGCCGCCATCGAGAACATCGAACTTCAGGTCCTCGAGCGCGGCGGCGACCTTCACCGGATCGATCGAGTTGGCTTTCTCGGCGGCGGCCTTGAACATGCGCATCTCGTTCACCGCGCGCGGATACCAGAGCGACAGGCCGACCTTGGCGCGGAACGCCTTCTCGAATTCCATCGCTGCCGGGTTGTCGGAGTTCGGGATGCCTTCGCTGATCTGGAATACCTGATGATCGAGACCGGTCTGCTTGATCGCAGTCGGGCCACCGGCGCCGCCGGCATAATAGGTGTACCAGTTGACCTTGAGCCCGGCATCGGCGGCCGCCTTGAGCAGCAGCGCGAAGTCCTGTCCCCAATTGCCGGTCACCACGCTATCGGCGCCCGAGGCCTTGATCTTGGCGACATAGGGCGAGAAGTCGGTGACCTTGAGCAGCGGGTGCAATTCGTCGCCGACGACCTGGATATCGGGCCGCTTTTCGCCGAGCATCTTGCGCGCCTGGGTCCGAACCGACTGGCCGAACGAATAGTCCTGGTTGATCAGGTAGACTTTCTTGATGGCCGCATTGCCCTTCATGTAGTTGGTCAACGCTTCCATCTTGATGTCCGAGTTGGCATCCCAGCGGAAGTGCCAGAAGCTGCACTTCTCGTTGGTCATGCTCGGATCGACCGCGGCATAGTTGAAGTAGAGCACTTCCTTGCCGGGGTTGCGCGTGTTGTGCTTGGTCACGAAGTCCGCCAGCGCCGCGCCGACGGAGGAGCCGTTGCCCTGGGTGATGTAGTGGGCGCCTGCATCGATCGCCTTCTGGGCCTGGATGAGGCTTTCCTGCGGATTGGTCTTGTTGTCGAGCGGTATGATCTCGACCTTGTGGCCGAGAATACCGCCCTTGGCGTTCAGCTCATCGGCCAGATATTGGAACGTCTTCAACCCGCCTTCGCCGACACTGGCGCCGCCTCCGGAGAGAGGATCGATGTAGCCGATCTTGATGGTCTCCTGCGCGTAGGCGGCACCACCGAGCATCGGCAGGGCCAGGGCAATGACCCTCGTTATTTTGAGCATTTTTTGTTTCCTCGCTTGCGTCTACTCTAGCGCTAGCGCCTGTTGCGCAGCACAATTTCGGTCATACTGAGCAGAATGATCCTGCGTTGACAAGCCCGACGTCGGGCGGATTCCGCTACCGCGGGCAGAATGGCTCGCGCGGGATCTAAATGGCGTAGCTCTATCGGTAGTTCGCGTGCCGTGACCTCGCAATCGCGAGGTGCGAGCGCCGCCCATCCCGAGTGGATGACGTCAGCGGCAGCGGTTCGGGCGCGTGCCCCCAGCCTGGCTCACGCGCGAAACTGGCGTCGGTAGAGGCCGGGTTCGCGATCGATGCGGGTGGTGAGGTCGTGCGCCCGCTGCGTCTCTTCTGATGTGAACGCCACGGTGCGCGCCGTCCAGTTCTCGCGCCTCACCGGAATGCATTGCGCGATCGGCGTGCCCTTCGGCAGCACGCCGCAGAAATTCACGTCGTGCCAGTAAGCGGGAAAGTGAATCCAGTTGTCGTGATAGCGATCGCAATCGACGAGGCCCGTCAGCGTGGTGAACGGCAGGTCGGGGCGATTGAACGGATGCGTAAAGAGCACCGCGTAGCCTTCCGGCGCTTCGATCGTCCAGAGATTGTGGAATTTGATCAGGAAGCGATCGGCCTCGAACAAGGGCGAGCCAATCACCTGGCTCGCATCATGAAATCCGATCGGCGACCGCACGAAGCTGACCGAGCCGCCCGGCGGCAGCTCGTTGTCCCAGGTGATCTCGCCGTTCTCGAATCTGACATCGCACATCAGCGGGATCAGGAAGCCTGAGGTCATGGCATCGACAAAGGGCGGACAGCGCTTGACGGTGTTCTCTTCGCGCAGGTTGAGCGCGTTGAAGGCCTGCGCCGGCATCGTCTTCAGCCAGTCCGGCAGCCCGAGCGCGGCCCGGATCGGCGGTGGCAGCACCCCCTCCAATTCCGCGGGGCAGCGGAAGGTCAGTGTCTGGGAGAGATCGGTATCGGGCACTTTTCTTGGTTATCGTTATGTGCGCTGTCGCTGGTTCGGCGCGCGACGAGGCTGCGCTGCTCCGGAAATCCGCGGCATACTGCCACACGCGGAACCGGACGGAAGATGGGGAGGCGTGAGGCCTGCCATGCGTGAGGCACGCCGAACATGAATTGTCGGTAATGAAATCCGCGGCAGCGGTCGCGCTTGCGGCTGGCGAGAGTCCGGTGAGAGGTAACGCAGGGTGGATGCGCATGGCCGCCGGCCGCATCCATGATCCCACAGCGGCCGCAACTACGACTCGACGATCGCGATGAAGGGTGCAAATGCGCTGCGCGTCCAGGGCTGCGCCTTCGGCGGCATGTTCTGCGGCGGCCAGACCTGGAAGCGCGTGAGCTGACGAGGCACCGTGTCATTCCGGGGCGTCCGAAAGACGAACCCGGAATCCATTTCTCCGCTCGCGCCCGTGGTCCAATGGATTCTCTGATGTGCACTTGCACGTCATAGCTCGCGACTTCGTCGCGCCCCGGAATCAGGGCTGAGACATGGCGCACCTATTCATCCGACGTTCAGCCCGGCGCGGCTGATATTGCCGCCCTCGCCTGTCGTGGCCTCACCGGGAATCTCTTGTGGCACAGCGCCGTCTCTCATTCGCGCTTCTGCTTGCGATCGGATTGTTGTTGAGCGGCGCGCCCAGTTCGCCGACCACAGCCGACTCGATGCAGTTCGCGCAGGCGCAGTCTTTGCCGACTCCTCCCTCACAGACTCCCGCCGCACAGGCCATTCCGACTCCCGCAGCACCGGCGACAGATGCGCAGCGACCCGCCGAGCCGATCGGCAATGTCGCCGATCTCGCCGGCAGCGCCAGTGTCACGCGCAACAACGCGACGACGGCGCTGCAGATCAGGGACGACATCTTTGCCGGCGACGTCGTGGAGACACGGGCGAAGTCGACGCTCGGCATCACCTTCAACGATGCCACGACGTTCAAGCTGTCGGCGAGCGCCAGGATCACGATCGACCGCTATGTCTATGACGAAGGCGGCAAGCAGAATGCCGGGATGTTCGACGTCGCCAAGGGCACGCTCGCCTTCGTTGCCGCTGGCGTCGCCAAGACCGGCGACATGCGGATATCGACGCCGACCGCGACGCTCGGCATTCGCGGCACCACCGGCCTGGTCGAGGTGCCCGAGGGCGCGACCGCGACGTCCAACAACGTTGCCATCAAACTCTATCCGGACGCCGACGGCCGCGTTGGCCGGATCGAGATCAATGACCGCGGCGGTGCACAACTCGGCACGCTGACGCGCGGCGCCAGCGGTTTCACGATCCGGCCCGACGGAGTTGGTGGTGCGCGTTTCGCCGCGGTGCCGCTGACGATGTCGGCGCTGCAGATCCAGCGCGACCGCGGCTTCGTCCGCCAGCTCTACACCACGCAGAATTTCGGGCGGCAGCTCGTCAACGAGCAGCGCGCGTTCCGCCGCGCCAATCCCGGCGTGCCCTATCCGAACCGCGGCCAGCCGTTCCGGCCGGGTCCGCAGCGGCAGAACATGTTGCCGGGCCGGCAGCAACCCGGCGGGCCCGGCCGGCAGGGCTTGCAGCAGCGACCGGGCTCGCCGCAGCAGGCGCGGCCGTCGCGCGGCGACCAGCACGTACTGCCCGGTCAGCCCGGCGGCGCCGCCTTGCCGCGTAGCGGACAGCAAGGAGCTCCGCAGCAGGGCGGACAGCCACGCGCGCCGCAGCGCGTTGGTCAACCGCCATCGATCCGCCAAGGACAACCGCAACGCGGCGGACTCAGGCAGGGAGCACCCGGCGTGCAACGCCCCGGATTGCTGAACCGCCCCACGGTGCAACCACGACGGCAATTTCCATTGAGAGACGGCAGGAAAGAACGGCGCGGCGATTGAAATTCCGCTCGGAACTCAGCCCGGGTGCAGCGAACGCGTAACCTGGGACATCTGCGGCAACGTTTACGAGCGGTCCCGGGTTACGCTGACGGTCCACCCGGGCTGCGGCGCGGTTCGTGTGGAGAGAGTTTTGGCGCGCTCAGGCTGCGCGGCGGAGCCAGTCCCTGACGCGCTCGATGAAATTCCTGCGCGGACGGTGGGCATCGATGACAACAGGCTCGATGTCAGGCGCAAACGACGGCTCGAGCTCGGCCTCGGGCGCTGGAGCCGACATCGCGGGCTCCACCGCCTCGGTGGCAGAGAGCGGCTCCTCCTGCGCGATGGGCGCATCGAGCTGCGCGGGCTCGGGCACAGTTGTCGGTTCGCTGACCGAAGGCGGCGTGACTGTGCGACGGGGCCGCCGCGTTGCCGGCTTGGCCGCCTTGCGTCGCGTGGCTTCGCTGAGGGCCGCGGCCTGCAGCGCGATCGGACCGACATTCTCGAGGAACGCACGCTCATGATCGCGCGACAGCCGCTCGAGAGCTTCGTCAAGCGGCAGCCAGTCGACCGCCTTGATGTCATACATCAATTCGCAAGCCTGCTCGTCGCCCGCTTCCATGCGCCAGTAATGCACGACCTTGTAGCGGCCGCCGGAATCGTAGACCAGCGTGCCCAGGAATTCGTGCACGGACACCTCATGCCCGGTCTCTTCCAGCACCTCGCGCTCGGCGGCCGCGCGCGGCGTCTCGCCGTCGTCGAGCTTGCCTTTGGGCAGCACCCATTCGTTCCGCTTGCGCAGGCGCACGACCGCGATCAGCGGCGTCGCTTGCCGCCGCAGCACAATGCCTCCCGCCGCCAGAACAGGCGCCCGTGCCATCCTTGCTCCCGAATTGCCCGAATGCCGAATCGCGTCGGCAGCATATAGGAGCTTCCAGCGGCAAAATCGAGATTGGATCGCGAGGAGATTGACCGGCCTCATGGTTCGAGACGCGCTACGCGCTCCTCACCATGAGGGGAGATAGCGCGCTCTACGCCGAAGGTTTTCTGAGCAGCGGCTCGCCGGCGCGGATGCGGGCGCCGTCGGTAACGTTATCGCAAAATTCGAAATGATCGGGGGCGAGCACGATGATGGTGGAGCCGTGCTCGAACCAGCCGAGCTCGTCGCCCTTGTGCGCACTGGCGTCGCACGGGAACGTGACCGGGCCCTTGGTCTGCGCATTCAGCGTGCGATCCAGGAAATGCAGGCGGATGCTCGCGACCAGGATCGCGGCGACCGGCACCAAGGTCAGCGGCTCGCCGTTGGAGAGGTGGGCTTCAAGCACCGCGCGCTCGTTCTTGCAGAACAGACGCTCGACCCGCTTCAGCGCGATCGGATTGACGTTCCAGACGTCGCCATGGATGAAGGTGACCTTCTCGATCCGGCAGTCCGCGGGCGCATGGAACCGGTGATACATGCTCGAGGTCAGCCGCAAGGTGATGAAGCGGCCGTTGCGGTGCTGCTCGACCAGAGCGGGATCGCCGAGCAGGTCGAGAAGCGCATAGGGCGCGCCCTTGATCTGAAATAGTTTGGAGTCCTCGATCCGGCCATGGGCGCCGATGATGGCGTCCGACGGGCTCGCGATGACCGCGGGGTCGGGATCGAACGGCCGCAGCCCGGGCCGCAACTCCCGCGTGAAACAGTCGTGCAAGCTCTTGAATTCGGTCTTCTTGGCCTCCGACAGGTCGAGGTCGGAGAACAGCCGCCAGCAGGCGATCGAGAGGTCACGCACCACCGGGTTCTCGATCTTGGAGAACCAGCCCATGAAACGGGTCACGGCCGCCCGGGGGATGCGGTTGGTCAGCAGGAAATTCAGGTCCTCCTGCTGGGTTATCGACGAAATCAGACCTCTGACTGTCATGAATCTGTTAGCTGCCGACGTTAGCGCTTCTGGCATGGAAACATCCCTTCCGATTCTCTCGCTGTCCGCCGCCGCGATTGCCGGCGCCGCTGCAGCTTTCCCCAAAATTCAGGCCCGCCTGGCGCTGTCGCGTGCCAAGCATCGCTCGCTGACCGGACATTCCAAGATGTCCAAGATGGTCGCGCGGCTGGTGCCTCATTACGAATTCGACATCGACAAATTCTTCGCGGTCGATGGCGCGCCGCGCGAGATCGCGATGCAGCGGCAGGACGGCTTCTTCCGCCTCGCCGGCCTCTACGCCCAGCGCTATGCCAAGGGCCGGCAGATGACGGCGGAGGCCGCGCAGCACATCTCCGACCTGCAGTTCACCGAGAGCTACCGCGTGCCGTTCCAGTTCAGCCGGCTGGTGCGCGAGCATCTGAGCACCAGTTCCTTCATGCAATCGTCCTCGGGCGTCACCGTTACCGATGTCGACGGCAACGTGTTCTACGATCTCACCGGCTCCTACGGCGTCAACATCTTCGGCAATGACTTCTACAAGGAGTGCATCACCGAGGGTGAGAAGCGCGCCCACGCGCTCGGGCCGGTGCTCGGCCCCTACCACCCCGCTATCCTCGACAACGTCAAACGGCTCTGCGCGATCTCGGGCCTCGACGAAGTCTCGTTCCACATGTCCGGAACGGAAGCCGTGATGCAGGCGGTGCGGTTGGCGCGCTACCACACCCGCCGCACGCATCTTGTCCGCTTCGCCGGCGCCTATCACGGCTGGTGGGGCGACGTGCAGCCCGGCGTCGGCAACCCGGTCTCGCCGCACGAGACCTATACGCTCGCCGACATGTCGGAAAAGGCCCTGCATGTGCTCCGCACGCGGCGCGACATCGCCTGCGTCCTGGTCAATCCGCTGCAGGCGCTGCATCCGAATTCCAACGCGCCCGGCGATTCCGCCCTGGTCGACAGTTCCCGCAGCGGCAGGTACGACCGCGCCGCCTATACCGAATGGCTGAAGAAGCTGCGCGAGGTCTGCACCGAGCGCGGCATCGTCTTGATCTTCGACGAAGTATTTGTCGGCTTCCGTATCGCCGCCGGCGGCGCTCAGGAATATTTCGGCGTCCGCGCCGACATGGTGACCTATGGCAAGAGCCTCGCCGGCGGCCTGCCGGTCGGCGTGGTCTGCGGCCGCAAGGATCTGATGCGGCGCTTCCGCGACGACAGGCCCGCCGACGTCTGCTTCGCCCGAGGCACCTTCAATTCGCACCCCTACGTGATGACGGCGATGGATGAATTCCTGAGCCGACTCGCCAGCCCGAATTTCCGTTCGGTCTATAACGGGCTGGACGAGACCTGGAACGGCCGCGCCAAGCAGCTCAACGACCGGCTGACCGCAGCGGAGCTCCCGGTCCGCGTCTCCAATCTCTCGTCGATCTGGATGGTCCATTACACCGAGCCGTCCCGCTACAATTGGATGCTGCAGTACTACCTGCGGGCCGAAGGGCTGGCGCTGAGCTGGGTCGGCACCGGGCGCCTGATCTTCGGCCTGAACACCAGCGACGCCGATTTCACCGAAATCGCCGACCGCTTCGTCGCCGCCGGCGAGAAGATGAAGCGCGACGGCTGGTGGTGGCAGAAGCCCGGCGTCACCAACAAGGACATCAAGCGGCAGATCCTGCGCGAGATGGTCGCCGGGAAGTTCGGGCGCTAGGCGCCTTTCTCTCCCCCTTCGCTTGTCATTCCGGGGCGATGCGAAAGCATCGAGCCCGGAATCCATTGCGCCATCCGCGCCTGCTGCCAGATGGATTCCGGGTTCGCGCTGCGCGCGCCCCGGAACGACGGTGCCAGTGACAGGGCCTGAGACGAGCATGCCCGGAACTGGCCCGGGCATGACGCGAGTGAACACAGCGAAGTCAATTTGTTATCGGCAGTAGGCACTCAGGCGTGCTTCTCTTCCAGCTCGCCAGCGAGGTGCAGGCCGGGATCGATCAGCTCGCCCTTCAGGAGCGCCAGCGGCGCCTTGTGATAGAGCATCAGGTCGTGGAAGGGGTCGGTGATGATCTTGGTCATCCAGACCAGGCCGGTCTCGATGTCGCGGATGAAGAACAGGTGCACGGTGCGGAAGAGGAGACCGCCGATGCCGACCGCGAGCCAGATCTTGGCGACCTGACGGGTGAAGTCGAACACCGTTTCCCAGGGCGCGAACAGGCCGAACAGGGTCGGATCGGCGAACAGCACCAGCGGCGACAGAGCCCAGATCGCCATCAGCACGACCTTGCGCTGCAGGTTATAGCCGACCTTGATCTCTTCCTTGTGCTCATGGGTCGCCTGGTTGATGTGGTCGTAGCCCCGCGGCTCGAAGAAGAAATGACCGGCCTGGCGCGAGGTCATCGAGACCAGCCAGCCGACCAGCGCCGAGATCGCCGGATCGAAGAACAGCATCACATAGGCAAACAGGAAGCTCAGGGCGCTGACGAAGTGCAGGCTCTGATTGATCCGGCTGTGATGATAATAGCGGTGGTCGTCCCAGCGCTGGGTACGCAGTTCCTGCAGAAAATTCTTGATCATTCTTTCCCCCAAGAGGATTTCGGGACGTGCTTACAGAGATTCGATGTACGCCGTGTGACATCATCATAATGACATATGACACGACGCAGCAACGCGGTGACGCAATGGGAGACTGTCTCCCCCTCATCCTGAGGAGCGCGGAACGCGCGTCTCGAAGGATGAGGCCACCAGCGGGGCCTCATGGTTCTCCAGGCGAAGCGAAGCTTCGTCGGGAGACGGCGCCCAAAGGGCGCCTCCTCACCATGAGGGTCAGGCAGGCCTAAGCGGCCTTAGCCACTTCAGCCTTGCGGAAGCGGACCAGCGAGAAATGGCCGAGCGGCGGGATCAGGCGGCGCTCCGCCAGCTCCACGCCCTTGGCGCCGGCAAGCCACTTGGTGTAGCGCGACCAGGCGAACTCGGCGGTGCGGAAGCCGAGCGGACGCACGACCGGCTGCAGTTTCTGCTCGATGAAGCGGCGCACGCCGGCATCGGCGCTGACGCGGGTCAGGATGATGAGCTCACCGCCCGGGCGCAGCACGCGCGCGAATTCGTCGAGCGCGGCTTCCGGATTCGGCACGGCAGTGACGACATATTGCGCCATCACCACGTCGAACGAGTTGTCGGGAAATTCGAGCTTCTCGGCGTCCATCACCGCGAGCCCCTCGATATTCTTCAGGCCGAGTTCGGCAACCCGCTTCTTCGCCTTGTCCAGCATCGCTTCCGAAATGTCGGTGCCGAAGATGCGGACATGCGGCGCGTAAAGCGGCAGCGAGATGCCGGTGCCGACACCGACCTCGAGCACACGGCCGCCGATCTTGTTGGTCGCCTGGATCGCCGCGGCCCGGCCCTTCTTGAACACGCCGCCGAACACGAGATCGTAGACCGGAGCCCAGCGGTCATAAGCCTGCTCGACCGTCTCGCGATCAAAATCCAACTGGCTGCTTCCGTCGAGTTTGATGATGTTGTCTGCCATCGAAGATACGCCTTCTAGTTCGAGAGCGGGGGTGACTCTTCTGCGAAACGTCGTCCCGCTCCCTCCTCTTGTTTAAGCATGATCTCTTCGGAAAACCGGTTCCCGCTTTTCCGGATCATGCTTGAATTAACCTTGCACCGCACTCCGGCCGGCGACGCGCCGGGTCGAACGCAACACCCTGCTCGGCTGCAACGCCGAGAGATTGCCGATGAATTGCCGCGCGCTGTTCTCCCAGGAACGTTGCAGCGCGAAGTTCCGGCACGCCTCTCGCGACATCGTGAGCGCGCGCAGGCACGCGCTGCGCAGATCGTCATCGATCGCGCCGATCGGATGATCCGAGATCACGTCCTTCGGGCCGGTGACCGGAAACGCCGCCACCGGCGTGCCGCAAGCCAGCGCTTCGAGCTGAACCACGCCGAAGGTGTCGGTGAGACTCGGGAACACGAACACGTCAGCCGCGGCGAGATGCGAGGTGAGGTCCTGCCCGGTCTTCTCGCCGAGGAAGACGACGTTCGGATATTTGCGCGCGAGTTCCGCTCTCTGCGGGCCGTCGCCGACCACGACCTTGGTGCCCGGCAGATCCAGCGACAGGAACGCTTCGAGATTCTTCTCCACCGCCACGCGGCCCATGGCCATGAAGATCGGCCGCGGCAGATCGAGCTCGGCCGGATGATCGGGATTGAACAATTCGGTATCGACGCCGCGCGTCCAGAAGCCCAGCTTGCGAAAACCGCGTTCGGCCAGTTCCTGGCGGAGCGAGACTGTCGCCACCATCGTCATGGCACCAGCGGCATGGAAGCGGCGCAGTATCCAGTAGCCGACGCTGGCCGGAAGCCCCGTACGGACCGACACATATTCCGGAAAGCGCGTCGTGTAGGAGGTCGTGAAAGCAAGCTTGTGGCGCAGGCAATAGCCACGCACCGCCCAGCCGATCGGGCCTTCGGTCGCGATATGGATTGCCTCGGGTTCCGCCGCCTCGATCCGCCGCGCTATTTCGCGCCGGTTCGGCAGCGCCATGCGCAGCCCCGGATAGGTCGGCACGCCCAGGGACGGAAACCCTTCCGGTGTCAGGAAAGTGATCTCGGCGCCGAGGCCTGCCGCGCTACGCTGCAGCGACGTCAGCGTGCGCACCACGCCATTGACCTGCGGATGCCAAGCGTCGGTTGCAACTAATATCCGCATCTCGAAAACCCGAAGTGTTAATGATTCTTCGGGGCAGAAGTTCTGACATTGATATTTCAGGCGTATGACGTCATCGATATGTAAGGAAGGTTTTTCGGGCAGCTCACGCTTTTTCGGCCAACATGACAGAACGATGTCAGAGACAAGCGAAGATCTGGCTCCAAAGCGCCCGCGGCGGAAGCGAAAAAACTATTCGCTGCTGATCCTCGCGGCCGGCCTCTTCCTGTTCGGCGTTGCCGCCAGCACGCTGTATTATTTTCTGCGGCCCGCGACGCTGACGATCGCGGTCGCCCCTCCCGGCAGCGACGACCAGAAGCTGATCCAGGCGCTGGCGCAGACCTTCGCCCGCGATCAGAGCCCGGTGCGCCTGTCGACGGTCGTGACCGAGAACGCCGCAGAAAGCATTGCGGCGTTGACCAGATCGAAGGTGGACATGGCGGTGGCGCGCGCCGACCTCAACCTGCCCGCCAACGCCGATGCAGTCGCGATCCTGCGCAAGAATGTCGTGGTGCTGTGGGCGCCTTCCGGCCTGCGCGCGAAGGGATCGAGGCGACCGCCGACGCCAAAGATCAAGAGCCTCGACGATCTCGACGGCCATCGCCTCGGCGTGATCGGACAGACGGACGCCAATGTCACGCTGCTGCGCGTGATCCTGAAGGAGTCCGGCGTCAATCCCGACAAGGTCGCGGTGACGCAATTCGCCGTCAACCAGACCGCCGAAATGGCGCGCGATATGACGCTCGATGCCTACATGGCGGTCGGCCCGCTCGACAGCAAGATCACCGCGGGCGCGATCGCCGCGACGGCCGCCGCACGGGGCGCGCCGAAATTCCTGCCGATCGACGTTTCCGAGGCAATCGCCGCGAAGCATCCGCTCTATGAATCGGCGGAGATCGCGGGCAGCATCTTTTCATCCTCGCCGGCCTGGCCCGACGACAAGGTCGAGACCGTCAGCGTCGATCATCTCATCATCGCGCTGCACTCGTTCTCGGACACCTCGATCGGCGCTTTCGTGCGCCAGCTCTTCAACGTGCGCCAGCAGCTCGCGCGCGACGTGCCGGCGGCCGCGAACATCGAGAAGCCCGACACCGACAAGGACGCAGCACTGCCGGCACATCCGGGTGCAGCCGCCTATATCGACGGCACCGAGCGCACCTTCCTGGACAAATACAGCGACTACATCTGGTTCGCGATCCTGGGCCTGTCGGGCCTCGGATCGGTCGGCGCCTGGCTGCGGCATGCCTGGCGCCGCAACGAGCGCGACCGCTATCTCGATCATCGAGACAGCCTGCTGGCATTGATCACCAAGGCACGGCAGGCAGAGACGCCGGACGCGCTCGAGAAGATGCAGAGCGAGGCCGATGGCGTGCTGCGCGAGGCGCTCGACTGCTACGACGACGGCGCCATCGAGGAAGGCGACCTTTCCGCGATCGGGCTCGCGCTCGACCAGCTTCACCACGCCGTCGCCGACCGCCGCACCATGCTCGGCATCGCTCCGCCAGACGCGCCGCGCATGCGCGACGCACTTCCCCCTCTCCCCGTTCTTACGGGGAGAGGGTCGGGGTGAGGGGCTCTCTCCGCGAACGCGGTTGGCGAATGGATTCGCGGAGGCCCCCCTCACCCGAAATTCGGGCTGCGCTTGAATTTCGACCTCTCCCCGCTAAAGCGTGATGGCATTAGGTTCGATAACCTGAATTTTCGAGATAGTTCGCGCATTCTTCAGAGGTGAATGCTGGCA
>NZ_JBVBEF010000005.1:0-178099 GCF_055456055.1 Bradyrhizobium sp. LeoB3
ACCGCCAAAAATTACTTTGCCGTCGTCACTATTGCCGCAACTCTGCTTTGGTTGCGGTAACTGTCCACACGACCTAGCGCGGAATTCTCGGCGGCCGGCGGCGATGGTCGCCTGGGGACTGGTCATACTGCGGCGCATAGATGATGGGCGGCGCATCGACCGGCGGATTGGACTGCGCCGGCAGCGGCATCGACTGCGCGGACCAGGATTGGTGATAGCTTTCGGCCGGCTTCGGCAGGCGCCGGTTCGACGGCGGCTCGATCTCCAGTCGCCCATAGCCCGGCATGTGGCCGAGGCTCGGATAATAATGGCCGACATTGGGCTCGGGATCGATGTAGCGGCCGCCATAGATGGTTGGCTGCACGTGGACGTTCTTGCCGAGACCCCATTCGCCTTCGATCACGGCATAGGAAGCGTCGATGCCGTTGATGATGATCGGCACGCCCCGGCGATAGGGAACGACGATATCGAAGCCGCCGCCGGAGCCGCCACCGGCAAAGGCCGTTGACGTCATCGCCAAAAGAATCCCCGCTGTAATGCCAACGCGCATTGGTTGCCTTCCTGTCTCGTTCAGCAACCTAATCGAATGCGCGCAGCCAAAGGTTAAAGCGACAGGCCAAACTGCCGGTAAGCCTAACGCGTGAGCATGCCGGCTCGCTCAATTGCGGGCGATCGTGATCAGCATTTGTTAACGCCGTATGCGCGGGCGCTTACACCAGCAGTGTTTCGACGATGGTGTTGATACCGATCGCGATGGTCACGAGCCCGACCGCGCCTTGCAGGCCGCGATTGGCCCAGGTGAGCCAGCGCGCGGAGGCCGCGATCGGCACTGCAATCACCGTGGACAGCGCGCCCATGCCGATCATCGAGCCAATCCCGAACAGCGCGACATAGCCCAGTCCGACGATCGGGCTTGCGGCCTGCGACACCGCAAGCACCAGCAGCGCCGCAGAGCCGGCCATGCCGTGCATCAGGCCGACCAGCAGCGTGCGCCAGCGAAAGCCGTGCGCGTGGACATGCGTCGCGGCACGATGGGGCGTCGTCTCGCCGGCATGGCTGTGGGCGTGGAAATGCACCGTACCGTCGCCGTGGCCATGGCGGTGGAAATGGACGCGGTCGCGCCACAGACGCCACAGCACGTGGACGCCAAGCCCGACCAGCATGATGCCGACGGCTCCTTCGATCGGCTGGGCCACCGTCTCCGGGATCGCGTGTCCGAGCAGGATGGCGGCGCCCGCGAAGCAGAACAGTGTCAGCGTGTGACCGAGTCCCCAGGTCAGCCCGTGCCTGACGATGTCGCCGACATGGGTCCGGCGCGCGGCTATGCTGGAGACGGCGGCGATATGGTCGGGCTCGAGCGCGTGCTGCATGCCCAACAGAAAACCAAGTCCCAGGATTCCAAACATTCCGCCCCGTCCGCTTGATGCCCCTATTTGACACGAAGTGGCGACCCTTGTCAGGCCACTCCTTCCACAATCGGCGGCGTATCAACGTCCGCGAGTACCACTCTCTTGATGCGCTTGCTGCGATCACTTCGGTTTGAAATCGTGTGAACAGGATCGTTGGAACAGGCCCGCCGCGCGGCCGCTTGGTGTCGGTTGCGACTTCAAGGAGAGCTCACCATGAGACCACTCGCTATCGTCGGCACCGCCGCGCTGCTCGCTTCCGCCCTGGCCGCTCCCGCCGGGGCGCAACAGGTGATCTACAATCCCGGCTATTGCGCTCAGTTCTATCCGAACGCCAATTGCCAGAACCAAGGACCGGGAAATCCCTATACCGGCAGCTACCAGCAGCGTCGCGCCGCCGCCTATCAGTACAACAATGGCTGGAACAACAGCTACGCCCGCTGGGACGATCGCAGCGGCTTCTGGCCGGGCAACGTCGCCGCCGGGGTTGTCGGAGGCGCCGTCGGCACGGCGGCCGCTGTCGCCACTGCGCCATTTGCCGGTTTCGATAACGGCTACCGGGGCGGCTACTACACCCAGAGCTACGCCGAGCGTAACGGCCTCGTCTGCACGCCCGGCACCTGGTTCCGCGGCGAGGATGGCCGCCGCCACCCCTGCCAGTAACCCAATCGACCAGTTGGGGAAAAGGTGGCCACCCGGCCGCCTTTTTCCTGCATGCGTCTCGCCTGGCTGCCCTCAGGTTCTGGCCCTCCGCTCCCAAGTCTGATATGCGAGCGGCCGAAATCGCCGGCTTAGCTCAGCGGTAGAGCAGCAGTTTTGTAAACTGAAGGTCGGGGGTTCAATCCCCTCAGCCGGCACCATCCGCTTCATCAAAGCGCCGTGTTTTGCGCCAAGATTGTTTCAATTATTTCCGTTGTCGGAGCGCGTATTTCAGCCGAACAGGATTTTAAGAATGACCTATTTCATCTACGCCCGCGACGGCACCGGGCAGATCGTCCTAAGACGCGAGAGCGAGGATGCCGCGCTGAAGAAGGCGCACGAACTCAAGGAGATGGGCTGGTTCGACGTCGAGATTCGACAGGACAAGAAGCCTGCCGCTGCCTGATGAACCTTTGCGGTTGGTGCCGGACATACGTTCGAGGTACCCACATGTCCGACACGCAGCACTACCGGTTTCAATCCGAGCAAGCGAAGCGGCTGGCCTATCAGGTCATCGATGCAGACGTTCGCGAAAAACTGCTCGAAATGGCCGATGAATATGACCGCTACGCCGACCTGATCGAAGCAAAGGCCGCCGAACGGCTGGCCGAGACGACCGCAACACCACTTCCCGCGAGCTAGGCGGGCCACAAACATTTGATACGTGATGAAGCGGGCCCCTGCCCGCTCTGGCGGCGTCGCCGTGGACCGGGTACATCATCCGCACAATGGCGCATCACGAAACGGCTTATCGGCCCGATATCGACGGGCTGAGGGCAATCTCCATTCTGCTGGTCGTCGGTTATCATGCCCAGCCTTGGCTGGTGCCGGGCGGCTTCATCGGCGTTGACGTCTTCTTCGTCATCTCCGGCTTCCTGATCACGCGGATCATCCTGACGAGGGTCGATGCCGGCACCTTCTCGTTCGGCGATTTCTATGCGCGGCGCGTTCGCCGCATTTTTCCAGCCCTCGTCGTCGTGCTCACCGCGACCTATCTGGTCGGATGGTTCGCGCTGCTGCCCGATCAATTCACCCTGCTTGGCGAGAACATTGCTGCCGGCGTTGCCTTTGCGGCCAATCTGTTCCAGCTCAGGCAGACCGGGTATTTCGCGCCTGCCGCCGCGGACAATCCGCTGCTGCATCTGTGGTCGTTGGGCGTCGAAGAGCAGTTCTATATCTTCTGGCCGCCGCTGATCCTTCTTCTCTCCGCAACCGCAATCCGCGGCCGATGGATCGCGGTCATCGCGCTGGTGTCGTTTGCGTTCAGCCTGAGCATCTTCTTCGGCTACGAGACCGTCGCGTTCTACTCACCGCTCACACGCGCCTGGGAGTTGCTCGCGGGCGGACTTCTTGCCCACCTGGTGCTCGTACGGAAGAGCGTTAGCTGGGACAAGCGGATCGGCGAGTATCTTGCTCTGTTGGGCCTTGCCGCGATCCTTGGCCCGGCGCTGCTGTTGGATCGCGCCAGCGCATTCCCAGGCCTCTACGCCCTGCTGCCGGTGCTCGGCGCGGTACTCCTGATCGCCACGCCAAATTCGGCGGTGAACAAGATGCTGCTGTCGAACCGGCCAATGGTATGGATCGGCCTGATCAGCTATCCGCTCTATCTCTGGCACTGGCCGGTCCTGTCCTATCTCGGCATTCTGCGCAACGGCGTGCCGAACGTGATGGAGATTTGGGCGGCGGTCGCCGTCTCCGTGATTCTTTCCTGGCTGACATTCCGCTTTGTCGAAATTCCGCTTCGCCACTACGACCGGGCAGTCAAGAGACTAGCGCTCGGTCTCGCGCTCGTCGGCCTTGCCGGTATCGTGACCATCGCCGCGGCCGGATTCGATTTTCGTTTTCCTGTGGAGGTGCAGGCGATCGCGCGGACCCAGGCGAAGGACAATGCGGGATTTAGCGACAGGTGTTTCCTGGAAACGCCGGGCGCTGAATTCAACGCAGACTGCATCGAGCAGGGAACGCAGCCGCTCGTATTTTTGTGGGGCGATTCGACGGCGGCAGCGCTCTATCCGGGCTTGAAGGAAGCAGAGGCTGCGAGCGGATCGTTCCGCCTGGCGAGGTTCAGCGCGCCGGGCTGCGCGCCGATCCTGGATTCGGGCGCGAACGCACGCTGCGACGAAGTCCATCGCACCGCCTTCGGCCTACTTCAGTCCGCGCATCCGGACGTCGTGCTGCTCCATGCGATGTGGGGCACGAACAACGATCTCGGCAAGCTGCACGAAACGATCGCGCGGCTGCGCGCCAGCAAGGTCCGGCGCATCGTCATCCTGGGTCCACTGCCGGTCTGGAAGCGAACGCTTCCCCATACGCTCGTCAATCACTACCGGATTTGGCACGAGATTCCGGAGCGGATCGCGGCGGGCGTATCAGGCTTGGACAACGATCAGCGGATGGAGGCTTTCAGCAAAGCCGAAGGCATCGAGTACATCTCTGCCTGGCATACGCTATGCAATGCTGCGGGCTGTCTGACGGGGATCGGGACCGATGCCAACCAGGTGCTGATAACCGATATCGTGCACCTCTCCGACGCCGGCTCGAAGTTTCTCATCAGAGCGATCGGCAAGGAATTGCTGCCGTCTCCATCGCGCCCGTGAGGACTTGCCATCACCCTGTTATGGTAAACGATCTCTTCCGATTGACGCGGTGTTACTCTTTTGTCACCTCGGTGGAAATTGGGACTGCCATAACTTGGGATGCTTGATTCCGAAGGCAACCTTTGCTGCAGTCGAGTAAGGCCGAGGTGTGCCATGAAATGGATGAAGGAACGCGATCTCCTGATCGCTCAGACAATGGCGTTCGTGCAATCGGTGACCGGCAAGAAGCCCGACGCCGAGTTGTTGTCGCCGGCCACCGAGACGACCGTCCGCGCGACCATAACCACCGCCGTGGTTAACGTTGAAGCCGTGCTCGCCGAACCTCCACCGCTCCCGATCGCCGTCCCGCCCAACCCGGCTCAGACGATGCCTGCTCAGACAATGCACCCTGAGGCAAGGCTGTCTCAGGCGAAGCCGCCTCAGATCGCGGGTCTCGACCTCCCCGCCGATTTCCAGGCCGAAATCCGTGCCCGGGTGGCAAGCTTCCGCGCCCACCAGGAGCGGTTTACCCGGGAGCGCGAGGAATACTGCCGTGCCACCATGGCCAAGGTCCGCGCCACCCTGAGCGAGGGTACCTAGCCGCCTCGCTCCGCCGAATAGAATAATCCCCCCGGCTGTCCCGCCAGGTCTTGGCGGTCAGAGCCAGGCCCATACCAGCAGCATATTGGCCACAGAGGCGACCAACAGCGCCGCGGTGAGCGTGACATGCACGCGTTCGCTGGATGTGTGCAGAACCGTTGTCATGGCCTGGAGCATCCGGCGATTCTAGCACCGGAGTCTTGCGGATTCTTTTTTGGGGGATTCACCACTTATTAGGGACTCAAGACGGGGTGACGGACGCCCTCACCTGGGCGTGAAACAAGACGGTTGGCGGTGCTGAAACCCGGGGGCGGGGTTGGCGTTGACTGCCTTTGCGGAGCCACGAGCTAAGAATGCCGTACGCGCTGTTTTCCAACGATGCCAAGCTGAGCAAGGCCTATCCGACCGAGGCGGATGTCTGGAAGGTCGCCCGGAAGAGCGGCCTGGTCGTCGATGTCGCCACGGACGAGGACAAGGCCGCCCCGCGTCCGGTCCTGGACAATGATTACGAGATCAGGCCCTGCCAGGCGGAGCCGAACGAAGATCCCGCCAAGAACAAGGCCGATGCCGAACGCGAGGCGCGGAGCGAGCCGCAGCTCTCGCCGCCCGAGCCGCCGCAGGAAAAAGCCTTACGGCGTCGCGCTCACCAGTGAGGCCTGCTCCGAGGCCAGCGTCACGCACGCCTTACGCCGGTGCAGTCCCCTGATCGCGCCGGTGACCTTGAGCACCTTGCCGACCCCGCAGGCCGGATCCTGGACAAAGGCGACCTCGTAGGGCGCGAGAATCAGCGGTTCGGATTTCAGCACGGTCTGGGCAAGGCATGGCGATATCGCCGCAGAAAAAATCAACGCTAACGCAAAAGCACGCATGTTCGTGTGTCCACCTGGCCCGGCGGCCGGCATAATAAACCATCGAGCGTGAAAGTTCCGTGCACCGCAAAAAAATATTTTCCGCGGCGCCGGTAGCCCTGCAGCAAAAGGGCCGGCGGAAAGCCGGCCCTCGCCCCCCGCGGAAACCCGCGGTCAGTATTTGGAAGCGACCGGCCCGCCCCAGCCGAAGCGGTAGTTCACGCCGACCTTGACCGTATGCTCGTCGTCCCGGAAGCGGGAGCCGACGATCTCGGCCGGACCGGAGGTGAAGGTCGTGTGGCCGAAATTGTAATACTGGTACTCGGCCTTGGCCGACCAGTTCGGCGCGAACATGTATTCGAGGCCTGCGCCCACCGTGTAGCCGTCCTTGCGGTTGCCGTCGGTCGTGAAGGGCTGCGGCACGCCGGCGAAGGCGACGCCGATATTGCTATTCTCACGCCAGGCGTAACCGCCCTTGGCGTAGAGCAGCGCCGGACCCCAAGTGTAGCCGAGCCGGCCGGTCACCGAGCCGAGCTGGTCGGTATTGCCCGTCACCACCGTTCCAGCGGGGAACACGAAGCCATTATTGCTGTTGCCCGGCAGCCAGCTGTATTGCGCCTCGACGCCCACCACCCAGTTCGGCGCGAATTGATAGTCGAAACCGCCCTGCACGCCGCCCAGGAAGCGCGCGTCGCTGCCGAGCAGATTGTTGCCGTCGGTGAAGCCGCCGCCGATATGGCCGCCGATATAGAAACCGGTCCAATTGTAAACCAACGCCGGCGCCGTATAGGCCGGCGGTGCCTTGGTATAGGGCCGTGCCGGCATGTCAGCCGCGAAAGCGGGGCCGGCGAATGCGGCCAGGGCGACTGCGCCAAGCAAAAACTTCTTCATGGTACTTCCCCGTTCACTCCACGACGCGACATCAAACCAAACAACGTGACTTCAATTAGGTTGCTTTGGGGCACCGCCAGAGCATCACTTGTTCGTCACAGTGACAGCGCCGCAACACCCGTTGGTTCCATTGCATGGAAGAATTTTCCCTCCGGTTAATCCGGAGCCGGCCACCAGAACGGATGTCGGATCTGACTAAGCAGAGGTTCACCCCTCGCCGAAAAGTGATCCCATCCCGGTAACCCTGCGGCCACCGAGCCGCCGCTACCGCGACATCTTCTCCAGCTCAGGAAATGGCGCGTAGGTCGCGCTGGCGCAAGGCTCGGTAGCATTTTCCATCATGCGGTCGAGCCGGCCATCGACGTACACGATCGCGCGCTCCCGCGTCGGCCGATAGGCGCCGTCCGAGTCGCGGGCGCTGAAGCGCAGGCAGGTGACGTAGCGCTGCCGCCCACCGACCGTCCGCTGCACCGGCTCAGCCATGGCCGCGTCCCGTACGCCGGTGGGGTCGTTGAGATAGGTGTGCATGAACGCCAGGGTCTCGGCGCGGTAATTATTCGGATACGGCTGGTCGGCGACGCCGCGGTCATCGGTGAAGCTGATCGACCTGTTGTCGTCGCTGCTGAATGCGGAGCACGCCCCGAGCGCGATCGGCAACAGCAGGATTGCCGTAAGTCTTGCTGTCTTCGCCAAGTTCCCTTCGCCCCAAAGTCGACTGCATCGGTCCCGGCAGTTTCTTAGACCGGCCAGCGGCGAAAGGGAATTCGCATCTCGGCGTCGCCTCAATGCACCATCCCACGGCCATTGGGGATGCAATGGCCGTGGGTGGGCCTGATATCCGCCGGCGCGGTGGGGCAATGTGGATCAAAGCCGCGGCGGACGGACCAGTCGTGGAAGTCAGGATTCAGCCGCGCTTGGCGGGCCGCACGATGGGCTTGACCGCGACCTTCGGCGTGACATGCGTCTTGATCACACCGATGTGCTTGTGGTGGCCATGATGGCGGACGTAGCGCTGGTGCTTATGATGATGGCGCGCCATCTTGGCGTTGGCATGCAGCGCCTTCGACTTCGTCAGTTCGGACTTGATCACCGGCGCCTGGGTCGTCTTGCCATAGTTGCCGGCAAACGCGGGCGCCGCCATCACGGAAACTGCAAGCAGCGCCGCGGAAATGGTCTTGAGCATGGTTGTCTCCTCTTCCAGGGATCGCTGAGACTTCCGGTCGGATGGCCGGGCTCGCCGATCAGTGATGACGACCTTAAGTCGGCGGCGCTGAACCCACGCTGAAACGCGCGGACGGAATTCGTTCATCTCCATGACATCCTGTTCATGTCCGCGACCGCGTTAAGTCCTGACCGCGTCACGTCTGCGAGGCGTGAGTTTCAAAATGGCGTGCCGAAGCGGGAATGTTTCCGAGCACTGGGTGTTCAAGGAAACGGGCCGCGGTATAGGATCGCCGGGCTGACCATCAGGAGAGAGGCATGCAGAAATTCGCGATCAGGCTGTTGACGCTCGCCATGTTGTCGCTGACGCTTGCGGCAGCGCCCGTCGTTACCGCGGTCTATGCCGCGCCGGATAACGATCCGCCCCCGCCGCCGCCCAAGGGCAAGAAGAAGTCGGAGATTCGTCCGAACGTCGAACAGGCCGCCTTCGAGAATGGCTATCACACCGCCTATGCCACGATCTACGACCGCCACGATTATGCCAACGCGATCGAGCAATTGAAGGCGCTGCACCGCGACGACACCGCCGCTGTCGCCAACCTGATCGGTTATTCCTATCGCAAGCTCGGCGACTACAAGCTGTCGCAGGTCTGGTACGAGCGCGCGCTGAAGGCCGATCCGAACCACGTCAAGACCTGGCAGTATTACGGTCTGTGGCAGGTCGAACAGGGCAACCGCGACCAGGCACAGTATCATCTCAACCGCATCGCCCAGCTCGCCGGCACGAGCAGCGAGGAATACCGCTCGCTCGCCGCCGCGCTGGAGAAGCCGCCCGGCACCGGGCTGGTGTATTGAGGCGATAGTTGCCGTGTCACGGGCAACGGCGCACGCGCCGTGCCCACCATTCAGTGCCGCGCCACCGAATGATCCCGTAGGATGGGTAGAGCGCAGCGAAACCCATCGCGATGGAGCAGGCGGCACGAATGATGGGTTTCGCTGCGCTCTACCCATCCTACGATGTCGTCCCTGCGAAAGCAGGGACCCATAACCACAAGGAGTGGTTGTGGCGCGAGCAAGCGGTGCGGAGCCGTAGGGTGGGCAAAGGCGCATCAGCGCCGTGCCCACCATCCAACGCCCTGCTCGCGATGGTGGGCACGCTTCGCTTTGCCCACCCTACGGCCTCGCCGCGAGTTGTGATTCAAATTTCAAACAGCGTGGGGATGTGAGTTCGCATTCTCGCGGCATGAGTTGCCCGAGCTTTGCACTAGTTCCCACCCTCCTTGAAGACAGAGGGCGCAGGGAAAGCCGGGTGCCGGCTGCACCCGTGGGTCCCGTGCAACAAAAAGCACGGGGGTAGGACCACAGGTTCAACCGAAGCATTCCGGCTTTCCCTGCGCGGTGGTTTACGGCTTACTTCGTACTCTCCCCGGTGACCGGGCTTTCTTGCCACCGTCATCTCTCGCACGAACTTCTTCGCACAAAAAACTTAGCGCCAGCGTCGGGGCGCCAGGACCACACGACTTCGCCGTCCGTGAGTATCACGCTCGTCAGTCGTGACACCCGCGTCCACCGCATCTCACCGCAACGTTCGTGACGATCGCGAGCCGCCCCTCATCCGCCGTGAGACGCGCGGAGTTAAATCACTGATTTGCCCGACGGCGAAAGCGGAATGTTTTTCGTGTGGGGGCTGGACAGGGTCTTGCTGATTTGCCCCGACGGGTTGATTTATCGCAGCTCGCGCCTCAACACACGCTGTCATTCCGGGGCATCGCGCAGCGATGAGCCCGGAATCCATCGAGCCGCGGGTGCAGGTGGAGAACTGGATTCCGGGCTCGCGCTACGCGCGTCCCGGAATGACGACGGTGGGGCTTGCGGCGAAACAGCTTCGCCAAAAATAAACGCCACCGAGCGCAATGAGTATTGCTTGGTGGCGTTGGTCGTCACTGGGCCCTGAAATCCCCAGCACTGAATTGGTCAGTGCCGCACGTTCTCAGGTTCAATCACGACTCTCAAAAACGTGAATTTTGCATCAGCAAAATGATGCGCGTCATACGACAGAAGCGCTGCCCGATCACGCGAGGCGGCAACTTCAAGTAGACTGCAAAATATTGTCACGTCCCTTGCGCGATGAATGCGACGACCCTCATCCCGAGGAGCCGCGCAAGCGGCGTCTCGAGGCATGGCGCGGGTGAGATCGAGGCCTCATGGTTCGAAACGCGCGAAGACGCGCTCGTCACCATGAGGGTCTCCTAGAGAGCGCGCTGTTTGAATACGCAGGCGGAGAACGTCAATCGCTCTCGCCTACTTCATCACCGCTTCGACCTCGCCTCTGAATGCCTGGCGTGAGGTGTCGCGGGAATAGAACATGTGGCCGCCGGGATAGACGACGAGTTTGACACGGTCCGGGCTCGCAAAGGCCGGCAGTTGGTCGAGCGCCATCGCCGAGCCGAAGTAAGGAGTCGCGAGATCGAACAGGCCGTGGCCGACCAGGAGCTTCAGCTTCGGATCGAGCGCGAGAATCTGCCGGAGCTGTGAGACCGACTCGGCAGGGTTTGTCCCGCGGCCGAAATCCCAGGAGCCGGCGACGCTGCCGTTGAGAAGATGATAGGATCCGTCCGGCTGCCAGTTCAGCCTGCCCCTGGTGAGGTCGACAACCGCGCTCGTCAGCGGCGCAATCAGCGGATCGCCGGACGGATCGCCGAAGCGGGATACGCTCGAATCCGGATTGGGATCGAAGCCTTCGACTGACGCGTCGTAGCGGCCGGTCACTTTGCCGTTGCGGCGATCGAATTCCCTGCGGAATTCGGAGATATCGAAACGCCCCGCGAGGCGGCGGCTTACCGCCGGATCGATATCGGTCAGGGCCGCCACCCTGTTGGCGAGCCGTGCCGTGGCCTCGCTGTCGGCCTGCCCCTTGACAAGGTCGACCAGGAAATCGCCGCGCGCGTATTGTTCGACATCGGCGACGTCGCTGCGCGTCACCGGGCCCTTCCTCTGCCGCGCGACCGCGGCCATGCTCGGAAGGCTCGCGACATATTGCAGCAGGCTCGTGCCCTGGAATTCACGGAAATCGAGCAGCGGCGAGAGCAGGATCAATCCCTTCACGCCGACGCCCTGCTCGGTCTGCAGGTTATGCACGATCTTCGGTCCGCGGATGCCGCCATAGCTTTCGCCCACGACATATTTCGGCGACAGCAGCCGCTCGTGCTTCTCGAGCCAGCGACGGATCACCAGCGCGATCGCATTGACATCGCCGTCGACGGAGAAGAAGCGCTTGCGCACGTCGTCGCCGGTCGCGACAAAACGGCTATAGCCGGTGCCGACGGGATCGATGAAGACGAGGTCGGTGAAGTCGAGCCAGGTTTCCGCATTCGGCACCAGTTCGGGCGACGCCGACGACACCGCTCCCTCGCCGCCCAGCGCAATCCGCCACGGTCCGGCGCTGCCGAGCTGCAGCCAGGCCGACGATGCGCCCGGCCCGCCGTTGAACAGGAAGGTGACCGGGCGATTCGTCCGATCGGTGCCGTCGAGCTGATAGGAGGTATAGGCAATATCGGCCTGCGGCTCGCCCTTCTGGTCGAACAGGCGGATCGAGCCCGCGGTGGCCGTGAACTCCAAGCTATGTCTGGGCAGCGCCAGCGTCTGCTTGGTCGTGGAGTCAGGCGGCAAGCGGTGCTGCTCGGACGCCGACGGTGGATTGGCTGCCGCACTGCGGTCTGCGCCGCCTTTACGACCCGCCGGTGCCTGCGTCGTCGGCGAATCTGACTGTGATGACGGTTTGGGGGTATCGCCCGCGTCCTGCGCCCACGCGCCGCTCACGACTGAAAATGCGAGCAGCGCGACCATCATGCGCGTGCGCGCGTTGCGCTGTGTTCCGACCCAGCTTGCCATGTCCCAGTTCCTTCGTAGCCCGGGTGCAGCCAAGCGAAACCCGGGACATCTGCGTCAACATAGAGAGCGCCCCCGGGTTACGCCGGCGCTCCACCCGGGCTACGACGCGAATTGCGGCGTCCATCGGGGATGCAGCTACACAACGGGAGGAATTGTGTGGAAATCACAATCGCGCCAGCCGGTTTGCACCGCGATGAATGCGACAGGCCTGCGACAATACGCGCCGATCAGGTTGTCCGCGGCGACAATTGAGTGATATCCGTCACATCCACAAGGTTGCCAACCCAACCATTCGATCCACAGAACCAAAACGGCGCCACCGCGACTAACGAAATTCTATCTTCGAGGGGGGTTCCCGAAATGAAACGAGCGATTGCCATTTGTGTCGGCCTGCTTGCGCTGGCTTCGCCGGCGGCGGCCGAGTCACCGGTGGCCGTCGTCGAGGACGTGCAAGGCAAGGTCACCGGCGCCGAGTTCATGGATTATGTAGCCCCGAAGACCGTAATCAAGATCGGGGACGGTGGTTCGATCGTGCTGAGCTATATGACCTCTTGCCGGCGCGAAGCGATCTCCGGGATCGGCACGGTGATCGTCGGCACCGAGGAGAGCGTCGTGCATCTCGCTGACCTCAAGGCCGAAAAGACCGATTGCGATTCCAACCAGACGCACGCCACGACGCAGGCGACCAGCGCGGTCGCCGCCACCGTGTTGCGCAGCGTCGATGCGAACAAGACCTCGTTGCCGCAACCGCAGCTCACCCTCTACGGCGCTTCGCCATTCGTGGAGGCAAGAGGACGCGGCACGCTGATCGTGAAGCGCCTGGACATCCCCGGTGAGCGTCAGCAGGTTGATCTCGGCGGCACCCAGCTCAAGGGCAGGTTCTTCGATTTCGCCCGCGAGAACGGTGCATTGGTCCCGGGCGGCCTCTACGCCGCCACCTTCAAGTCGTCGCAGATCGTCTTCCGCGTCGACCCGCAAGCCAAGCCCGGCCCCACGCCGATCGTCGGCCGCCTGCTGCGGATGAATTAGCTCGTGATGAAA
This sequence comes from Bradyrhizobium sp. LeoB3, assembly GCF_055456055.1. NCBI lineage: Bacteria > Pseudomonadati > Pseudomonadota > Alphaproteobacteria > Hyphomicrobiales > Nitrobacteraceae > Bradyrhizobium > Bradyrhizobium sp. LeoB3. The sequence goes on from NZ_JBVBEF010000005.1 coordinate 13,114, forward strand.
CTGCCTTGGGGCCACTGCTGGCGCTTCTCCCTCTCCCCGTTCTTACGGGGCCGAGACGAGCGAAGCTCGCTCTGTGAGGGTTGGGGTGAGGGGCTCTCTCCACGGACACGGTGACAGACGTGTTCGCCGAGATTCCCCCTCACCCGAAATTCAAGCGGAGCCTGTCATCGGGCGGCGCTTCGCGCCGACCCGTTGGCTTGAATTTCGACCTCTCCCCGCACGCGGACCGAGGTGAAGTCGAACACGCCTCACTGTTCGAGAGAAAATCTTCCCGCGCCAGCCAGGATCAGCGACCTTGAGCATCGGGCGCACCGCGCACGAGGTGATCACGATCGCCGCGATCGCGCTCGTCTGCGCCGCCATTTCTATCTCGCCCGCACTCGAGCCGATCCGCGGCCTCTCGCTCGACATCCTGACCGCGCTGCGCTGGAGGATATTCCAGAGCGCACCCGACCCCACCGCTTCCCCCACAGTTGTCGTCGCGATCGACGAGGAAAGCTATCGCGCGGCGCCGTTCAAGGGATCGCCCACGCTGACCTGGACCGGCGAGATCGGCCACGTGCTCGGCGCGATCATCGATGGCGGTGCCAAGGTCGTCGGCTTCGACCTGGTGATCCCGACCTCGATCGAGCTGTCGCAAATTCCGTTCGGCGACGGCGTGCTGGGCGAAAAGGTGCGCGGCTTCGATCGCGACTTCCTGCGCGCCCTCGCCTCCGCCTCCACATCCGGCAAGGTCGTGCTCGGCGAGATCCTGCGCGGGGATCAGCCGATCCTCCCCTCCCCCGGACAGCGCGTTGCCGTCCGCCAGCAGCAGAACATCCGTCCGCTCAATGTCCACACCGACAGCGACGACACGGTGCGGCGGGTGCCGTTGACCTTTGTCGTCGGCGACGCAAGGGTTTCCGGCATGGCGCTCGAACTGGCATCGCGTGCGCTTGGTGCGACGGCCGACAGCGACGCCAGTGGCAACGTGACGCTCGCCGGTTACCGGATTCCGAGCCCGGTGCCGAACACGATGACGCTGAACTTTGCCGGCGGCGCGGACGACATCCCGACCTTTTCCTTCGCCGACCTGCGCGCCTGCGCGGCCAAGGGCGGGAAGGATTATTTCCGGCGTTGGTTCGACGGCAAGATCGTCCTGATCGGCACCGTGCTCGACATCGAGGACCGCCAGGCGACATCCAAACGATTTGCCACCGCAGGCGACGGGAGGCGCCCTCTGCCGCGCTGCGCGCCCGACGCCAGTCCGCCGGCCGTTCCGGGCGTGGCGCGCAGCACCATCGCGGGCGTGTATATCCACGCCACCGCCGTCAACAACCTGATCACCCGCAACGCGGCGCGCGAGCCCGGCCTCCTGCCGACGTTCCTGATCGCCTTCTTGTTTGCCGCGCTGGCCGCAACGGCGGCGCGCCTATTCAGGCCATTCACCGCCGTCCTCTGCTGCGCAGCGGCGAGCGCGCTCGGGCTCGTCGGCGCCACGTTCGCCTTCACCCACGCACTGGCGCTTCCGCTGGTCGAGCCTTTCGCGGCAGGCACGGCTGCGCTCGCGGCGATGGTCGGCCTTCGCTTCGCCGTCACCGATCGCGACCGCCGGCTGTTGCAGAAGAGCTTTGCGCTCTATCTCGCCCCACACGTCATCAACGGCATGCTGTCGTCGAAGAAATTGCCCGAGCTCGGCGGCGAAGCGCGCGAGGTCACCGTGTTCTTCTCCGACCTCGCGGGCTTCTCCGCGATCGCGGAAAACATGCCGCCGGACCGGCTGATGTCGCTGATGAACGAATATCTTTCTGATATGACCGATGTCATCGAGGCCCATGGTGGCTATGTCGACAAATATATCGGCGATTCCATCGTCGCGGTGTTCGGCGCGCCCGCCGACGATCCTGACCATGCTGCGAACGCGGCGCGCGCGGCGCTCGACTGCTGCACACGACTTGCAGAGCTCAACGCCACCTCGCCGGCCTTCCGCGACCATCCGCTCGCGCAGCGCATCGGCATCAATTCCGGCGAGGCGCTGGTCGGCAATTTCGGATCGCGGCGGCGCTTCAATTATTCCGTGATGAGCGATGCGGTGAACCTCGCCTCGCGCCTCGAAGGCGCCAACAAGTTCTACGGCACCACCATCATCGCCTCGGACGCGACGGTGGCGCTCGCAGGCAGCGGCTTTGCCTGGCGCGAGCTCGACGAAGTCCGCGTCAAAGGACGGAATCAGGCGCTGAAGATCTACGAGCTGGTGGCGCGGGCGGATGCGCTGTCGGAAGCGCAGCAGGCGCTGATCAAGACTTACGGCGAAGGACTCGCGCATTGGCGCGCCGGCGAATTCCACCTCGCCACGGAGGCTTTCGGCCGCTCGGCCGCGACCGATAAGCCGGCCGCATTGTTTCGCGAGCGCGCCGAGCAGATGGCCGCGCAGCCGCCGGGCGGGGACTGGGAGCCGATCCGCACGCTGCAGGAGAAATGAGGCACATAGCCCGGGTGGAGCGAAGCGGACCCCTGGTAAACGCGGATGCAGAAGTCCCGGGTTGCGCTGCGCTCCACCCGGGCTACGAGGCCCGATCATTGCGGAATTGTGTCGGGCGGCCCTGCCGAGCGGCCACCCGAGCCGTTTTGTGACCCCGAAATGCCGGTCTTCTGATCTCGACAAGCGCGGCCAAGCTGTATAGACGGGCGCGGCGCGGAACGGCGCGCAACCAGAGCCGAGCTTGTCGTGCCATGACCAGTCCCGAGCGATACGAGAAGATCGCCTTCGTTGCCAGCAGCGGCACCGAGGCGCAGGCGGCGCTGGCGCAACTGACCGCGCTCTACGGCAATTGCGACGCGGCGGACGCCGACGTCGTGGTCGCACTCGGCGGCGACGGCTTGATGCTGCAGACGCTGCACGCCAACATGCGTTCGGGGAAACCGATCTACGGCATGCATCGGGGCACCGTCGGCTTCCTGATGAACGAGTACGCGACCCACAATCTGCGCGAACGGCTGGCGGCCTCGCGGGAATCTTTGATCAGCCCCCTGCTGATGCGCGCCACCGACATTCACGGCGCGGTGCATCTGCATCACGCCATCAACGAGGTCGCGCTGTTCCGCCAGACCTATCAGGCCGCGCGCCTGCGCATCCTGATCGACGAGCACGAGCGGATGCCTGAACTGATCGCCGACGGCATCCTGGTCGCCACCCCCGCCGGCTCGACCGCCTATAACCTCTCGGTGCAGGGCCCGATCATCCCGATCAACGCCGCCCTGCTCGCGCTGACCCCGATCAGCGCCTTCCGCCCGCGGCGCTGGCGCGGCGCGCTGTTGCCGAATTCGGCGTTCGTCGTGATCGAGGTGCTGGAAGGCACAAAGCGCCCGGTGGCGGCGGTCGCCGACCATGACGAAGTGCGCGACGTCAGCCGCGTCGAGGTCTTGACCGACAAGACCATCTCGATACGCATGCTGTTCGATCCCGGCCACAGCCTGGAAGAGCGCATCCTGCGCGAGCAGTTCGGGTACTGATCCTCCCCCCTCCTCGCAACCTTTCCTTAACCGCCACAGCGATATGGTTAACGTCGGGTAATGCCGTTTGGGCCGGGCGGGACATGTATCGCATCGATTTCAACAAGCTGCGGTTTCTGATCTGCGATGACAATCCGCACATGCGCCGCATTCTGCGGACGCTGTTGCATTCGTTCGGCGCGCGCGAAGTCTACGAGGCGGAAGACGGCGCCACCGCGCTGGAAATGTACACCCACTACGTCCCGGACATCGTCATCACCGACTGGTCGATGCCGATTTTCGACGGGCTCGAACTCGCACAGATGATCCGGCAGCCGGAATCCAACGCCAATCCCTACGCGCCGATCATCATGCTGACCGCGCATTCGGAGAAGCGCCGCGTCACGGTGGCGCGCGATGCCGGCGTCACCGAATTCCTGGCCAAGCCGATCTCGGCCAAGGGACTTTACCAGCGCATCCTCAATGTCGTTGCCAACCCCCGCCCCTTCATCAAGACCAAGACCTATTTCGGCCCGGACCGCCGCCGCAACACCAGCAACACCTATATCGGGCCCGAGCGCCGCATCGGCGGCGAGATGGAAGTGATGCAACAGCCGTCGCTGCTCGATAAGGCACGTTCCGCGATCTAGGCGGCGAGGAGATCATCATGGCGCAAGAGAAACCGGGCGCGGTCGAGATCAAGACCTTCGCCACGCATCATGTGATCACGCAACCCAATCCGTTGCGCGGAGTCTTGCGCCGCATCCCCCCGGACATCGATCATGACGACCCCGTTGCGCGCGCCGAGCAGGCGCTTGCGGATCTCTCCGGCGAATTCAAGCAGTGGATGACAATCGAGGCCGACCGGCTGTCGGCCGCGCACGCCACTGTGCTGCGCCACGGCTTCTCGCATGAAACGCGCGAAGAGCTGTTCCGCGCCGCTCATGACATCAAGGGCGACGCCGCGACCTTCGGCTTTCCCTCCGCCGGCGCCGCCGCCGAAAGCCTGTGCCGCATCATCGAGCACGCCCCCGATCTCGACCAGGTGCCGGCGGAGCTGATCACCCACCACATCAACGCGATCCAGGCGATCGTGCGCGAGCGCACCAAGCTCGACACCGCCGTGATGGCAAGCGCGCTCAGCAGGCAGCTCCGCGGCATCGCCGATGAATTCCTGGTCAAGGTCAACCACGACCGCCCAGAACATCTCGAAGCCATCCTCGCGCCGAGCATCGCACCGGCGGAATAGCTCTCTGTCGTCCCGGCCTTGAGCCGGGACCCATAACCACAGGCGCTCATTGGGAAGCGCGCAAGCGGTTGCAGCGGAGCAAACCACAAAGACTCGTGGTTATGGATCCCTGCTTTCGCAGGGACGACATCCGATTTGTGGCGACAGCGCAGCCTACGCCGCGATCAAATCGTGCTCGAGCGGTGCAAGCGCTTCTTCCGCGACCAGCTCTTCGCAGAAGACGCGTGCTTCCTCGCGCGCGGATTCGGTGGCGAAGCGGCGGAGCAGGATCAACAGCGGTTCGGCGGCCTGCCGATCGGTCTCGCAATGGGTCAGCACGCGCTCGACCATGCGGCGGCGCAGCCTGACCGCGCCGTCGATGCTGTCGACATAGCCGGCTTCGTGGCTTGCCTCGAGCGCGGCACGGAAGGCGGCAAAGGTAGATTCCGGCAGGCCGGCGCGGATCAATAGCGCGTCGAGACTGGCGGCGCCGCGGTCATGCAACAGCGCGGCGATGCGCGCCTGCGGCAGATCGGAGAGTTCGGCGAGGGCTGCGCGGAACAGCTCGATATTGCCCGAGAGCAGCGCACGCAGGATCAGACCCGCGGTCAGTTGGCAGGTCGCGCGCAGATGCGCGACGAGGCCGCGCATCTCCTCGCCGCGCGAGCGCGCGGCGATGTGAACGGTCGAGCGCTCGCGCGCTTCGCTGGCGATACGATCAGCCCGATCGGCGGGGAGCCAGTTGCGGGCGACCACGAATTGCGCCAGCGTCTCCGACAGCTTTGCCACCAGCGCCATGCGGGTCGCGGCCGGCAGGCCTTCCAGCACCAGCATCGCCTCGCGGATCGCGGCAAGATGGCCGTGCCGTTCGACGATGCGGTCCCATGAGAACGGCGCGAGTTCCGCATTCGCGTTCTCGATCAATTCGAGCGCCGCGGCGGCACAGCCGACTTCGGCAATCGCCGCACCGACGGATGCAGGCAGATTGATCCGCCGCGCGATCGCGCATTGCATCTCGTTGTTGCCGGTCGCGACAATGTCGACGAGATCGGCATCGATCAGGAGTGGCGAATGTTCCAGCACCGGCATCGCGATTGCGGGCTGGTCGACCGCGAGCGCCTGCACGATGGCCGCCGGCGCCTCGGCGCTGCGCGCGAACACCTCGGCCATCGCCTGCCGCACCAGCGGCGAGGGATCGTCGAGCAGCATCAGCAGCGCGCCCTCGGCGGCGATGCGGTCGTCCTCGGAAAGGTCTGAAATCAACCACGCCCGCGCCAATGCCCGGGTGGCCTCGGCCCGCTCCCCTGCCGAAGCGGTCCTGATCCAATTGATGAACTGCCGAACGATCATGGTGCTTCCGGCTTACGCAACGAGACGACACGGTGATGCAGTGCCAACGTAACCAAAGATAAACCATGACGCTTAACAAAGCGTTCACCATAACTCTTTGGGTTTATTGACGTTTCGTTAATGATGAGCGGCTGCCTCCAAGTACACCGACCTCATCCTGAGGAGCCTGCACGGCAGGCGTCTCGAAGGATGGCCGCGGGCGAGATCGGGGCCTCATGGTTCGAGACGCGCGTGCCGCGCTCCTCACCATGAGGGGCAACCACCCGTGCGGAGCGTCAGCCCGAGAACATGCCGTTGCGGTCGCTGAAGAGGTCGAGGCGGCCAGGCGGCCGCACTTCGGGAGTCTGGCCGGAGAGCGAGGCGACCTGTGACGAGCGACCCCATAGCTCCTGCACAGTCGGCGAGATCGGCTCGGCGCGGTCGCCGGCCTGGAACAGCGAGCGGAACATCGGATCGCCCGGAGCGGACGCCGTCTGCGAGCCGGCCACAGGCGACACCGCGCGGGAATCCGGGAAGCTTGAGAGGTAGGCGGCGTTGTCGATCGCCGGCGCGGGCGCAGCGCTCGCGATCTCGCCGCCGGCCGCGGCAAAAGCAGTGCGGGTCGCGCTGGAATTGGCAGCGCCGGCATAGCGCGCGTTCAGCACCGAATAGACTTCCGACACGCTGAGGGCGCGTCCCGAACCGTCGTAGAAGATCGAACTGTTGGCCGCGGCCGCCTTCGGGAACATCTGCGCGGCACTGGCGTTCGGATTGCCCTCGGCACTCGAGATCAGTTTCGCTGCGCCGCCGACGCCCATGAAATGCGCCATGTAGAGCTCGGCATCGGTCGGGCGACGGCCGATGCTGCCGGTGAGCTTGAAGCTGTTGGACTGCGTCAGCACGCCGGCCATTGCCGACGCGGCATCCGGGTCGTCGCGCAATCGCATGATCGCGGCCCGCGCCTGCGGATCGCTGACCGAATAGCTGCCGTCAGAATTCTTCGTGATGGCGTCGGCATATTTGCCGTAGCCGAGCTTATCCCCCGCCTCCTTCACCGTGCCGAGCCAGGTCTGGTCGATGAATTGAAACAGCCCGCGCGCGGATGAGGTCGACGCGGAAGCCCGCGGGTTGAAGTTGGATTCCATCTTGGCGGTCGTGAGCAGGTATTGAAAGCTCGTGCCGGTGGTGGACGCCGCCTGCTTGATCGAACCCGCGATCTTCGCGCGCGTCGGGTCGACACCTGCCGCCGTCCCGGCGTTGAATGTATCGATCGCCATCGATTGATGCCCCGCTCCTCGCGAAACGCTCGCGTGGGCTTCATGAACGCCGGTAATCGGCGCAGCTCCCTTCAATACCCTGCGGCAGTTATGGTTAATGGGAAGTTAAGGAGGCGGAGCCTTACGGCTGCGCCTCGTAATACCGCGCGACCTGATCGATCTCTTCCGCGGTCATCTGGCGGGCGATATTGCGCATCTGCTCGCTGATGTCGTTGCGGCGGGTGCCCGATGCGAAGGCCTGCAACTGCGATTTGATATAGACGGCGGACTGGCCGCCGAGCCAGGGGCTGCCGGCCTTGATGTCGATTTCGCCGTGGCAGGAGCCGCAGGGCGGGATGTTGCGCATCGGCGCGCCCGTCACCACGATCGCAGGCGGCGGCAGGTTCGGATTGACCTGACTGGAAGGCACACGCGGCAGATAGGCGTAATAGAGCGCGACATCGCGCATGTCCTGGTCGGTCATATTGGCCGCGAACGGGCTCATGACGACGTTGACCCGCGCCCCGGTCTTGAAGTCGTTCAATTCCTTGTACGTCACCGCGGCGTACTGCCCGGCGAGGTTTGGCGAGTTGGCGTCGCTGACGCCCTGCGGCCCATGGCAGATCGCGCAGCGCTGCGCGAGCGTCGCGCCACGGCCGATCGACACCTGATCCTGCCGTGTCAGCATTTCCGGAGTGACCACGACATTCGAGGTCTTGAACGCAGGCGGGACCGCCGCGGCGGGCCTCGGCAGGTTCGGCACGCCGGCTGCGCTGCAGATCGCATCCCAGATGCCGGCAAGCTTCAGATTGGGCTGCAGCAGCGGCAGCCAGATCAATCCCACGACCGCGGACAGCACCGCGATGGCGGCGGTGACGCCGACGCTGATGCTGAACCAGGGGTTACGCGGCGAATAGAACTCCTCCTCGCTCATCTGCTGGCTCCGACATAAACGGCAGGCACGCTGGTATTCTTCACGGCCATCAGTTGGCCCATCGGATAGCCGTAATTGACGACCGTCAGCCCGATCATGAGCGCCAGCCACAATCCAAAACTGTTGAGCGCAACCGGAATGCGCACAGGCATGTGCAAGGGGATGGCAAAGCGATAGGCGCCCGCCTCGCCCCTCGGCGCGAACTGGCCGCGGATCAGCACGATCAGGAACAGGATACCTGACGTCAGCAGGATCAATCCTCCGAACGCCGACATCGTCACCGAGAGGGCCTGCGGCGCGATCGCGGGATTGGCGTAGTCATAGAACGCCATGCGACGCGGCATGCCGAGGATGCCGACATAGTGCCACGGGAACGTTGTGACGATCATGCCGATGAACCACAGCCAGAGCTGGGTGCGCATCATCCCGTAACTATCCAGCGTGCGGCCGGTCAAATGCGGCCACAGGTCATAGGCGATCGCGAAATACATGATGACGATGGCGCCGCCGAAGATCAGATGGAAGTGGCCGGTGATCCATTGCGTGTTGTGGATGCTGGTGTTGAGCTGATAGCTCATGTTGATGAGCCCGCCGGCGCCGCCGAAGCCAAGCATCACGAGCGACAGCGCGGTCGCGAGCATGATCGGATTCTTCCACGGCAGCGCGCCGATCCAGCCGAACGCGCCCCTGCCCCCGCGCAGCCGGCTCGCGATCTCCGCAGACGCGCAGATCGTGAATACCGTGAGCAGCGTCGGCAGCGCGACGAGACCGGTGAACACCGATTGCATGAACTTGAAGCCGGCGCCGACCTGCGGATCGGCAAACAAATGATGCACGCCGATCGGCATCGCGACCACGACGAACATGATGAAGGCAACCCGCCCCATCGCGTCGCTGTAGAGCCGGCCCCCGATCGCCCGCGGGAAGATGGTGTAATATGCGATGTAGGTCGGGATCAGCCAGAAATAGACGATGGCGTGCAATGTCCAGGAAAAGAATACGCGCGCCAGTCCGGCATCGATGGTGGTGGTGAGCCCAAGCGCGGTCGGAATGATCTGGAAAATCAGCTCGACCGCGGCGCCGACCGCGGTCCAGGCCCAGAGATAGGAGCCGGCGACATTGGCGAACATCGCGAGCGGCACCGGCTTGTCGCGGTTGTCGCGCTTCCAGACCGCGAGATTGATCGACATCAGCGCGACCCAGACCCATGAGCCGACCACGACCAGGACCACGCCGATGTAATAGAAGGGATTGCCGATCATCGGCGGATAGAAGGTGTAGAGCACGGAGGCGAGTCCGAGCGAGACCGGGATCATCGCCATCACGCTGCCGATCGCGACCAGCGCGATGCCGGCCCAGGCCCAGCGCCGCCCGATCAGCGGCCGCTCCAGCGCCGCTTCGCTGATGGCGTAGCCAAAGCCCATCGCGATCAGGGTCGGGAAGACATAGCCCATCACCGTGCCGTGCGCGGTGACCGAACGATAATAGAATTCCGGATTGAAGTGCCAGGCGTTCAGTGGGCTGCGCACGAACATCTGCCAGGCGCCGAGCACCAGCGCCGCGCCGAAGACGATGAAGGCGAGCCAGAAATGCGCCAGGATCAGCCGCTTGTTAATCAACACAGGTGAGCCTCCGTTTGCTCGCCGCCATGTTGCGGAACGTAGTCTGGTCGACCACCTTGACCTTGCCCCACATGCCCTGATGGCCGATGCCGCAGAATTCCTGGCACGGCATCATGTGTTCGCCCGGCGTCTTGAAGCTGATCGGCAGATCCGAAACATAGCCCGGCACCAGCATGATGTTGATGTTGGTGCCCTCGATCAGGAAGCCGTGCACGACGTCGGCGCTGGTGGCGCGAACGGTGATCGGCGTTTCCGCCGGCACCACGAGGCATTGCGGGGTGAATGAATATTGCTGCCCGATCGCGCGCACCGTGACGGAGCCGTCGGCCTCCAGCGCGCTGCCCAGGTTGCTTTCGACGAATTCGCCGGAAAGATGCAAGGTCGTGGGATCGGCGGTCTCGACGCGACCCTGCGGCATCGTCGTATGGTAGATGCCGAAGAAGGCGGCCAAGCCGACGAGCACGCCGATGATCACGATCGACAACGTTGCCCAGCGCCGCTCGATGCGCGCGGCAACCGCCTCGCCGAGGCCATGCGCGCCGTGACTATGATCGGTCTCACTGGTCACGATCAGGCGCTCCGCGGCAGGAAGACGAAGAGATAGAAGGCGAACCATAAAGCGACCACGATCGCGGTCGCGATGCCCGCCACCGCAATCGCACCGCCGGGACCTGCGCGCACGATCGCGTCGACCGCCTCGTCATCGGAATGCTGCGCCCGCCCTTGCGAGGATGAATCCGTCATGGCGCACCCCTTCTCCAGATCATGCTCTACTTCAGCGTAGCCGTGCGCAATTCGTTGGCCTGCCGCGCCGATACCGGCGCACCGCGATTGCCCCAGGATGTCCTGATGTAAGTGACGACGGCGGCGACCTCATCGTCGGAAAGGCGCTGCGCGAAGGGCGGCATGCCATAGGGCATCGGGTTGCCCGCGGTGCCCGGCGGATAGCCGCCATTGAGCACCATGCGGATGGCATTCACCGCCGAGGCCATCTGGATCGACTGGTTGCCGGCGAGCGGCGGATAATGCGGCGGCATGCCGAGCCCGGTCGCGCCGTGGCAGCTTGCGCAATCGCGGTCATAGATCTGCTTGCCGAGCGAGAGCAGAAGGCTGCTCTCGGCAGTCGGCAGCGCCGGCGGCGGCTTGTCCGGCGAGGTGCCCTGCGCGAGGCCCTTCAGGTAGACCGCCATCGCGCGGATGTCCTCGTCGTTGAGATATTGCAGGCTGTTGTAGACGACTTCCGCCATCGGCCCGTAGACCGCGCCACGGGCGGAGACGCCGGTGCGCAGATAGTCGACGATTTCCTGGATGCTCCACTCGCCCAGCCCCGCTTCCTTGTTCGAGGTGAGCGACGGCGCGTACCAGTACTGCATCGGAATCAGGCCGCCCTCGAACGCCTGCGATTCCGAGCTGCCGCCGAGCGCGTTGATCGCGGTGTGGCACATGCCGCAATGGCCGAGACCTTCGACCAGATAGGCGCCCCTGTTCCATTCCGCCGACTTGGTCGGATCGGGCTTGAACTCGCCTTCGTTGAAGAACAGCGTGCGCCAGCCGATGATCAGAGAGCGATTGTTGAAGGGAAAGGTCAATTCGTGCGGTTTGTTGACCTGCTTCACCGGCGGGACCGAACGCAAATAGGCGTAGATCGCATCGGAGTCCTCGCGCGTCACCTTGGTATAGGAGCCGAACGGCATCGCGGGATAGACGAGACCGCCGTCCGGGAAGCGGCCATCATGCATCATCCGGTAGAACTGGTCCGAGGTCCAGGTGCCGATGCCGGTCTGCGGATCGGGCGTGATGTTGGAGGTGTAGAGCGTGCCGAACGGCGTCTTCATCGGCAGCCCGCCGGCAAAGGTCTTGCCTTCGCGCGCGGTATGGCAGGCGATGCAGTCGCCGGCGCGGGCGAGATACTCACCCTTCTTGAGCAGCTCGGCATTGGCGGGCGGGTTCTGCTGCGCAGTTGCCGGTATCATGCCGGCGAAGCACAGCGCCAGAAGGAGAATCAGCTTGGTCGAGAGGCGTTGCATCGGCGAGCTCCCTTCAACGCGGCTCGCTGCCGCATGCAAGCGGCATCGGCAGACTGCCTTGCGGCGCGAACGACGGGTCTGCCGGCGCCGGACGCGATGAGAGATAGGCGGCCACCGCCTTCACATCGTCTTCGGTAAGAAGGCTTGCGACGATCTGCATGCAATCGGGGGCGGCCGCGGTGCGCGTGCCGTAGCGCCAGCCGCCGAGCTGGGCGCTGATATAGCTTGCACGCAGACCGAGCAGACCGGGAATCGCGGGCTCCATGCCGCCGAAGCTCGGGCCGTGGCAGCTCGCGCAGGGCGGAATGCCGCGCTGGATATCGCCATGCTTCACGATCGACTCGCCGCGCGCGAGAATCGCATCGCTGACGATCGGAATCGCAGGCTCCGGGAACGGCGGCCGCAACGAGGCGAAATAGTCGGCCATCTTCTTCAGGTAGTCGTCGGGCAAAAATTCCAGGAGATAGTTCATCGGCGGATATTTGCGCCGGCCGTCCCTGAACGCGACGAGCTGATTATAAAGATAGCCTGCGGGCTTACCGGCAAGACGCGGGAAATAGACGTCGCTCGTCCCCTCGCCTTGCGCGCCGTGACAGGAGGCGCAGGCGAGCACGCGCGCGGCCATCGTGTCGGGTGCGCGCTCCGGTGTTTGCGCCACCGCCGGAAGAAATGGCAGCGTGAAAAAAACAAAACACGATCGGATCAGAGAAACGTAACGCGCCACCGCCGCGACCCCCATCTCGACGAAGAGTGGGAACTTTCGCACATCACGCGCGCGCTGGCAACGCAGCCCGCGCGCTGCAGCGCGCCAATGAGAAGTATTGAGTCTATTTGCGATAGACTTTGTATGGATCGACCAAGCGTTCGGCGTCAACGAATGACAATTGTATGTCGCCGGCTTCGCCTTTGATGGCGCGATAGAAGCAGGAACGGCGACCAGTGTGGCATGCAGCGCCAGTCTGCTCGACGCGAATCCATACAGCGTCCTGGTCACAATCCATACGCATCTCGATCACGCGCTGGGTGTGGCCGGAGCTTTCGCCCTTGCGCCACAGCGCATTGCGCGAGCGGCTGAAATACCAGGCTTCGCCGGTCGCAATGGTCTTGCGCAGCGCTTCGTCGTTCATGTGCGCGACCATCAGCACGTCGCCATTGCCGGCGTTGGTCGCGACACAGGTCACGAGACCTGACGCGTCGAATTTGGGCTGGAATGCCAGCCCTTCCTCGCGGTCGTGATCATGTGCTGACACGGGATAAGCCTCGCAATGTTGTGCGAGGCTACCGGGTCGGTCCTCGCACCAGGGACAGGAAACGCTGCTGCTCCGCCGGATTGTCGCGGAACATGCCGGTGAAGCGGCTGGTGAAGGTCGACGCGCCATGCTTGGCGACCCCGCGCACCGACATGCAGGTATGCTCCGCCTCGATCAGGACGGCAACGCCGCGGGGCTTGAGGACCTCGTCGATCGCAGCCGCGATCTGGGCGGTGAGATGCTCCTGCGTCTGCAGCCGGCGGGCAAAGATGTCGGTGAGCCGGGCGAGCTTGGAGAGGCCCACCACCCGCTCGACCGGCGTATAGGCAATATGTGCCTTGCCGTAGAACGGCATCATGTGGTGCTCGCACTGCGAGGTGAACTCGATGTCGCGGACCAGCACGAAATCGTCATAGCCGGCGGTCTCGCCAAAGGTGCGGTCGAGCACCTCGGCCGGGCACTGGTGATAGCCCTGGTAAAGCTCGTCAAAAGCCTCGACGACGCGGCGTGGGGTGTCGAGCAGCCCCTCGCGATCCGGATCCTCGCCGATATAGCTCAGCAGCGTCAGAACCGCCTGCTCGGCTTCAGCACGTGACGGGCGCGGCTGGTCGGCACGGACGGCGGCGGCAAGGAATTCGGACGGATCGAGCTCGGCCGGCCGGGTTTCGACCTTTTTGGGCTCGTTGCTCTTGGCAGGGCGGATCGATTTGATTGCAGCGTCCATTCGACGTCTCTCCGTTCGACCGGTCCCTTCTCGGACCGGGTGTGTCACCGGGCAGACGGCGCGGCCTGGTGCCGCCGGACGCCTGGAGTCCCTTCATCCTAACACCGGCAGCATAGCATTGGCTTCTGAACTGGCCCGCGCCGGTGGCATGGCCGGACTGTATTTCGGCCGATACGGTTCATATATAGGACCATAGAACCCAGCCGCCAAGGGTGCCTTACCCCTCTGCCCACGAGCTCTATTCGCATGCTGAATGACATCTACAACAAGCGGATCATCGAACTGGCCGGGAATATTCCGCGTCTCGGACGCCTTCCCGACCCCGATGCCAGCGCCACCGCGCATTCGAAACTCTGCGGCTCGACCGTGAAGGTCGACCTCAAGATGGACGGCCCCGTCGTCACCGACTTCGCCCATGACGTCAAAGCCTGCGCACTGGGGCAGGCCTCCTCCTCGATCATGGCAAAGCATATCGTGGGCTCGACCGCCGATGAACTGCGCGAATTGCGCGAGATCGTGCGCAAGATGCTCAAGGAAAACGGCAAGCCCCCGGAAGACGGCAAATGGGCCGAGATCGCCCTGCTCGAGCCGGTGCGCGACTACAAGGCCCGCCACGCCTCCACCATGCTGACATTTGATGCCGTGGTTGATGCCATCGGCCAGATCGAGGCGAAGGCCAAGCAGCCGGCGTAAGGGCGGAACGTCGAGGGACTACTTCCCTTCTCCCCTTGTGGGAGAAGGTGGCGCGCATGAAATGCGCGACGGATGAGGGGTTGTCTCCGCGGGCAAGGGTGTTCGTGGAGAGAGCCCCCTCACCCCAATGAGTTAGTTGCCGGCATGGGAGTAGCCCTCTCCCACAAGGGGAGAGGGCGCATCAAGCAGCATCGCGAGGCGTGGCGCGTCCGATACCGTCGTCTCAACGGCTTTGGGTTCATTTCCCCGGCGGGGCCGGGGGCGGCGTGGCGGAGCCGCCGGTGGGAACCAGGGCTTCCGCGGTCTTGGTTGATATCGACTTCGCGGGCTGCGCCGTCGTCTCGCCCTCAGCCGCGCTGGTGGCGAAACGGTCCTGGTTCGGCTTGGTTTTCGCATCCGCGACCGGCACGGTGGCCGCATTATCCTGCGGCGGCAGCACGTCGGCGACCTCTTCGGTGGTGACAAGATTGGTCAGCCGCAACTCGTCGCGCGACAGCTCGTGCAATTCTTCCCAGGGCGGAACGCTCAGCGCCAGCGACAACAGGTCGCCTGCGCCGCCCATGTCGAAAGTGTACTTCGCGAGCCGGCCGATATCGCGCTCCACGATCATCATGTCCTGCGCGGTGTAGTTCGCGGCACGCGCGTCATCGGCGCGGTCGCCCATCCAGATCTGATGAACGCGGACATGCGCGCTTTCCGGCACGTAACGGGTCGTACCCGATAACAGCAGGAACACGCACATCGACTCGCAATAGGCTTCCGGCCTGACGCCGGCGCGCTGGCCCTTTGAGGTCTGGTTGATGACCGTCGTGCCGACGGTGGTCAATGCGCCCAGGCCACGGAAGCGGCGGCCGAGCGTGATGGCGTCGTTGACCGAGCCGCCGCTGGAATCGAGTACGATGGTGGCGCCGCCGAGCTGGCGGCCGCGGGCGAACTCATCGAAGTCGCGCGGGCTGTCGGCGGTGATGATGCCGACGGCGGATACCCAACCTCTGCAGTTGGGCTCGCAAGCCACCCAACTGAATCGCATCGGCGTCTTGCGTTCTTCCAGACTGGCGCCGGCACGGGCCGAATTGCCCAGCGTCGTGACCGAGCCAGGCAGTGTGATGCAAAAGGCGGCGGCGCCGAGAAGTGCCAGACCGCGAAGACGAAGCGACGTCACGAGCCTCAATTTGGTTCCTTCCCCCTAGCCCCATGGGTGAGCAGTGGCAGCGGCCCCATCGCAACGTGACATGATGGTGTCATCGAAGCGTTATCAAAACGGTAACCGTACTGACCTGTGCCGTCCATAGGACCTTTGCTGCAGCGCCGCCCGTGCGGTGCAATAGTTGCGAACTGTGGCGTAAATATCTGCAAAAATTGAGTTCCTTGCTTGGGAACCCCCGCAAGACCACGTAAGTTTGCGGCATGATGCCCATGGAACATCGAACATCACATCAATTTCGATGCACAGACTGTGCCAGCGCAGCCCAGCGGCTGCCACGCAATCTCGGTCGCGCGCTGATCTGGATCTACCGTCATACGCTGTCACCGCTGGTCGGCTACAATTGCCGGCACCTGCCGACCTGCTCAGTCTATGGCGATGAGGCGATCGAGCGCTTCGGCTTGTGGGCAGGTGGTTGGATGACGCTGGCGCGCCTATTGCGCTGCCATCCCTTCGGCACATCGGGCATCGACAACGTGCCGGAGCGGGCGCCGCCCGGCGCGCGATGGTATCTGCCCTGGCGCTACGGCCGCTGGCGCGGCGTCAACGCGCCTTAGACTAGAGAGATCGCCTTCTTCGCCGGTGCTTTCAAGTTATGCATGCATCGCTGGCGTGCGGGAACTGTGGCGGCAGTGCGGCATTGACCTCTTGCGTCCGCAGGAAGGACAGCAACAATGCGCTGGAAAATCAGCCGCCACGGTCATGACCCCCGCCAGATAGATTTACTGGCGATCATCGCACTACTCATTTTGATCGTTTCCGCTTACCTCTATTTCACCCACAAGCCGAACATGGCTAACAACAGCGCCTTCATCGTGCCGAGCCAGAGCGTGCACTGGTGATGCAATGCGACGTGGGTGAATTAGAGCGGCTCACGCAGCCTCGAGCGCCTTGGCAGCTTCGCCTTCGTACACGGGTGTTGCTATTCCGGCCTGCCGGGCTTTGATCTGCAGGGCGAGGATGCGCGAGTAAAATCGCCCCATCCCAACTCCGGCACTGTGAAACCACAGTCCTTTCTGTCGCGTGGGCTTCCACATGTTTCGCAGCTCACCCTGCCACGGGCCGGGATCGCGGCGCGTGCCTGAGCCAAAACCCCAGAGCGGGCCAACCCTTTTTGCCGTCTCCGGCGTCAGGATGGATTCGAACGAGCTGCGTTCGTAGCCGGTTGCGTAGAAGATGATATCCGCGGGAAGTTCGCTCCCGTCGCTCAGAACCACGCTTTCCTCGCGAAGCGCCGTGATGCCGACACCACTTCTCAGCTTTATGCTGCCGTTCGCGACCAGCTCTGATGCGCCGACATCGATGTAGTAGCCACCGGGATCGCGCAGGACCTGAGGAAACACGCCGCTCTCGTCCTCACCGAAAGTTAGTCGAAAGCCGACGCTCTCCAATCGCCGGTAGAAGGCCGCGTCCTTCTCCTTCACGTGCTTCACCAGCTTCTGGTGCACGGCCACCACGGTGCGCAAGGGTGTCGCGGCGAGCAACAAGTCCGCCAGATCGGTCGTCATGCCCTGCGCCTTCGGCTCGCTGCCGTAGAGCCTGGCAAATCCTTCGATCAATCTCTCCAACTTCATCACGATGGTCGGACTGCGCTGAATCATCGTGACATCAGCGCCACCAGCGAAGAGATCCGCAGCAATATCGTGCGCCGTGGTGCCTGATCCCACCACAACGCATCGGCAGTTCCTGTGATGAGGATTGCTACGATACAAGCTTGCATGTTGTTGCGGTCCCTTGAACCGCTCCTTCCCGGGTATGTCAGGGATCTTCGGAGTCCCGAATAGTCCGGTAGCGAGCACAAGCTGCTCCGGGTTGAGCTCGATCGCGCGGTCGCGGCGTTTGACCTGCAGGCGCCATTTCCCGCGCACATCATCGTATGCGGCCCCTACGCACTCTGCCCCGGTCATCACGTCGAGTTGCCCTCCAGCCAGTCGGCGAAGCGTTCCTTCGAGGGATGCAGCGGCCAGTCGTCGGGGTAGGAGAATCCCGGCATCTGATCAAAGTATGAGGGGGTGTGCAGCAACAACGAATCGTGGCGGTTTCGCCAGGTATCGGACGGTCGTTCGCGGCGATCGATGATCAGCGTCGGGACACCCAGCTTTCGGAGCTGCACGCCCAATCCAAGCCCGCAATGTCCGGCTCCAACGATGACACAGTAGGGTTGCTTCGCCATAGCGGCCATATCGCCGCCGCCGTGGCTGACATGGTCGAGGCTCGGCGATGCTTCGAGGCCATTGAGCTCCGCCATCGACGTGAGCAATGTCCAGACCTTGCCCTCTCTCAAGCGGATGACTGCTCGGCAGCGCGCGACCTTCGTCTCGAACTCGACGATTCCTTCGACGATGCCATCTTCGAGACGCGCGGGTCTCGTTTGCCGCCATGCCGTGGGGGCCGTACGCGCAAGGCACGCATCCAACATCTGTCGGATTTCGCCATGACCTTCGACCGTGCGCACGTTCCAGGTGAATGCCAGCAGGTCGCGCCAGAATGCGTCCGGATGGAACAGGATCAGCAGCGCATCAACGTCTTTAGCCGCTACAGCGACATTGAAGAAGCCTAGCCACTTGTTGAATCGGTCGTCGACGTCGGTAGCGATCATATCGATCCCTCGGAACTTGGGTGACAGATCACGAACCTGACGAGGCGCCGCTACGGATGGATTACAGGACGCGCGGTCGATCCCGCTAGTGAGTTACGATCGCAATATTCACTGGATGTTGAAATGCGACCGGAGCTCTAGCGCCCAAACCAGAAGAAACCGCCGGGCTGCGAACTGAAGAATGGCGCCGGCTGCCGGGGCGCCCTGGCACGCGGCGGCGCCGGTTTGGGAGCTGGCGCATCCTGAGCCACCGCATCGGCGGTGCCGAAGCCATCACCCGGCAATTGCACGGCAAGCAGCAGGTTGGTTTCGTGCGTGCGCCAGCGATAGCCGATGCCGAAATCGATCGGCTGCGCGCGGTGGAACAGCTCGGCGTAGGATTCCTGGTAGCGGCCCGGGAATTCGGCGATCGGGCCGGCATAGCGGCCGAACGGGAAGAAGCGCCAGCGGCTGTGGTTGAAGTACACGAGCGGAATCCCGGAATCGTCCTGGATGATGGTGGCACTGTTCTTGAGGATGAAGTCGCGCACAACAGTGAAATTGCCGGCGTGCATGAGATAGGAGGCGCTCTTGATCAGGCTGTTGCCGGGCGCAAGCGTCTCGCAGAATTTCAAAAAGCCGCTCGCCTTGACGCCTGAATTGGAGAGATCGGTCGAGAAGTAATAGAGCGTGCGCTCAACGCCATCATTGCCGGCGAAGGTGATGCGCGCGCCGCGCACCGCGCCCTTCCCTGCCCCTTCCGTGCCGACGATGCCGTTCTCGTCGAGCGCAACCGGCGCGACGCTCCGGATGGTCTTGCCCGAGCGCGCCAGGAACACATAGAGGATCGGCAAGGTGCCGCTGATCTCGCCCGCATGCAGGTCGACCTTCATCTTCTTGGTGATGAAGAAGGAGAAGCTCAGGACCGAAGATAGCGAGCGCTCGACACTGTAGAGCGCGGCACCGACGTCGCCACGCGACAGTCTTGTCAGGTCCGGCACCGAGCCGGCCGGCTCAAGCGCGCTGAGCACATAGGTCGTCGCGCCGGAATAGAAGGCGTCGGCGTAGATGAAGTCGGGCCCGGAGAACATGTAGAACATGGTCGGCCGCGGCGCGGCGAGATTGGTCTCCGCCCAGGCGCGGATCTTCGACAGCTGGCGCTGCTCGAGCTGCGCAAAGGCCTGGTCGAAGAATCGGGCATGCTGTTGCCAGGCAGGATCCCTGGTCAGCGGGACCAGCGGAGAGTCCGCTGACGGCATCATCCCGGCAAGGAAGCGCGCGGTATCGTCTGCGGTCGCCGTGTCGGCGGCACGCGCCGGCAGCGCCGCGAGCAGAATCGCGAAAGCGAGCGCGACAGCTTTCAATGGCAAGAACTTCCTCATTTGCGACCCGATGCTCCGGCGGCCGCCGGGCGCGCCGCCCCTTTGCGGAAAACGGCGTAGATCAAAAGGCCGGAAAGCATGATCAAAGTGCCAAGCGCCGACTGCAGCGGACGGTCGGTCAACAGATAGTACATCATGAAACCGGTCACGAGCAGGAAAACCACGGGGGTGACCGGGTATCCCCAGGCGCGGTAAGGCCTCGGCAGGTCGGGGCGCGTGATGCGCAGCTTGATCACGCCTGCTACCGTGAAGAACGAGCAGAACAGCAGCGCGAACTGGATGAAGTCCAGCACCGCCTCGAAGCTGCGCGTGAACAGCATCAACGTCGCCACCGCAAGCTGGAACAGAATCGCATAGGCCGGCGCGCCGCTGGCCGAGTGGCGGGCGAAGATCCGCAGCGCCGGGATGTCCTCGCCCATCGTCATCATCACGCGCGGACCGATCCACATCATCGCGCTGATCGAGGAGATCAGCCCGACACAGATCATCGCGCCGACAATGCGGCCGCCGAGCTCGCCGAAGATATAGCTGCCAGAAATGCGGGCGACGTCGATCTGGCCGGCAAGCTGGTCGATTGGCGCGGTGTGGAGGAACACCGCGTTCAGGGCGACATAGAGCACGAGCACGATCAACGTTCCCGAGAGCATCGCGCGCGGCAAATTGCGCTCCGGCAGGTGCATCTCGCCGATGATGTAGGTCGCCGCGTTCCAGCCGGAGAACGAATACATCACGAACACCAGGCTGATCGCGAACGGCGCGCTGACGATATGGGAAAGATCGACTGAGGTCGGCGCGAACGAGATCGGCTGCGGCGTCGCGATCAAATATCCGGCGACGAGAAACCCGACGATCAGCACCACCTTCAGGATGGTCGCGACCAATTGGAAGGTCGAGGAATGCTTGACGCCGGTGAGTTGGACGATCGACACCAGCCACACCACGCCGAGCGCCAGCACGAGCGGCGGCGCGTCCGGCAAGACCGACTTGCCGTATTCGCCGAACGCCATGGCGGCGAGCGCGACCGGTGCGGCGAAGCCCACGGTCGCCGACACCCAGCCGGCGACGAATCCGAACGCCGGGTGATAGGCGCGGCTCAGGAAATTGTACTCGCCGCTCGAGCGCGGAAACATCGCACCGAGTTCGCCGTAGGAAAATACGCCGCACAGCGCGACGATGCCACCGACGGTCCACAGCAGGAGGATCGAGAAGCCCGACGGGATGTCCTTGACCTGAAAGCCGAGGCTGGTGAAAACGCCGACGCCCACCATGTCGGCAACCACGATGGCCGTGGCCACGAGGACCGAAACGGTCGAACCGCTGCCGGGGAGCGAACCGGACCATGTCGCGCTGCCCGTGTGTGATGCCGCCATATCGGACCGTACCTTCAGCGCTACGCGCTTCGACGATTCTCATCGTGCAGGCGGAAAACGGCCAATTCAAGCAACGTTAACAAGCACCTAACTCCGGCCAAGATTTGGGTATCATAATACCTAATTGTTGCCTTCAAAGGGCCGACCTTTGTGTAAACACGAGAGACGACCCACAATCGCGACACGATTGGATGGTCTTCTTGCACCTTCCGGATGGGGAAATTTTCCGGAAGCTCAACGTCACCTAAACACCGGTGCGCTCAGATTCGGCGTTTGCCGGGAGTTCGGGGTAGCGGGTGGATGATCGGGGCAGCGAACCCAACATTCCAGAAGTGTGATCGCGCGAACCGGCCAATGCCCCCGGCCGCGCGGTCGCGCTGGCCGAGGTCTCCGTGGCGCTGGGTCGCGACCGCCTCGCTGCTTCTACCGCTTGCGACCGTGCTGGCTCAATGCGGCAGAGCGCCCAGCGCCTCGGCGCTCGCCGCGAACACACACGCGGTTGCGAGCGATACGTTTGTGGATCGCTTCCCGGCACCATCGTTCAAGGAACGCTTCCCGACCGAGCAGGAAAGGCTCGTGCAGCGCCAGGCCACTGCGTCGGCGTCGGCATCCGAGCCGCAGCCGCAGCGTCCCGCGCCGGTCCGGACGGCTTCGCTGACACCCACGCTCAATCTGCCGAAGCCGAGCGAGCGCGAAGAGCTGACCACGCTGGTCAGCATGAAATCCTCCGCCTTCCCTTATTTCGGCAACAACCCGCGCTCGGATGCGCCGTTCCTGAATGTCACGGACGGCGGCCGCAAGGGCCATCGCAGCTATTCGGGCCGCGTCTATTGGCAGGACGAGACCTACAATGACAGCCGCGTCCTGATGCACGTGCCCGAGAATTTCGACGTCAGTAAGCCGGGCGTGATCGTGGTGTTCTTCCACGGCAATGGCGCAACCCTCGAGCGCGACGTGCGCGACCGCCAATTGGTGCCGCAGCAGATCTCGGACTCCGGCGTCAACGCGGTGCTGCTGGCGCCGCAGATGGCGGTCGATGCCGCCGATTCCAGCGCCGGAAAGTTCTGGCAGCCCGGCGGCTTCAAACGTTTCCTCGACGAATCCACCTCCCACCTCGCCCGCCTCTATGGCGATCCCAAATCGGCGGCTGCCTTCGCCAACATGCCGGTCGTGATCGTCGGCTATAGCGGCGGCTTCCTGCCGACCGCCTGGAGCCTCGAGGTCGGCGGCGCCACCAGCCGCGTGCGCGGCGTGGTGCTGCTGGATGCGGTCTATGGCGAACTCGACAAGTTCGCCTCCTGGATCGAGAACAACCGCAGCGGTTTCTTCGTGAGTTCGTATACCCGCTATACCAAGCGGCATGATCAGGAACTGATGACGATGCTCAGGAACAAGGGCATCCGCGTCCGCGAGAGCATGGACGGGCCGTTGCAGCCCGGCAGCGTCGCGTTCGTGCAGACCCCCGACGGCGTCACCCATCGCGATTACGTCACGCTGGCCTGGACGCAGCACCCGGTGAAAGAAGTGCTGGTGAAGATGGCGGGAGGCGCATCGCTTGCGCGGATCGCAAGCGCTCCGGCATCGGCGAGTCGCTAGAGCGTGACGACTTTTCTTCGAATCGTCATCCCGCTCTGGCTCTTTGTTTGAGCATGATCTTTTTCGGAAAACCGGTCTCCACTTTTCCGGATCATGCTCTAGTTCATCACTTCGCCGCCGCGTGGCGCGGCCTGGTCAGCAAGATGGTCGCAAGGGCCAGCGCGACGAAAGCCGCGGACACATAGCCTGCGCCGTGCAGCCAGCCATTTGCGAACAGCGCGCCGCCGATCGCGGAGCCGATCGCCTGCCCGATGTAGAGCACCGAGGTGTTGAGCGACACCGATGCCGATGCAAGCGCCGGCGCCGCCGCGACCAGCCGCACCTGCTGCATCGAATTGGTGGAGGCAAAGCCGAGCCCCCAGATCGCAACCGAGGCGGCCATCAACGCATAGATCCCCGCGCTCAGCGCCCATCCGGCAACGCCGGTCAGCATCAGCGAGGTAAACAGCACCGACGTCCGATACGGCCCCCAGGAATCGACGATGCGGGTTGCGATCATGACGCCGATGAAGCCGCAGACGCCGTAAAGGCCGAAGACGAGCCCGATGGCGTTGGGGCCGGCTCCAGTCAATCTTGCAAGCAGCGGCCCCATGAAGGTGAAGATGACGAACTGGCCTGACATGTGCAGCGTTGTGATCGCCAGGAGCACGAGCACCATCCGGTTGCGGCCGAGCTCGATCCAGGTCTTCAGATCGACGGGCGCGCCGAGCAATTCGTGCGGCAATCGCCACAACAGCAGCGCGCAGCTCACGCAGCCGATCAGCGCGATGCCGCCATAGGCGGCGCGAAAGCCATAGTGGCTTGCAATAAAAGTGATCAGCGGCAGCCCGACAGCAGCCGCGAGCGACCAGCCGAGGAAAATGTAGGCGATAGTGCTGCCGCGCCGCTCGACCGGTACGATCAGCGCGCCGGTGCCGGCCGCTTGCGGCGTATAGAGCGCGCCGATCGCCAGCATGATGAGGCGAATGACCAGAAGGCTCGCGTAGTCAGGCGCCAGGGCGGAGGCAAGATTGGTGACCGTGAGCACCGCGAGCGTGACGCCGAGCAAAGTGCGGCGATCGATACGGCTGGTCAGCCATGCCGTCAGCGGCGAGCCGATGCACAACACCATCGCACCGAAGGTGATCAAGAGCCCCGCGGCGTGGATCGAGATATCAAGTGCACCGGACAGTTCCGGAAGCATCCCCGCCGGCGCCAGCACGGAGCAGCCGGTGACGATATTGCCAAGCATCAGGGAGGTGGGCGCAAAACGGCGCGTGGCGGGCATCCTTTTCATGCAAATGCATGTAAACCAGGCGGGCGAAGAAGAAAAGGCCAGATGTCAGCGCTGGCCATGAAGTTCGTCGATCGGTCACATTCGCGAACGAACTCGCGGCGCGGTTGCTGGAGCGCCATCGAAAACCTCGCAATACCAGCGATTGAAGCGCTCGCGAGCGCGACAATCCGGCCGATTGCCCGCCGATTTCTTGATATTGCCGGATTGCGTCGGCCCAATCGCCTGCTATATCGCTGCTTCAGCTTACCTGCGCTCGTTCGCAGGAGTGAGCCACAGGAGAATGTCATGCCCGACGAGCACAAGTCCGAGTCCGGATTCCAGTACAGCCTCAGCAACCTGAAGCCCGCCCAGCCCGTGGAAAAAGTCACCCTCACCTTCCCTGACGGGGCGAAACGCGAATTCCCCAGGAACACCACCGGGCTCGATATCGCCCAGGGCATCTCGCCTTCGCTGGCCAAACGCACGGTGGCGATGGCGCTGGATGGCGTTCTGTATGACCTCAAGGATCCCATCACCGAGGATGCCAAGATCGAGCTGATCTCGCGTGACGACGCGCGCGCGCTGGAACTGATCCGGCATGATTGCGCCCATGTGCTGGCGGAAGCCGTGCAGTCGCTGTGGCCGGGCACGCAGGTCACGATCGGCCCCGTGATCGAGAACGGTTTCTATTACGACTTTTTCCGCAACGAGCCGTTCACCCCGGAAGATTTTGCCGCCATCGAAAAGAAGATGCGCGAGATCATCGCGCGCGACAAACCCTTCACCAAGGAAGTGTGGTCGCGCGAGAAGACCAAGGAAGTGTTCCGCGACAAGGGCGAGGCGTTCAAGGTCGAGCTGGTCGACGCCATTCCCGGCGACGAGCCGATCAAGATCTATTTCCAGGGCGACTGGTTCGATCTCTGCCGCGGTCCGCACATGACCTCCACGGGGAAGATCGGCAACGCCTTCAAATTGATGAAGGTCGCGGGCGCCTATTGGCGCGGCGATTCCAACAATCCGATGCTGACCCGCATCTACGGCACGGCCTTCGCGAAACAGGACGATCTCGACGCCTACCTCAAGCAGATCGAGGAAGCCGAGAAGCGCGACCATCGCAAGCTCGGCCGCGAGCTCGACCTGTTCCACTTCCAGGAGGAAGGCCCGGGCGTGGTGTTCTGGCACCCCAAGGGCTGGACCATCTTCCAGCAGTTGATCGCCTATATGCGCCGCCGCCTTGCCGGCGACTACCAGGAGGTCAACGCGCCGCAGATCCTCGACAAGGTGCTGTGGGAGACCTCGGGCCATTGGGACTGGTACCGCGAGAACATGTTCGCGGCGCAGTCCGCCGGCGACGAGGCCGAGGACAAGCGCTGGTTCGCGCTGAAGCCGATGAACTGTCCGGGGCATGTGCAGATCTTCAAGCATGGTCTGAAGAGCTATCGCGACCTCCCCTTGCGGCTTGCCGAATTCGGCGTGGTGCATCGCTACGAACCGTCAGGCGCGATGCACGGGTTGATGCGCGTGCGCGGCTTCACGCAGGATGATGCGCATGTGTTCTGCACCGAGGAGCAGCTCGCCGACGAGTGCCTGAAGATCAACGACCTGATCCTCTCGACCTACGGCGATTTCGGCTTCGAAGGCGAACTCACCGTCAAGCTCTCGACGAGGCCGGAAAAGCGCGTCGGCACCGACGCGATGTGGGACCATGCCGAACGCGTGATGGCGACCGTGCTGTCGGAGATCAAGGCCAAGGGCAGCAACCGCATCAAGACCGAGATCAATCCGGGCGAAGGCGCGTTCTACGGGCCGAAGTTCGAATATGTGCTGCGCGACGCCATCGGCCGCGACTGGCAGTGCGGCACGACCCAGGTCGACTTCAACCTGCCGGAGCGGTTCGGCGCGTTCTATATCGACCATGACGGCTCGAAGAAGGCGCCGGTGATGGTGCACCGCGCGATCTGCGGCTCGATGGAGCGCTTCATCGGCATCCTGATCGAGCACTATGCGGGCAATTTCCCGCTCTGGCTGGCGCCGGTGCAGGTGGTCGTCACCACCATCACCTCCGAGGCCGACGAATATGCCAAGCAGGTGGTGGCCGCGGCGCGCCGCGCCGGCCTGCGGGTGGAGATCGACCTGCGCAACGAGAAGATCAACTACAAGGTCCGCGAGCATTCGCTGGCGAAGATCCCGGCGCTGCTCGTGGTCGGCAAGAAGGAAGCCGAGACCCATTCGGTCTCGGTGCGACGGTTCGGCAGCGAAGGCCAGACGGTGATGCCGACTGCGGACGCCCTCGCCGCACTGGTCGACGAGGCGACGGCGCCCGACATCAAGCGGGCGAAGTCGCTGTCCTGATGCTTTAATCCGTCTAAACTCGCTTCCGGTCGCGGGCGTTCGCCCCTATCTCGTGGCAAGAATGTCCGCGACCCGCCAGTTTGAGGAAAGCAGCAGTGCCCGACGCCATTGAATTGTTGAAGACCCGCCGCTCGGTGAAGCCGCGCGAAATGACAGGCCCCGGCCCCTCGCCGACCGAGCTCGAGACCATCTTGACGATCGGCGCGCGGGTGCCGGACCACGGTAAGCTCGCGCCCTGGCGCTTCATTGTGTTCGAAGGCGAGGCGCGCAACCGCGCCGGCGATGTCATCGCGAGCGTGTTCGCCAAGAAGAACCCGGGCGCGCCGACGGCCGATATCGAGGTTGAGAAGCGGCGGCTCACCGATGCGCCGCTGGTGATCGGCATCGTCAGCTTCACCAAGCCGCATCCGAAGGTGCCGCCGTGGGAGCAGGAACTCTCCGCCGGCGCCAGCGCGATGAACATCCTCACCGCGGCGACCGCGCTCGGCTACGGCGCGTGCTGGCTCACCGGCTGGTTCGTCTTCGACCGCGATGTGCTCGACGGTCTGGGCCTCAAGCCCGACGAGAAGCTCGCAGGGCTGATCCATATCGGCAAGCCGACCAAGCCGAACGAAGACCGCCCGCGGCCGGCGCTGTCGGATATCGTGACGCGGTTCTAGCGCTTGAAGTCGAATTGTATCCGCCATGGGCGCTGCCGCTCTTCACCTCTCCCTACGGGAGAGGTGAACCTGGGCCTCGGGCCGATTCAACCAAGTACCATCACGCTCCAGCGCTGCGCGCAGCGCGTCAGAACGAGTTGCGGGTGCAGCCCTTTGGCGGCGGCTCGCCTCCGAAACGCGCCGCGGTCCATGCCATGAGTGGCTCCTCGAGCTTTGAGCCCGGCTGCACCATGCCGTGGTCGAGCCCCACGAAGGTCCAATATTCGAGCCGTTGGCCGGCGGCGCAGCGCTCCTCGACATAGCCTGCGGTCGCCGCCGGCGGCACCACGTCATCCTCCGCTCCTTGCGCGATCACCACAGGCGCCGCGATCGGATGGTCGGCGCCATTCTGCGCAAGCCTTGCGGCAAGCGCCGGGTTGCTGCGTGTCGCCAACGCAGGCCCCTCGAACGTTGCGGTGAGCGCCGCCGCCCGCACCGGCTCCTCCTCCGGCAGGAACCCGCACAGGCCCGCAATCTCGCGCGCGGCCGCAAGCGCCTCCGGCCGAACCGCCTGCTCGAAGCTAATGTCTGGATAGAAGCGGCTATAGGACAGCGCGACATACGGCCCGAGCCGCTTGTCGACCTCCTGGTTCATCGCAAAAATGTCCAGCAGATTGGTGCCCGGCGCGATCGCGGCAACGCCCGCGATCTCGATCTCCGGCGCGTAGCGCGGACCGATGATGCCGGTCCACAACGCGGAGTGTCCGCCCTGCGAATACCCCCACACCACAGTGCGCGGATCGAGCGTCAGTTCGGGCATCTGCCGTGCGGCGCGGACCGAGTCGAGCGCGGCGCGCGCCTCGCCCTCGCCGATGAGATAGGGATGCGGGCCGCCCTTCTCGGCAAATGAGTAGTCGGTGGCGACGATCACCCAGCCTGCTCGCACGATCCGATTGAGCGCCGGAATCCCCACGGCCGGGGCCGATAGCAGCGACGGCATGCATTTCTGCTGCATTCCGATCGTGCCGTGCTCCCAGGTGATCACGGGGCGCGGGCCCGCGGGCGGATCGATCGGCGCAAACACGGTCGCGACGGCGGTTGCACGCGTGGTGTCGTTTACCGTCGTCGTGTGGAGGATGCGCCAGCCCCGCATGCCGGCCGGCAGCGTGACGTTCCGGAGCGGCTCGCTGCGCAGCAGCGCGCCTGGTTTATCCGGCACTTGCGCCGGCGGATCATAGAACGCATCGGGCGCCCGCACCGTGACGCCGGCAAACATCTCTTGAGCCGAGGCTTCGAGCGGCGTGCCAACGGCGCCCGCAAGCAAAAGCAGCGGCACTGCGAGCTGGATTACGCGAGCGATGGTCATGGGCCCGCGCCCAATATCGCCGCGAGCCGACAAATTTGCGGCGGAGGCGGCCACGCGACAAACGGCGTCAGGCCGCCTTCGATGCGCGCTCCGCGAACCCGACCAACAGCGTTGCGATTTCGTCCGCCGGCCGCGCCGCGCTGAACAGGAAGCCCTGCACCTCGTTGCAGCCTTCGGCGCGCAACCAGTCGAGCTGATCAACCGTCTCCACGCCCTCTGCGGTGGTGGTGATATTCAGGCTGCGGCCGAGGCCGGAGATTGCGCGCACGATCGCCACGCAGTCGCTGCGGCGCGCCAGATCCTTGACGAAGGAACGGTCGATCTTGATTTTGTCGAACGGAAAGCTGCGTAAGTAACTCAGGCTGGAATAGCCGGTGCCGAAATCATCCATCGAGATACTGACGCCGAGCTCGCGGAGCTGGTGCAGGATCGCCAGATTGGCCTCGGTCTCGGCAAGGAACACGGACTCGGTGATCTCGAGCTCGAGCCGTCGCGGCGACAGGCCGGAATGCGCCAGTGCCGAGATCACCGCCTGCACCAGATTGCGGCTGCGGAACTGCACCGGCGACAGGTTGACGGCGACCTTGATCTCCTGGGGCCATTTCATCGCTTCCGAACAGGCTTCGCGCAGCACCCATTCGCCAAGCTGGACGATCAGGCCGATGTCTTCGGCGACCGGCACGAACTCGGCCGGCGAGATCATGCCCTTTTCCGGATGGCGCCAGCGCAATAGTGATTCGAACCCGCTGATCTTGTCGGCGGCGATGTCGACCAGCGGCTGGTAATGCAGCTCGAATTCACCGTTGGCGAAGGCGTGGCGCAGGTCGCGCTCAAGATCGCGGCGCTTCTGCGCCTGGCGGTCCATCTCGTGCTCGAAGAAGCGATGCACGCCGCCGCCGTCCGACTTGGCGCGATAGAGCGCCATGTCGGCGTTGCGCATCAATTCCTCCGAGCTGGTGCCGTCGCCCGGCGACAGCGCGATGCCGACGCTCGCGCCGACCACCACTTCGATGCCGTCGATGTCGTAGCACACGCTCAGCGCCCCGATCAGGCGTTCGGCGAAGTCGCTCGCCTCGTTCGGTGTGACATCGGAGAGCACGATCGCGAATTCATCGCCGCCGAGCCGCGCGGCCAGATTGTCGCCGGTGATATCGGCCGTGAGCCGCTCCGCGACCTGCTTCAGAAGCCGATCGCCCATCGCGTGGCCGAAGGAATCGTTGACGTTCTTGAACAGGTCGAATCGACGCACAGCACCGCGACACGCTTGCTCCCCGACTTGCTCCGCTGCAGCGCCTCGCGCAGGCGGTCCTGGAAGAAATCGCGGTTCGCCAGATTGGTCAGGCCGTCATGATGGGCCATGTAGGCGATGCGGGCCTCGGCCTTGCGCCGCTCGGTGATATCGACCAGAGCCACGAGGTAGCCGTCGCGGCCGTCGAACGAAACGCGGCGACCGAAGGTCAGCACATGGATCTCGCTGCCATCCGCCTTGATGTGCCGCCAGTCGCGGCTGGAATGGTAGACGTCGCCGATCTCCTGCAGCGCCTTGCTGTGGGAGGCCCATTCGTCCTCCGGCCAGATCTCGCGCAACTTCATGCTCAGGAATTTCTCGCGCGGATAGCCATAATGCTGAACCGCGGCGTCATTCACCCCAAGGAATTCCATGGTGGCGGCGTCGA
Organism: Bradyrhizobium sp. LeoB3; assembly: GCF_055456055.1. Classification (NCBI taxonomy): domain Bacteria; kingdom Pseudomonadati; phylum Pseudomonadota; class Alphaproteobacteria; order Hyphomicrobiales; family Nitrobacteraceae; genus Bradyrhizobium; species Bradyrhizobium sp. LeoB3. The sequence goes on from NZ_JBVBEF010000005.1 coordinate 43,065, forward strand.
ACACCCACATCGGCATCGGGTTGTTCTCGAACAGCAGACGGAACGAGACCTCGCGCTGCTTCAGCGCCGTGATATCGGACAAGGTCAGCGACAGCATGTCGCCGAATGCCGTGACGGCAAGCCGCAGGCAGCGGTCCTCGCTCTCGATCTCGAACTGGGTGCCGCTGGTCCTGCGGAGGGTCTCGCGCAGCCGCTCGGTCACGTCGGAGGCGCCGAGCAGGTTTCCACCTGCGCTGAGCCGCTGCCACAACAGCTCGTGCTGGGGCCGCTTCAAGAGCTTCGCCGCGCCCTGATTGAGATGGATGATCTGGAAATCGAACGGCTCGCCGCGCGGATCGCGAATGGCGGCCAGCGACAGCACGCCTTCATCGGTCGCCGCAAAAATCGTATCGAGCAGATTGTACTGGGCGCCGCGCTCGTTGACGTAGGCCCCGATCAGCGTGCCGCCCCAGCGCGAGCAGGTCGGCAGCGCCAGCACGTCATAGGTGCGGACCAGGCCGTCGCGCACGCAATGCGCCGTGGCAAGATAGGGCCGGTCATTGAGGGCCGCGTTGGCGGCGGCTTCGCCGAGCGCGGTCGCGCAATCCGGCGGCAGCTCGTTCAGCGCCATGTCCCAGCGGTCGTCATTCAGCCACTGCTGGATGTAGCGGCCGGGTTGCGAAACGGCGAGCGTGCCGCCCCTTTCTTTGAGCAGGACGATGTGGTCGGCGAGCCGGCCGAGGCTGCCGAGCATCACGTCCTCATAGCGGGGCAACCTGTCGCCCGGACGCAATGCGGCTTGCCACTTGCGCTTGAGCACCGGGACGTCGCCGAACATTTCTGTGTTGAATTTTCCCGACGACTTCTTCGCCGCACTCATGACGCGCCCCGAACCACCAGATCATGGTCCGACGAAGATCGGATCACGACCTCACTTCACATTCGAGCATGATCACGGCGCAAACGCTCCGCGTTTGTCGCGAGGGAAAACCGGCTTCCCCTGTCCGATTTCATGCTCCAGTCCCCGCCCGCATCCAAATCAGGCTCGCTTAAAGCAATGTAAAGATTGCGCGGGCGACGGGACGCCGGCGCTATTATGACAGTTCAAAGTCAGATCTTGGTTAGTGCGCGTTAGAGACTATGACAGTCGCTCAAAATTTTACTCGTATCTAGCGCGCGATGACTTCCACCTCGCCGTCGACGCCGTTGACGACGTTGAAGGGCCGTTCGAACACCTTGCCCTCGTTCTTGGCAATGGCGCGGTACTCGCCTTCTGAGAGCACGACGCGGGGGAAGGCGCCGATCGATTCCTTGATGACGTCGCCGCCCGGCGTGATCACCGACCATGCGGTATTCGCCAGCGCCTCGCCGCCTTTTTCGCCGACGAGCTTCAGCGTGATGACGGCCGCGCGATGCATGACGGTCGCGTCGGTGAGCTTGCCGGCCTGGACGCGGATGTCGGAACGCACCACCGAATTGGCGTCGCCATAGTTGGAGACGATGTGATAGGTCCCCTCCGGCAACAGCGCGACGTCGCCGGCGGCGACATTGGGGACCAGGGCGCCGCGGTCCGCTCCGTCGAACTGGCTGCCCTTGTAGATCGCAAACGAAATCTGGTTCGGCGGAATCTTGCTGGAGCCGACCCGGCCTTCGATCCGCAGGCCGCCGGCCGGCAGGATGAAGGACTCGCGATCGGTCTCCGACTTCAGGCTCACGGCACGCACGGCGCTGACCAGGCCGAGCGCCACATGGACCACGTAATTCCCCGGCGGCAACACGATGTTGGGGGTGGCGCCGCGGTCCTCACGGATCAGCTTGAAGGTGCCGTTGTCATCAGGCTTGTCGGCAAAGACCCGCCATACCAGGCCATTGTTGATAACCGGCAGATCCTTGCCATAGCGGGCGGTCAGCGAGAGCACCGCCTGGTTCGCAGTCTGCACCCCCGGCGGCGGCCCGGCCGGCGGGGCCGCGGCGGTCGAGGGCTGCATGATCGTCGGCTGGGTCAATGGCGCCGGCAGGCTCGGCGCCGATCCCGCCCCGGATGGCGGGGCCAGGTTGATCGCGGGCCCGGCATCGGGGACCGCGGCCGGCGGTACCGGGGGCGGCCGCTCACCAAACCATTGCGCTGAAACGGCCGACGGAACCGCCAAAATCAGGATTACGGCAAGCCAAATTACCGAGCGAAGCAGCACGCCCCGCCCGCATCGTCCGATGCGATCGCCCCAAACAGTCATGGAATGATGCTTTTCAACGAAAACGCGGCAAATTCAAGCCTCCGTAGTCCTGCAGGGTTGCTGTTGTGGAACCCACGCTTCCACCTGGCCTGGCGGTCGCGCTCAAGTCACAATCCCTCCCTACGCGCTATGCTCCTAGGGCATAAACCATGCATGCGAACGATTCTGGCGGCGCCTCGTCGCGGAGCCTAATCTCGCGTCGGCAGGAGAAGTCAGAGTGTTGGATAGCTGGATGGGCCGGAGCCAGAAGAGCGCCGATGGCTCCGAGAAGCTAGGCCTTGGCGCCCAGCGGCGGCCCGTGATCGGGCTGGCGCTAGGCGGCGGCGCCGCACGCGGCTTTGCCCATATCGGCATCGTCAAGACGCTGATCGCGCACGGCATCATTCCGAATGTCGTGGTCGGCACATCGATCGGTGCCGTGGTCGGCGGCGCCTACGCGGCCGGCCATCTCGATACGCTGGAAGCCTGGGCGCGCAGCCTGCAGCCGCGCAACATCTTCGGCTATCTCGATATCCGCCTGAACGGCTCGGGCCTGATCGGCGGCACCAAGCTTGCCGCCGAGCTCGAAGCCTCGATCGGCCAGACCCAGATCGAGGATCTGCTGGTGAAGTTTGCGAGCGTCGCGACCGAGGTGCGGACCGGCCATGAGATCTGGCTGACCCACGGCCGCGTCGTCGATGCGATGCGCGCCTCCTACGCGCTGCCCGGCATCTTCGCTCCGGTCCTGGTCGGCGACCGCTGGCTGGTCGACGGTGCGCTGGTCAATCCGGTGCCGGTCTCGGCGGCGCGGGCCTTTGGCGCGGAGATCGTGATCGCCGCCAATCTTTCCAGCGACGTCTTCAACCATTCCACGACGATCTATTCGCACGGCCAGCCGACCGAGGTCACCGTCGTGCCCGAAGTCGTTCCGGACCCGGTCCCGCCGAAGCGACGCTTTGGCAAGTTCTTCTCGGCCGAGCGCACCATGAAGCGCGAATTCTTCGGCAGCGGCACGCGGCCCGGCATCTCGACCGTGATGGTGGACGCCTTCAACATCATGCAGGACCGCATCACCCGCGCGCGGCTCGCCGGCGATCCGCCGGACCTCTTGATCTCGCCGCGGGTCGGCAAGATCGGATGGTTCGATTTCCATCGCGCGGATGAGCTGATCGCGCATGGCGTTCGCGCCGCCGAGCGCGCGATCGAGTCGATCCAGGAGGCGATCGACATCCTGGTGCCGCCGGCAGCGACTACGGCTACCGGCGCAGCCCCCGACGAGACCAAGGAATAGAGCGTTTTCGAGCGAAGCATGCCCTCGGACTTGATCCGAGGGTGGACACCGGTTCGCATAGCAATCAAGTTTACGCAGATTGCGTAGACTTATCTGCGCAGAAAACGCGTCAAGACAAAAACCTAGAGCTTCGGTTCTGATTCCATCAGAACCGAAGCTCTAGATTTCAGGCCGTCTTGATGTAGTCGCGCAGCGCTTCCTGCTCGGCTTCGTATTCCTGGACCCGGCGCTTGACGATGTCACCGATCGAGATCAAGCCGACCACGCGACCGTCCTCGAGCACGGGCAGATGGCGGAATTTTCCGAGCGTCATCATTTCCATGATGCCGGCAACGGTGTCGGACGGACGGCAACTGACGACCTTCTGCGTCATCACCGCGCTGACGGGCTCCTCGAGCACGCCGGCGCCGCGCTCGCCGAGCACGCGAACGATGTCGCGCTCCGACAAGATGCCTTCGATGCCGCCTTCCTTCATGACCAGCACGGCGCCGATCTTGCGCTCGCCGAGTGTCTTGATCGCATCGGTCAAGGTCACGTCCGGCGGGACGCTCGTGATCTGATGACCCTTGGAATCGAGAATGGAACGTACCGTCATTGCCGCCTCCTGAATCCCTGCCGCGCCTCGACCAGGAGGCGCGACATCGTTCGCGAGTCTTCAATCAACAGTTCCGCGCAGTTTTCGTTTCCGGCGCGGTGGGCAACAAGCGCGGCCATCATGCAGCGCAAGAGGCGGCAGCTTGCGTCACAACTTTCAATCAATGATGGATGAAATCGCCCTCAGCCGCAAGCGGCTATCAGACGCGGTCCGGTCCGTCAGGCGACAACGCATCTGCAGCATGACGGCGTTCCCGCGGCACCGGATCGAACAACGAGAACAGCACGAGCCCGGCCAGAAACCCGCCGATATGCGCCTGCCAGGCTACGCTGGCGCCGTCGGCTCCGATCGCGATCGAGCCGATCCCGAAGATGAGATTGACGCCGAACCAGACCGCGAGAAAGGCGAGCACGCGACCATCGCGCAGCGCGCGCGACAGCGACAGCGCCGGCACCTTTGCCGCCGCCTCCGCGTCGCCGCGGCTGAAGGAGAGGAAGCTGCCCTTCACGAAGGCAAAGCGGATCGCGGCCGCCATGGTGCCGGAGACGGACGCGGATGCGCCGATCATCGGCGCGATCGCATGCTCATGCGTCAGGAGATGCGCGAGCGCACCGGCAGCCGCCGTGACCGCCATGAACAGATAGAAGCGCAGCGCGCCGAACCGCCGCGCCAGCGCGCTGCCGAACGGCAACAGCCAAAGCACGTTGAAAATGATATGGGTGAGGTTGGCGTGCAGCAGCGAATAGGTAACGAAGGTCCAGACCTTGGCGCCCTCGCCGCCGGGGAAGGTGATGTTGAGCAGCGTGGAATCGTAGCGCTTCGGAATGAAGCCGAAGACGTCGATGGTCCAGTTTTCCCACTCCGGCGGCAGCAGCACGCGCAAGTGGATGAGCGCGATCAGCGCGATGTAGGCGGTCAGCGCCGGAGGCAAGGTGAGGATCGGCTCGTGCGGACGATCCGGCGGCGCATCTTGCGGAGGTTCAAACTGCGATTCCAAGGGACTGATGACCTTAGCGCGGCGCGGATGGGCGATCATCCCAGATAGGCGGCTTTGGCCGCATTGTGCAAGTGCACAGGTAAGAAAGAATAAGAGCGGGCCCTGAGAATGCTAGCCTACCCCTGAAATCATTCCACGATTCTAGAAAAACCGGCGGCCTTGGCCCCAACCAGCGCTCATCCCGCACGTGATCGCCAAGGGTTGCGGTGGGGTATGAGCCGATCATAGTTTGGGGTACTCTCTCGAATACCTTGATTTCCTGGAGCTGTGATGGCCAGCACTCGCCTAACCGACACCATTCTCGAAACCTCCGCGGCGGCAATCCCCAATCTGGGGGCGTCGAAAGCCGAGATTCAGGCCCACTACGACCGCGAGCCGCGGCTTTACGAGCGGTTTCTCGGGCCCAATCTTGCGTATTCGGCTGGCATTTGGAACGAGCCCGGAAATCGCGACACGCTTGAGGCGGCGCAACTGCGCAAGCTCGATTGGCACATCGATATGTCTGGAGCGGACAGCGCGCAGCGTGTGCTTGACGTCGGGTTCGGCTGGGGCAGCCTCATCAAGCGGCTGATGGTGCGCAGGCCGGACATCGACTATGTCGGCCTGACGCTTGCCGACAACCAGGCCGAGTACGTGCGAAGCTACGCCCCGCGGAACTTCGTGACCGAGATTTCGGCTTGGCAGGACTATCAGTCGAATCGCCCGTTTGACGCGATCGTGAGCCTCGAGGCGATGGAGCACTTCGCCGGCAAGGCGGCGGATCGTCAGCAGCGTATCGAGGCCTACAGTCTGTTCTTCGAGTTCTGCGCCCGCACGCTCAGGGTCGGTGGCCGGGCTTCGATCCAGGTCAACGGTTGGGGCAACATCGAGCTCGGCAGCGAGGCCCGCCACATCAGCCAAAGCGGAATCGACGGTTTCTGGCTCGAGGGCAACTTGCCTCACGCCAGTGAGATGCTGCTCGCCAGCGAACGCTGGTTTGACCTCGTGCATCTCGAAGGAAAGCCGCGCGATTACATCTACACGCTGCGAGCCTGGTTAAGGAATCTGCGGAGCCAGGAGGCCGATCTGGTTGCGCTCGTGGGGCGCGAGATGGTGAGCGATTACATGCATAATCTCAAGACGTGCCTGGACGCCTATCTCGCCGGCGCCGTGACGCTCTATCGCTTGGTGCTCGAGCGCAAGGGATCGGTCGTCGGCTGAGCGGCCCGCGCTGCAACGAGGTGCTGGGCAGGCACACGCACCTTTGTCGCCCAGCCCATGGCCTCGAAACCACGCAGCGCCCAATAGCCGGGGTCGATCTCGCCCGGGAAGAGCGCGAAGCTTGCCGACCAGGGGAAGGCGTGATGGTTGTTATGCAGCCCCTCGCCGTTCATGGTGAGAGTGTTGACCAGCGCGCTGTTGCGGCTGTCCTCGCGTGTCTCAAAGCGCCGTCGGCCGAAACGATGCGCGATCGAATTCACCGCCCAGGTGCAATTGAGCTGCCAGAGTGTGCGCAGCGGACCGCCCGCGAAGAAGCCGGCCCAGAATCCATCCATCGTCCCGTACCAGGCGAGACCGATGAAGCCGGGTATGATCCAACTGGTGGCAACCCACAGCCAATACCAACGATCGACCCAGCGAACGACCGGATCACGGCGTAGATCGCGCACGTAGTCGACGTACACGCAGTAGGCGTCGGACATCACCCATCCAACATGGCCCTGGAAGAAGCCTCGGATGGCGCCGACAATCCCGGCTCCGCGCGGGCGCGGTGAATGCGGGTCGCCGGGCCGGTCGCTGTATCGATGATGCTTGCGATGGATCGAGACCCATCCCAGGATCTGGCCCTGCATGGTCATCGCACCAAGAATTCCGAGCGCCGCCGCGAGCGGCGCACGGGCGACAAAGGCGCGATGGCAGAACAAGCGATGGTAGCCGAGCGTGATGCCGAGGCCGGTGACGAAGGTCACGGACAGCAACAGCAAAGGCTCAAACCAGGTGATGCCGTGGACCGAGAACCACCATACGCCTGCGATGCTGCCCGCCGCCACCAGGACGAGACTGAGGATCGACAGGACCTGCAGCAGCTCGATGCGCAGAACGGGCCCCCTGGGCGTGCGGCCAATCACAATCGTGGGCGGCCACCGGCGCTCAGCGGCAGGATATATCTCCGATGTGTCCATCATTTGAGTGTTCGCATGAAGCGCGCTCGGTGTCACGCTGCTTTGTGTCGCGCTGTGCTCTCGACGACTTGTCGCAGGTTCCGGGTGCGCTACAGCTTCTTAGAATAACTTCAACTTGACGCGTGGCACTTCAAGCCACCGAATCGTTCAATTCCCCACCTTGGCTATCGAAGATGGCAGATTTCGTTCAACGGAACGCCCGCCACGTTAGCGTGCCCACACCCAGCTCTCCACAATCTGCGGCTCGTAGATTGTCTAGATCGGCATCTGGCCGCACTGCACCGCGTCCTGTTGGTTCTCCAGAACAAACTCGACGGCCTTCGAGATGTCGCTCACAGCTCGTCTTCGTCTCGGAGGTTATAGATCCGCTTGGAACGGCGCTCCAATTCGTCGTACGAACAGACGTGTCGTTGCTGGGTTGTGTGGAGGCACTCACGTTCCCAACTGTGTGCGCCTGCCCCCTGAAGCGCCGCACCGACAACGGCGCAGTACCCGGTACGTCCGGAACGGGGCGAAGGTCATCTGGGCGTTCCCGAGATCGGTTCCCGCCAAGAAGGCGTTCTGGAAAACGGCGGTCCAAACCGGAAACGGAGCCAGGATCGAAGCCAGAAAGTCAGGGAAAAATCAAGCAGATAACGCCTGCTAAAGGCATTGAGGGCGAGCCCTGAGAAGGCCCGCCCTCTGCTGCTGTCGGTCTTGTCGCGCCCAGAGGGAACGGGAGCACATCCCACCCCTCCCCGCCCGATGACCTGATTGTTCGACGCCACCTGTGTACCAACCCGCCGGCCCCTGGAGAACGGCCGGCAAGAACGGGAATGAGCGGACAGTAGAGGGGCATGCGGGCGGCGCCAAGCTCATAGTTAACTTAACGTTAACGCCGCAAAGCTGCCGGAAAGCTTGCGAAAACGTGGCCGCGGCATGGACGCTGCAAAAGTTCCCCTGCACTACTGAGAATGAATGCGCTTGCGCAAAAACCGGGACAGATGTGTCCCGGCGCAGCGAGCGCGAGGCAAGGTTCTTGAATGAAGCATCCGGGAAGCCGCGAATTCTTCGCTTGTTGGGACAAGACGCGTGGCAACGCGCGCGCGCCTGATCGCTGCGACCTCGATCCCGAGGCCGTTCGCGAGCGGCTCGGCGACATTTTTGTGCTGTCCTACGAGCATGAGGCGGGCTTTCCCTTTCGCGTCGCCGGCACGCGCGTCTGCGCGCTGCTCGGCCGCGACCTCAAGGACAAGAGCTTTTCGGAGCTGTTCACCGGTGAGAGCCGCCGCCAGGTCGAGGATGTCGTCGCCTTTGTCGCCGAGGAGATGCTGCCCGCCGTCGCCGGCGTCACGGCTTCGAGCCAGGCCGGCACGCCGGCGCATCTCGAATTGCTGCTCCTTCCCTTCAACAACCGCGCGCACGTGCCGGTGAGCCTCACCGGACTGCTGGCACCATTCGAGACCGTTGCGACCACGCTCTCCGATTTCACATTGACCTCGTGGCGCTATCTGCACCCGCCGGAAAGATTTGTGCCGCGCGCGCTGCGAAAGCTCGCGATCGCGCGCGGATTCATGGTCTATGAGGGACTGCGGTAACCGCTGACGCGGCTGCGCGATCCGGCTATCATCCCTTTGGTTCAACGAAACCGGAGGAACGCCATGGACGCTGCTACGCCGCAGGCGCATCAGACTGCCGACACGCATTCCCATCTCGTGCGCCCGCAGGAAATGGACTGGCAAAAGACCCGTTTCCCTGGCTGCGAGGCCAAGACGCTGCTGTTCGACCGCAAGACCGGCTTGATGACGGCCTTGATGCGCTTTGCGCCAGGTACGGTGCTGCCCGACCACGAGCACGTCAATATCGAGCAGACCTATGTCATCGAGGGTTCGCTGGTCGACAAGGAAGGCCCGGCGCAGGGCATTGCCGCGAAAGCGGGCGAGTTCATCTGGCGTGAGGCCGGCAGCCGCCACGTCGCCTGGTGCCCCGAAGGCGGATTGATCCTCGCGATCTTCCAGGTGCCGAACAAGTTCTTCGAGGCCGACGGCCGCGTCGTCGACGCGGCTGGTGCGGACTGGGACGAGGCGTGGGGACACACGAAATAACGGCCCGCCGACTTCTTTGCATCCCCGCGCGAGGCAGGTGTGCAAGCCAACTAGCGTGAACGGCGGATCATGCTGCGCTGATCCGCCTCTCGCATTATTGCGAGCTCAGCTCATCACGGCTGCGCAAGATGCCAGGCGCCGTTGAGGAAGCCGTCGCCGGTGATGTCGCCGGGCTTCTGATCCTTGGCGAAGGTGTAAAGCGGCTTGCCCTTGTAGGCCCACTGCTTGGAGCCATCATCACGGGTGATGATGGTGTAGCCCTCGCCCGCCTTGTCGCTCGCCTCAGCCTTCAGCACCGGCCAGTTTGTCGCGCAAGGACCATTGCAGGCAGACTTGCCGTCAGTGTCCTTGTCAAAGGTATAGAGAGTCATGCCCTTCGCATCCGTCAGCACACTTCCCTTCGCGGTGGTTCCGGTCTTGGTCGGCGGTGCGGCAAACGCCACGGAGACCGTCGCCAGGGAAATGGCGGTGGCGAGTGCGAAACCAATCGATGGGTTCTTCATGATAGCTCCTGTAAGGAAATAGCTTGCATGAGTAGGACATACGGAGGCGCGTTCTATTCCGCCGGAGAGCACGAGGAATTTTTTCGCTACGTCTGCTTGACGAGGGGAATAATTCGGCAAGTGGCTTTCGACGAAATTCACCGATCCGCCCCTGTCCATTCATTGCCCCCTGTGTCGGTTTTTGCCGGATTTGCGTCATTTCGGAGCGCGGCGTGAGCGAGTAAGTTGCGCGGAGGGGGCGAGGTGACGAATTCGTTGAGCGACGTAAGCAATGAACTGGCGGCTTTTCGCGTGGGGCGGTGTTGCCGCCGCCGCGCTTTTCTTGACCATTGGTGGTGGCTGGCTTCTGACGCTGCCCTCGCGAGCTGCGTCTGCAAACGCGCCGCCGATCGCAAGCCAGGAGGGTGATGCGACCATCGCGGCGTTGAAGCCGCCGAAGCGGCAGCGACCGCTGATCGCGATCGTCGGCATCAATGAGCAGACCGAAACCACCGACTATCTGATGCCCTATGGCATCCTCAAGCGCGCCGACGTCGCCGACGTGGTGACGCTTGCGACGAGACCCGGACCGGTGACGCTGTTTCCGGTGCTGAAGGTCGAGCCGGATGCCACCATCGCAGCGTTCGATGCCGAGCACCCTGATGGCGCCGACTATGTCATCGTCCCCGCCATGAGCCGTGACGACGATCCGGTCGTCGTGCAATGGATCAGGCAACAGGCGCAAAAGGGCGCGATCGTCATCGGTGTCTGCGTCGGCACCATGGTGGTCGCCAGTACTGGACTGCTCGACGGCAAGCGCGCGACGACGCATTGGTACTCCCTGAAAGACCTGCGCGAGAAGCATCCGACGATCCATTACATCAGGGACCGCAGGATCGTGGTCGACCAAAGCGTTGCGACCACAACGGGGATCACAGCTTCGATGCCGATGTCGCTCACGCTGGTCGAAGCGATCGCCGGCCGCGAGAAGGCAGAAGCCGTTGCCCGCGACATCGGCCTGCCCCATTGGGATGCCCGCCACGACAGCGGCGCGTTCCAGTTCACACGACCGTTCGCGCTCACGGCGATCGGGAACACGCTCGCGTTCTGGAACAAGGAGCAGCTCGGCATCGCGCTTGCGCCCGGCATCGACGAAGTCTCGCTCGCGCTCGCCGCCGACGCCTGGTCGCGGACCTATCGTTCGCGCACCGTGACCTTTGCCGCGACGGCGGAGGCGCAGCCAAGCCGCAACGGCCTGCGCATCCTGCCCGATCAGGTCGCGGCCCAGTGGCCCGCCGAGCGATTGCTGCAACCGGTCGGATCACTGGCGCCGGCGCAGGCGCTGGACCAGACCTTGCTGCGGATCGAAGCACGCTATGGCGATCGCACGGCCGATTTCGTCGCCATGCAGCTCGAATATCCGAGGCAACGCGCACCGGATTGAAGCGGCGTCGGCTCGCCACCAACAATTTTCCCCCGCGGGCGCCACCGTCATCTGCCTGTCACGAAATGTGCCGACTTCTCGCTCGGATCATTTCGAGGACACCGATGGACTATTTCCGACGCTTCACCTTCCTGTTCGCGGCGCCCGTATTCGATCCGGAGGATCTCGAGGGCATCCGCTTCAACCAGATCATCGACGAGATCCAGCGCTCCGGCTTCGAGGTCGTGCGCGCCCGCAAGCTCGAGGATGCCGAGATCGCGGTGCAGACCGACGCGGCGATCGGCTGCATGGTGGTGGACTGGGGCAAGAAGGGGCTGGAGGGCAAGACCGCATCGCTGATCAATTTGATGCGGCGGCGCGGCCTCGACTTCCCGATCATCCTCCTGATCCGCCGCAAGCGGTTCGAGGACCTGCCGGTCGAGGTGCTCGACTTCATCGACGGCTACGTGTTCCTGTCCGAGGAAACGCCGCCGTTCATTGCCAAGAATTTGATCAGCCGCCTCAAGCAATATGCCGAGACGCTGAAGACGCCGTTCTTCGGCGCGCTGGTCGACTATGCCGAAGAGGGCAACCAGCTCTGGACCTGCCCCGGCCACAATGGCGGCGTGTTCTACAGCCGCAGCCCGATCGGACGCGTGTTCGTCGAACATCTCGGCGAAGCCGTGTTCCGCGACGACCTCGACAATTCCGTGCTCGACCTCGGCGACCTCCTGACCCATGAGGGCCCGGCACTGCGGGCGCAGAAGGAAGCCGCCAGGATCTTCGGCGCGGAGAAGACCTATTTCGTGCTCAACGGCACCTCCACCTCCAACAAGGTCGCACTCGGCTCGCTGGTTACTGACGGCGACCTCGTGCTGTTCGACCGCAACAATCACAAGGCCGCCCACCATGGCGCGCTGCTGCTCGGCGGCGGCATCCCGGTCTATGTGCCGACCGTTCGCAACGCCTGGGGCCTGATCGGGCCGATGCGCTGGGACATGCTCGACGAGACATCGCTGCGCGAGCGCATCCGCAACCATCCGCTGGTCAAGGACAAGGAGGCCTGGAAGCGGCCCCGTCCCTTCCGCGTCGCCGTGGTCGAGCAGTGCACCTATGACGGCACCATTCATAGTGCGGAAATGATCCTCAAGCGCATCGGTCATCTCTGCGACTACATCCTGTTCGACGAAGCCTGGGCCGGCTTCATGAAGTTCCATCCGATCTATGCCGGCCGCTTCGCGATGGGCCTTGCCGACCTCGGCCCCGAGGCGCCCGGCATCATCGCCACGCAATCGACCCACAAGCAGCTCGCCAGCTTCTCGCAGGCTTCGCAGATCCATGTCCGCGACCGCCACATCAAGCGCCAGAAGCGCCGGGTCGAGCACCGGCGTTTCAACGAGAGCTTCATGCAGCACGCCTCGACCTCGCCATTCTATCCGCTGTTCGCCTCGCTCGACGTCGGCGCGCAGATGATGAAGGGCCGCTCCGGCGAGGTGCTGTGGGACGACACGATCCGGCTCGGCATCGAGCTGCGCAAGAAAATCCGCGCCACCCGCCGCGAGTTCGAGGAGAACGAGGCGCGTCCCGAGCGGCGCTGGTTCTTCGAGCCGTTCGTGCCGGATCGCGTGATGATCCCGGACGTCGCGCGCGAAGGCGGGGCGCACAATGTCGCCTGGGAAACCATCTCTACCGACCAGCTCGCGACCAACCCTGCGTTCTGGCAGCTCAAGCCCGGCGATAGCTGGCATGGCTTCCCGGAGATGACGGCGGGCTTTGCCATGACCGACCCGAACAAGCTGACGCTGCTCACGCCGGGATTCGATCATGCCACGGGTGCGTGTGCCGAACACGGCATCCCCGCCCCGGTGGTAGCGCAATATCTGCGGGAGAACCGCATCGTCGCCGAGAAGAACGACCTCAACTCCCTGCTCTTCCTGCTCACCCCCGGCGTCGAGGCGAGCAAGGCGGGGACGCTGATCTCCGGGCTCGTCGCCTTCAAGAAACTGCATGACGACAATGCGCTGCTCGAAGACGTGATCCCCGAATTCTTCCGCCGCCGGCCTGCCCGCTATGCCGGTGTCCGCCTGCGCGACCTCTGCGGCGACATGCACCGCTTCTTCCGCGCGGCCGATGTGAGCGCGCTGCAGCGCAAGCAATTCCTGCCCGAGCATTTGCCCGAGATCGCGATGTCGCCGCGCGAAGCGTCACGCTACCTCGTGCGCAACGACGTCGATTATCTCCCGATTGGCGAAATTTCGGGCCGCATCGCCGCGACGCCGTTCGTGGTCTACCCGCCCGGCATCGCCACCATCGTGCCCGGTGAACGGCTGTCGGAACAGACGCGGCCGATGATCGATTACCTCAAGATGTTCGAGGCATCGTTCAATGCGTTCCCGGGCTTCGAGGTCGAGATCCAGGGCGTCTACAAGGAAATCGACGATGCGGGCCGCGTGCGCCTGTTCACCTACGTGATTTCCGAGTGACGGCCGATGAACGAAGAGCGGATCATCGTCAGGGCCTCGCGCGAGGCCGATGTCGAAGCCATGCTATCGATCTACCGCCGCCACATAAGGCGCGGCGTCGACGACAGCGTCGAGGACAGCGGAGTGCCGGAGCCGGATGATTTCCGCGACCGGCGCAAGAATTTCCGCAACCATCGCCTGCCCCATCTGGTCGCGACTCGTGACGGCGAGGTGGTCGGCTACGCCTATGTGGTGCTGTTTCGGAAGCGGCCGGCCTATCGCTATGCGGTAAAGCATTCGATCTATGTCCGTCACGACCAGGTCGGCCGCGGCATCGGGCGCCTGCTGCTCGGCGAATTGATCGACGCGTGCGCGGCGGCCGGCTTTCGCCAGATGATCGGCTATATCGACAGCGACAACGCCGCATCGCTGGCGCTGCATCAGCGTTTCGGCTTCGCCCGCGCCGGCCTGTTGCCGGGCGTCGCCTATCGCTTCGGCCGCTGGGCCGACACCGTGATGGTGCAGCGCTCGCTCGGCCCCGGCACCACCGAGCCGCCGCCACCAGCCCCGCTGTCGCGACGCTAAGCTGCGACGGCCGGCTATGTCGGCCGCCAGCGCACGGGGAAGCTCCGCGCCACCGCGAGCGCCGAGCGCTCGTTGGCCTCGAGCGCGATCTTCTGCGCCAGCATGACGTCGCCGGCCACCAGCGTATCCCTCGGCACGAAACACCAGCCCGCATGCAGCCGGCCGAGTTCGTCCAATTCATAGATGTTCATGCCGGTGCCGTGCCGGATCCGGTAGCGTTTGCCGGAGTGGCAGCCAACGACGTCGAAATAGCCGCTCGTCTCGTACTGCACGAGCTGCTCGGGCGTCAGCCATTCCTTCAGCAGCGCCAGACCGCGCGACTGGCTGTCATCCAGTACGCAATATTCGACGAACCGCCGCCAAGCCGCGCGCGAGAGCCGCGCGGCCTCGGCGAACGCCCGCGACAGCCTGCCGGACATGACGGACCGGCCTAGCCGCCGACAAGTCGCGGATAGAACAGCGTCTCTTCGGCCTTCGGATCGAAGGAACGGACCACGGTCGGCTGTCCCGACACGTCCCGCACCGCAGCGGTGTAACCGCTCTTCATCAATGCGTCGAAGCGCAGTTGCGCTTCGCGCAGGGCCTTCTCGTCGGCGGGATTGAAATTGTGCCGGCTGTCGCCAGTGTGATCCATCACGATTTGCGTCGCCATCCCCGCACTCCCTTGCTGGATGAAACTGCAAAGCTAATGAGAGATTAGGGCGAAAGTTCCGACAGCGCCAGTGCAAAGTCGCGAGAGACCTTTCGATTTCGCACGCCGGCATGATCGCCTCAATTTTAGCCACCGCCGAACCGGCCGCGGCGCACCGCCTCATAACGGTGGCGGGTTTGTGGCTTGATGAACAGCGAGACCACTTCGGGATGCGCCGCGCGGATCCGCTTCTCCAGCGCCTCGACGCAGCGCTCGATGTCCGGAGTGCGCAATTCGTCGGAAAATTCCAGGCTGAGGCTTGCCACAATCTGGTCCGGGGCGAGGTGAACGGTGGTGACGCCGTTGACGCCCTCAACGCACGGCTCCTTCTCGGCGAGCGCCACGATCGATGCGTTGATCGCACTGTGTGCGGGTTCGCCGATCAGGAGCTCCTTGGTTTCGCGAGCCAATAGCCAGGCGGTTGCCGCCAGCACCAGGCCGATCAGGATCGAGCCGACACCGTCGATTTCGGGCCGTTGCAGGCGGACCGACAAATAGATGCCGAGCGCGGCGACCGAGATGCCGACCAGCGCGGCCGTATCCTCCAAGAGCACCATGAAAGACGGCGGATCCTTGCTTTTCCGCACTGCCTCCAAATAGCTGCTGCCGCCCTTGGAAGCGCGAAATCCCTTCAGCGCGAACCACCATGAGGCGCCCTCGAACAGAAATGACAGCGCCAGCACGACATAGCTCGCCATCACATTCTCGATCGGGATCGGGGTCATCACATGCGAGACGCCCTCATAGAGGGAGACGCCGGCGCCCAGCGCGAACAGCAGGATCGCGACCACGAAGCTCCAGAAATACAGCTCGCGGCCATAGCCGAGCGGATGGCTTGCATCCGGCTCCAGGCTGGACCGGTGGTAGCCGTAGAGCAACAGCGCTTCATTGCCGGTATCGACCAGCGAATGCACCCCTTCGCTCAGCATCGAGGAGCTGCCGGTGAACAGCGCCGCGGCAAACTTTGTCACGGCGACCAGGAGATTGCCCGCCAGGGCCGCATAGACAATTTTCTTTGATCGCGACGAAACCCGGGCCATGGTTCTCTTTACCGCAATTCCAAACTGCGGATGCCGCAACGCGTTCCGCAGGCTAGAGTGATGTTCCTGGAACCGGCTTCCCCATCGCGGATTTCTAGTGGCGGTGACGGCGAAGGCGGATCGGAAGCGGCGGTACGATGTCCCTCGAAGATTCCGCCCGGCATGTCGTCGAGTTCGTCAGGGATCACCGCGCCTGGGCGGCGCCGATCGTGTTCGCCCTCGCCTTCGCTGAATCGCTCGCCTTCCTCTCGCTGCTCGTGCCGGCCTGGGCGGTGCTGGTCGCCATCGGCGCGATGATGCGGAGCGGCGGCATCGCCTTCCTGCCGATGCTCCTCGCCGGCGCGCTTGGTGCAGCGTTCGGCGACTGGCTGTCCTACTGGATCGGCGGCAAGTTCAAGCATTCGATCGCCAGGATGTGGCCGTTCTCACAGCACCCGCATCTTTTGGTGCGCGGCGAGGCCTTCCTCAAGAAATGGGGCGTGCTCGCGATCTTCATCGGCCGCTTCTCCGGCCCCTTGCGCGCCTCGGTGCCGATCGTCGCCGGCATGCTGCGGATGCCGCAGCAGCCGTTCCAGATCGCGAATTTCGTCTCGGCGTTCATCTGGGTCGCGGTGCTGCTGCAACTCGGCGACATCGGCGGAATCGTGTGGGCGTGGCTGTGGGAGCATGTGCTGCAGCGGTTTTGGCGGTGAGCGGCGCGCTCGCTGACGCCGTCATTGCGAGCGGAGCGAAGCAATCCATCTCGCCACTTGCGGAGGCATGGATTGCTTCGCTCCGCTCGCAATGACGGGTGGTGAGTTCCGATACAAATTTCAAACAGCGAGAGGATGTGCGTTCGCATTCTCGCGGCGCTTTGCGTCCGAGCTTTGCATCACGTTCCGCCCTCTCGAAACACAGAGGGCGCAGGGAAAGCCGGGTGCTGGTTGCACCCGTGGGTCCCGTGCAACAAAAAGCACGGGGGTAGGACCACAGGTTCAACCGAAGCATTCCGGCTTTCCCTGCGCGATGGCGTTACGGCTTACTTCGCGCTCTCCCCGGTGACCGGGCTTTCTTGCCACCGTCGCCTAGTGCGAACTTATTCGCACGAAGCTTAGCGCCAGCGTCGGGGCGCCAGGACCACACGACTTCGCCGTCCGCGAGAAGCTGCGTTCGTCTGTCGCAGCAATCGCGTCCACCGCATCTCACCGCAACGTTCGTGACGATCGCGACCCGCCCCTCATTCGCGTGAGACGCGCGGAGTTAAATCACTGATTTGCCCGACGACGGAAGCTGAATATTTTTGCCAAGAGGGATGGACAGACTTTCGAGTGATTTGCCCGACGGGCACTTTTTGCATAGCTCGTTGCATAGCTCGATAAAATTGCTGACGTGGTTGGAACGTCGCCGCTGCAGCCGCAGTTGAAGGCCAGCGCGCAAGGCACGCCTGAAGCGCGATCGGAAGATGATGCGGTTCAACTCTTCAGCCAAGGTGCGCGCAGCTATGTCTCTGCTCCCCCCAGCCATCGATCGCTCGACTCTCGGTCTGCATTCACTCGAACATTACGCGCCGCTCATCGGCGCCGCGACGGCGGAACGGATCGAACGAAAGGCCGACCGCGTGCGCATGATGCAGGTCGCGCATATCAGTTCGACCTTCTACGGCGGCGGAGTCACGGAAATCCTCACGCCGCTGACGCTGATGATGAATGCGATGGGGATCGAGACCGATTGGCATCTGGTGCAGGGTACGCCGGGCTTCTTCGCCTGCACCAAGAAGCTGCACAATGCATTGCAGGGACAGGAGCTGGAGTTTTCCGAACAGGAAAAGGCGATCTACGAAGAGGTGGTGTTCGAGAATGCCACCAGGCTGCATCTGGAAAAATGCGATGCGGTCATCGTGCATGATCCGCAGCCGCTGCCGCTGGTGCGACACTTTGCCGAGCGGGAGATGCCATGGTTGTGGCAGTGCCACGTGGATCTCTCCTCGCCTCACCCGCCGGTGTGGGATTATCTGCGTGGGTTCGTCGAACCGTACGACGCCGCCATCTTCTCGCTGCCGGAATACGGGCAAGCCCTCGGCACCGATCAGCGGTTCATGACGCCGGCGATCGATCCGTTTTCCGCCAAGAATGCCGAACTGTCCGAGCAGGAGATCAAGGACACGCTGAAGTACCATCGCATCCCGACCGATCGCCCGCTGGTGACGCAGATTTCGCGCTTCGACCGGTGGAAGGACCCGATCGGCGTGATCGAGGCGCACCGGAAAGCGCGCCGGCAGGTGGACTGCACGCTTGTGCTGGTCGGCAACAATGCGAGCGACGATCCCGAAGGCCACGTCATTCTCGAAACCATCAAGCGTTCGATCGACGATCGCGTCATTGTGCTCGCTGTCGATGATCCGATCCTGGTGAATGCGCTGCAACGCCACTCCGCCGTGGTGCTGCAGAAATCGACACGCGAGGGATTCGGCCTCACCGTGACCGAGGCGATGTGGAAAGGCGCCGCCGTGATCGGCGGCGATGTCGGCGGCATCCGCCACCAGATCACGGATGGCGAGAACGGCTTCCTGGTCAGCACGGTGGACCAGGCCGCCGATCGCATGGTGCAACTCCTGAACGATCCACAGTTGCGCCAGCGCCTCGGCGCACGCGCCAAGGAAACCGTGCGCGAGAAATTTCTGATGAGCCGCCTGCTGGAGGACTGGCTCGATCTGCTCACGCGCTACGAACGGCCGGTTTGCCAATAATTCCCGAAAATATCGGTAAGCGCTGGAACGGCATCTGGTTCGTGCAGTTGACGCTTCGGAATTTTGATGGCGGACCCCGGGGGTTGCTGGAGTCGGACGCAACATGCGGATTGCGCAGATCGCGCCTTTGGCTGAGAGCATTCCCCCGAAACTTTACGGCGGCACGGAGCGCGTCGTGGCGTGGCTGGTCGACGAACTGGTCAAGCTCGGACATCAGGTGACGCTGTTTGCCAGCGGCGATTCAAAAACGCTGGCCGAGCTAGTGCCTGCCTGCCCGCGCGCCTTGCGGCTTGGCCGGCCGCGCGTCGACCCTGTGGCGGCCCAGACGGTGCTTCTGGAATCCGTCGCGCGGCGCGCAAGCGAGTTCGACGTGATCCACGCTCACATCGACTGGCTGCCGCTGCCGCTCCTGAAGCGCCTCGGCGTGCCCTTCCTCACGACCACGCACGGACGGCTGGATCTTCCGGGACCTGCCGATGTCGCGCGCCTGTTTCCCCAGGCTCCCTACGTTTCGATCTCGGACAACCAGAACACGGCGCTGCGCGAGGCCAACTGGATCGGCACCGTCTATCACGGGCTGCCCGCCGACCTGTTCCGTCCCTCCTTCGACGAAGGCCGATATCTCGCCTTTCTCGGCCGGCTCACCGCGGAGAAAGGGCCTGAGGTCGCGATCCGCATTGCGCGCGCCGCGAACATGCCGCTTCGTATCGCGGCGAAAGTGCCGCGCGGCGAACGCGCGTATTTCAAGGAGCGGCTCGAACCCCAGATCGATGGCAACAAGGTGCGGCTGACCGGCGAGGTCAATGACGAGACCAAGCAGAAATTTTTGGCCAGCGCCTCGGCGCTGCTGTTTCCGATCGACTGGCCCGAGCCGTTCGGCCTCGTCATGATCGAAGCGATGGCCTGCGGCACCCCCGTCATCGCTTTCCGCTCCGGCTCGGTGCCGGAGGTGATCGACGACGGAATCACCGGGTTCGTCGTGGACGGCGAAGCTGAAGCCATCGAGGCAATCGGCCGGCTCGGCGAACTTGACCGCCGCAAAGTGCGCGCGCGGTTCGAGGAGCGGTTCACCTCCGAGCGGATGGCGAAGGAATATCTCCGTCATTACGAAGCGCTCGCGCGAATGAAGCCCGCCTACGGCCTTGCAGCCCAGTGAGCACAGGGCGGGTGTCTTGCGACGGACGCCCGGCTCGTCGTTCAACCTTCGCCGCCGCGCCGACTTCACATGGAGCAGCGAACATACGGCATTTCCACCGGCACCGGCTGCTTGGAGCTGAGGGTGATCTTGTTCTCTCCGGAGATTTTCACGTCGAACTCTACGTCCGAAATCGCGACGCCGTCCGAGCACGCCGCAATCATTCGCACATTCGATCCATCATCGTGCAACGACTTGATCGTGCATTTTTCAAATGTGCCGGTGATCTGCCTTCCCTGGACGATGATGCCGCCCGCGTGGAGATCGGCATCCGGCTTGAAAGCAAGCCTGTTATTCTCTTTGGTAAACACGTCACCGCAGGCCGAGGCGTCGATCGTCCAGGCTCCGTTCAAATCCGCAGCCTGGGTCGCGGCCGATAGCGTGACGAGAAGGACTGACAGCACCAATCGATTGAAGGTTCTCATGAGACTCTCCGATTAAATGGTTACAAGCGTGATGACTTTTCTTCGAACCGTCATCCCGCTCTCGCTCTTTGTTTGAGCATGATCTTCTTCGGAAAACCGGTCTCCACTTTTCCGGATCATGCTGTAGGTTACCGGGAGCCCGTTCGATCGGACGTGGAATCGTCGCCAAATCGTCTCTTCGACGCGGACGGGCGTAGCACCCCCGACATGGCCTTTCGGATCGCTTTTGCGCAGTATCCGAGTGCGACGAGATGGCGGACCTTTTGTTGATCTAAGTCAATAGTTCTGCCGAGCGCCTGGTCCGGCCGTACCGCGCGACATCTTTCGCTTTTGTGCGGCAGCGCAAAACATGTAGAGATGCACGACCAACAAAGAACAAGCTCAAAGGGAGGCACGACTTGAAACGACTGGCCATGATTGCCGCTGTGCTTGCGATGGCAAGCTCGGCGGCCTCCGCGCAGACCTACCCGGCCCGGCCCATCACCCTGCTGGTGCCATTTGCGGCCGGCGGGCCGACCGACACGGTGGCGCGGATGACGGCGCAATCGATGTCGAAACTCCTGGGCCAGACCATCATCGTCGAGAACGCCACCGGCGCCGGCGGCACCATCGCCACCGCGCGCGCCGCCCGCGCCGAGCCCGACGGCTATACCCTGCTGGTCCACCACATCGGCATCTCGACGGCGGCAACGCTATACCGCAAGCTGCCCTACGACACCAAGACGGCGTTCGCGCCGATCGGCCTCGTCACCAATGCGCCGATGACCATCATCGCCCGGCCCGACCTGCCGCCGAACAATCTTGCCGAGCTGATCACCTACATCAAGGCCAACGGCGACAAGATGACCTTCGGCAATGCGGGCTTAGGGGCCGCCTCGGAAGCCCTCCGCGACCCCGACCTCGTGAAGCGCTTCAACGAGATCAACACCGAGCCGGTAGCCCAGGACGAAGCCACGCCCGAAGCGCTGAAGGTGAAGCTGGTGAGCGAGGTGGACCGGTGGAAGCCGATCATCGAGGCGGCGGGGCAGTTCGCGGATTGAGGTCTATTGGATCAACGCTTTCGATGAGGCGAACAGACGAATCCGGCACCCATAATGCCGCAAGTAAGTAATCGATCACGCGTCGTGCCCTGACCGATCGGCTGCAAAATACATTTGAAAAGTCACGCCGGCCAGATCTTTGGCCGAGTGGATATGTGTCGTCAAGCCAAACTCCTTCTTAATCCTCTCCATCATGTGATAGGGCTCCAATTCCCGAGCAGACAGCAGAATAACGCGACGTTGGTATGGGCCATTCAGAGATCTGGCAAGCGCCACCTCTTCTGAGGAGAACGGCGAAAGCCGTGCTAGCAAGATAAATGTGTTAAACCGATGCTCGGGGATGGCATCAGCGATACGTCGAAGATTCTCAATATCGCGCTGGTCAATCCTATCACCCTCGTCCTTGCACTCACCGATTATCAACTCCGCCTTATCGGGATAGGTTTGCGATCGCACGAGAACAAAATCGACTTCACATGCGGGAAGCTGGACATTGGGAAGGGGTTCGAGGTCGTGCGATGGCAGCTCAATGAGATCGCTTCCGATTCCTGTAAGATTGATTAGAAGCTGTTGGAGAAGAAGCACCACCGGAATCGCGCCTTTAACATTTTTTTCGATCCCGAGCACCCCGGTACGGCGATACTGAAATTTTCGACCGATCATTGCCCTTGTGGCGTCATGGACATTGCCACACAGCTCGCAAACATTGGTTTGACGCAACGCGTCGAGTGGATACCAGCTGGGCAAGTTGCAAGCTGGGCAAGTCAATTCCAAGCCCGTTCGAAAGAGCCCTTTCTCGACCAAATAACCGAACACCATATCTTTGGTCAGTCGTTCGCCGTTTTTGCGAGGCTCAATAAACAAGTGCGAATGATCACTAAAACCGGGTGTTCGGCCTATAATTTGAAGGGCGACGTTTTGTGTAAAAGACTTGTTTGGCCCGAAAGTTTTTAGGAGCTTACGTACTCCTGGAATTTTGAACACGCGTGCGCCATCGATTCCCCCGAGCCGGGCAATCAATTGCCTTGCGATCAGTCCGCTATCACTCAACTTGGACCGCAGACCTGCCAACTCAAATATCTTCTGAACCAAGCCGTACGTCGAAACCGCATTAAGCGTGACGTTATGATCTAGCGCATCAATAATTATCCCGACCCTCTCCGGTTCTACGCGAAGCTTATCGTAGTCAAAGCACATCTTTCTTGCGAGATACTCATTCAATTCGGGCACATACGGAGGTCGGAAGGTCGAGTCTTCACTACGTGGCCCGCCGTAGAAATTCACGGACCCAACGAGACGCTGCGTTTGGAACGATATATTTTCATGAAAAGGTTTATTGTTTAGACTAAACGATACGCGTGGCCGTCCGTCGTACTCTCCAAGCACTCCCAGCGACTGTGCGTCACCGAAGATCATCATCGGCGGCCTAACATTTAAACCATTCCAGGTTTCTGGCGCTACTCGATGATGTGTGCGCTGTACCTCGCCGAAATGATCGCCCGCTCTCTTGAGGAGATCGTCGTTTATCGCCCAAAACATCAATCCTGACGCATCACCTTCGAGCGTCCGTTTCTGCAGATCCCTGCTAAGAACGGGGAGCAAGTGCTCATAGCGGCTAAAGTACGCAAGGTCGATAAAATGGAGCGCTGTGTCCGCTGCACGCAAATTCCAAAATGTGGCGAGATCGTCGATGTTTGCAGCGTCTCCAATGTAGAAGCCAGGAGACTGCGAACCGGGGCGGACCGAGTAATGACGTCGCAGTCCAATTCGAGATAAGAAGCCGAGGCTTGGATGCTCAAGCACGGCCTTGGGAATCGGTTCTGCCGGATCGAGCCGTTCAACCTTAGCTAAGGTAGCGGCGGCCAGCTCTGTTGTATAATCACGTCCGGTATCTACAGCATCGGGAAAAGCGCCGTACTGAACCAGCAGCGAGTCGGCCAAAGGATCGTCTGCCTCCCAGACGATACGCCGGAATCCCTTTTCCTTCAGAGACTGCCACTCAGGCTTATCACGCCAATGCAGCAACGCGTTGTAGACGTCCAAGATGTACGACCTACCGGGAGACCCTCGACTCACTATGAAGAGATCATCCCCAAACAAGGGACTTATCAGATGTGGAAACGCGGCGACGAGCGCCTTCACCTCATCAGAGGTTCCAAAAGGCACAATGAAATCGACTCGGAACACCTCGATTAATCTGCGCGCATCATCGATCTTATCTGCAAAGACTATCGGATTAAACCGACCTCCCGAGAAAGCGAAATTTATGCGAACCGCTCGGCGAAACGAGTCCAAGTCACTCGAATGTACCGCCATTGCAATGCGCAACGGCCGATAGCAGATATTGATCGAGACTGTATCCATCCAAGAGAATCTGATGCTTTGATTTGATGCGATGGTCGCAAGATGTTCGCGGAGAATAGCTTGCGGCCCTCTCCGACACAAACGTCGACTTCCGCTGCACCATGAATCCTATCCTGTTGAACCTAACTCGCGGCTCGGCAGCGAGTGACGGGGTGAGGATTTCGCTCCGGAGGGTCCCGTTATTTGATTTAGCTCACAGGGCGGATTAGCCGAAGGCGTCGTCCGCCGCCTTGTGATACCTGAGTGGCGGATTACGCTGCGCTAATCCGCCTACGCGGTGAGGTGTAGCTGTGACACGCGGGCCCCCATTCCGTGAAGCCCTGCACGCGGTAACGCCTGACTTGATCGTGGACCTTTATCTTTATCCGGTCGAGGCAGGTGGCAGAACTGCGCCGGTCCGTCTTGGCTGGGGCTGCGCGTGCACCAAGGGCAGAAGTGTTGATGAGGGCTGGGATGGTTATCCGCTGCTCGAACGCGCCATGATGCCGGGCGAACGGAGGCGTCTGGGTGTTCTTGTGTCGCGAAGAGGCGACGCGCAGGGCGAATTGGCCGAAGGCGCAATCCGCCGCTTTGTGGTAGGTGAACGGCGGATTACGCTGCGAATCCGCCCTACGGACTGCCCTCCTCCCCGCCAATCCGCGGACTACGCGGAGGCTAGCTTCACTCACCACCTATCCACTCCCCCTTGGTCCAAACATGTCCGCTCAATCTGAGAACACTCGGCCGAAGTCGAATTGGGCGCAAATCGCATCCGCGGTCATTGCTGGCTTCGCCTTCGTCATCGTCGTGGCTCAAGTCTACTTCATCAGCAAGAACTTCAAAGAAGTCGCGGCCCGCCAAGTCTACATGTCGTACAGCGAATCTGCGTTGCGGCACCCGGAATACGCTGAGCCTGATCTGTTGGAGATCAAGGCAGACCGAAAGAAATTCGCCCAATACAAAAATTACGTCGCGCATCTGCTGTTTGCGTACGACGAGATGCTGGAAGCATTCGACAAGCCGGAATGGCGAAAAAGCTTTGATGAAGAGATCAAGTACCATCACCAATACATCTGCGAAGACATGCCCCCGGCTCTCGACGAAATTTACTTTGAGAATATGCGAAAGCTTCTCGGAGAGATTCGGGCCAAGTGCCCCGCCAAGAACTGAGACCTTCCTGCGAAGCGGCGTGGCGGCGCGCAGGGCGGATCAGCCAAAGACGTGATCCGCCGTTTTGTGGTACGTGAACGGCGGGTTACGCGGAGCCTGTCATCGGGCCGCGCGAAGCGCGGACCCGGTGGCTGATCCGCCCTACGCGTTGAGGTGTGGCTGTGACACGCGAGACCGCATTCCGCGAAGCCTTGCACTCCGTAACGCCTGACTTGATTGCGGACCTCTATCTTTATCCGGTCGAGGCAGGTGGCAGGACTGGGCCGGTTCGTCTTGGCTGGGGCTGCCCGTGCACCAAGGACAGAAGTGTCGATGAGGGCTGGGATGGTTATCCGCTGCTCGAACGCGCCATGATGCCGGGCGAGCGGAGGCGGCTGGGTTTCGTGTTCTTGTGTCGCGAAGAGGCAGCGCAAGCGCTCGGGGCAACCGATCGCTTTTATCTCTGGGAGGGACGCTGGATCGGCGAGGCGGCTGTCGTTCGATAGCCGTGCGCGGGCCTTTTCAGGATTTACCAAACGCTGCCGATCGGCGACGCGGAACATCGTCGCCGACTTGCGGGCGGACGGCGCCGCCCGGCAGGTCGTCAAGCTTTGTCTTTTAGCGGTGAGGTCTTGACCCTAGCACCAGCGGCAGCGTCCCCAGCGGGCGCAGCAGCCGCCGCAACCTCCGCAGCCACCACAGCCACGCCAGCCTACTCCGCAACCACGGCAGCCACGGCAGCCGCGGCAACCACCGCAACCTCGGCAGCCTCGAACGACAACGGCGGCCAGTTGCACGCCGGGGTCTGCGTTTTCCTTATCGAACAGATAGAACGTGGCGAGACTGACGTCGGCCATTTCCTCTTCACCAAGGACCAGGCGCTGATTGGGCGAGAAGTCGTCGGACTGCGGGATGTCAGCGGTGGGTATCGCGGACGCAGACGCGCTCCCCGCCAGCGAAAGACCGAGGCCCGCCGTACCGAACGCCGTTACGGCGGCGGCTTTGGTTGTACGCGCCTGCTTTGTAGCTTGGTTCACCCGTGGCATTTTCGCACCCTTTGTAAGTTGTTGTGCAAGGGTCAACTTGCCGCAGCTATGTGCCTGCAGGCCTAGAATTGCGATCTTGCGCATCCGGTTCCCGTCGCGCCGGGCTTTTCTTGATACGCCACCGGCGGGAGGGGAGCGGGAGGGATATTGAGGCAGCAGTGCTGTCCAAACGTGGCGCGCCGAGCCCGCGTCTTCTACGCGCTCGCTCCTGACTGACGACATCGCGCGCTTTCGGATCGGCAAGCCTTGCGGAGAGCGCGCGGCGGGTTGGCTTTAGCGTCATCCGCGCCGCCCGGCACCCGTCCCGGACTTCCATCCCCGCCCAACCTTCTGCTAGGAACATCTTCTGCGAAGCGGCGCCGCAGCGGAATGAACGTCGCGCAAAGGGAGGGACAGGTAGAATGTTCTCGCATGTGATGATCGGAACCAACGACCTCGACAAGTCCAAGGCGTTTTATGACGCGCTGCTCGGCACGCTCGGCGTGAGGCCGGGATTTGTCGACCGGCATCGGGTGTTCTGGCGCACGAAGACGGGGACGTTCTCGGTGTCGAAGCCGATCGACGGCAAGGCGGCGACCTTTGCCAATGGCGGGACGATCGGCTTCAATGCGGAGTCGCCCGCGGCGGTCGATGCATTCCATGCGGCGGGACTTGCCAATGGCGGCACGACCTGCGAGGACCCGCCCGGCATCCGCGAAGGCAACGGGATGAAGATGTATATCGCCTATCTGCGCGATCATGACGGCAACAAGCTGTGTGCCGTGCATCGGATGGCGTAACGTTGATGGGTTTCGCTTCCGCTCTACCCATCCTACGCGCATGATAGCCGCAGCGTCATTGCGAGGAGCGCAAGCGACGAAGCAATCCATCTCTCCCCAAGCGGTGAAATGGATTGCTTCGCGGAGCCTGTCATCGGGCGGCGCTATGCGCCGACCCGGTGGCTCGCAATGACGGTGCGAGCGGATTGACCGCCCTCCCCAGCTACTCTGCCGCCTGCTGCACCGGCTCCTCCAAGCCCGCCAGCACCTTCGGCGGGGACATCGGCAGGGCGTAAAAGCGCTTGCCTGTCGCGCGGTAGATCGCATTCGCTACCGCCGCCATCACTGGCACCAGCGGCACTTCGCCGACGCCCTTGACGCCTTGGGGGTGTTTTGGGTTCGGGACTTCGACCAGGATGGTGTCGAGCATCGGCAGGTCGGAGCAGACCGGCATGCGGTAGTCGAGGAAGCCGGGGTTATCGACCTTGCCGTCGCTGCGGTAGATGTATTCCTCGTTCAGTGCCCAGCCGATCCCTTGCGCGACGCCGCCCTGGAGCTGGCCTTCGACATAGCCGGGGTGGACGGCGCGGCCGACGTCCTGCACCGCCGTGTATCTGATGACACGGGCGATGCCGAGCTCGATGTCGACCTCGACGTCGCAGATGTGGGTGCCGAAGCCGCCGTCGGCGCCTTGGGTGTTGAGCTGCACGCCGGCGCCGATCGGGCCGCCCTGCATGGGGGCCTTCTCGGCGAGCTGTTCGAGCGTGAGCGGCTCGAACTGGCCGGCGTTCGGGCTGGCAGGATGCGCGGTGCCGTTCTCCCATTTCACCGCTTCGGGATCGATCTCCCAGATCTTTGCGGCGCGTTCGCGCAGGGTGTTGATCACCTTCTCGGTCGCCTGCGTCACCACCATCGAGGAAGCAAACAGCACGCGGCTGCCGCCGGTGAGGTTGGAGAAGCCGACCGTCTGGGTGTCGCCGATGATGACGGAGACGCGGCGGTAGTCGATGCCGAGCAGTTCGGCGCAGACATTGGCGATGCCGGCGCGCGAGCCGCCGATGTCAGGATGGCCGGTCGTGACGACGACGTTGCCGTCCTCGGTGATGTTGACCTGCGCCGAGGATTCACCGCCGGCGTTGAACCAGAAGCCGGAGGCGACGCCCCTGCCCTGCAGCTTGCCGAGCGGGATGCTGTAGTGCGGCGAGGTCTTCGCCGCCTCCAGCGTCTCGATATAGCCGATGCGGGGGAAGACCGGGCCGTGCGCGGCTTTCGTTCCTTGCCTCGCCGCGTTCTTCAGGCGGAAGTCGAGCGGGTCCATGTTCAGGCTTTCCGCGACCTCGTCGAGCACGCATTCGACCGCATAGGCGCCGATCGGCGCGCCGGGCGCGCGATAGGCCGCGACCTTGGAGCGGTTGGAGCAGACATCAAAGCCGACCGAGAGCACGTTCGCGATGTCGTAGGGCGCAAAGCTGCAGCCGGCGGCGCCGCGGATCGGCGAGCCCGGGAAGGCGCCGGCCTGCAGATAGAATGTGCCTTGCGCGGCGACGATGGTGCCGTCCTTCTTCGCGCCGATCTTCACTGTGCTCCTCGAGCCTGACGTTGGGCCGGTGGCGCGCATCACCTCCTCGCGCGTCATCACCATCTTGACCGGGCGGCCGGATTTCTTGGCGAGCAGCGTCGCCAGCGGCTCGAGATAGACGATGGTCTTGCCGCCGAAGCCGCCGCCGATCTCGGCGGGGATGGCGCGGATGTCGCTCTGCGGGATGCCCGTCAGCATCGAGGTCATCGCGCGGACCATGAACTGGCCCTGGCTCGAGCTCCAGATCGTGGCCTTGCCGTCGGCGGTGACCGAGATCAGGCAGGCGTGCGGCTCGATATAGCCTTGGTGCACCGGGCGCGTGGTGAAGCTGCGCTCGATGATGATATCGGCCTGTTTGAAGCCCTCTTCGATATCGCCCTTCTTGTGCTCGAGGGTGCCGACGATGTTCGAGGGCCTGCCTTCGAACTTGTTGAACTCGTGCAGGATCGGGGCGTCAGGCTTGATCGCATCCTCGATCTCGATCGAGAAAGGCAAGACCTCGTAATCGACCTCGATCAATTCGCAGGCCTTGGCGGCGATCGCCTCCGTGGTGGCGGCTACCGCGGCGACGGGATGGCCGGGGAACAGCGCCTTGTCGCGCGCCATCACGTTCCGGCACATCCAGCGCATGTCCTGGATGCCGAGCATCACGGATTTATCCAGCGGGAAGTCGACGACGTCGCGCGAGGTGACGACGGCTTTCACGCCGGGCAAGGCTTCCGCCTTGGAGGTGTCGATCGAGCGGATGCGCGCATGCGGGTGCGGGCTGCGCAGCACCTTGCCCCAGATCATGCCGGGCATGGTGGTGTCGGCAGCAAAGGCGGCGCGTCCCGTGACCTTGTCGACGCCATCGGGACGGATGGTGCGCTGGCCGATCCACTTGTTGTTGACGACGATGTTCATTGTGCGGCCTCCCGCATTTCGGTTGCGGTCTCAAGCACCGCGCGGACGATCTTGTCGTAGCCGGTGCAGCGGCAGAGATTGCCGGCGAGCCAGAAGCGGACTTCCTCCTCGCTCGGGTCCGGGTTCTTGGCCAGCAGCGCCTCGGAGGCGACCAGCATGCCGGAGGTGCAGATGCCGCACTGCAGCGCGGCCTGCTCCAGGAATTTCTCCTGCAGCGGATGCAGGCGGCCGCCGCGCGCCATGCCCTCGATGGTCCTGATCTCGCGCCCCTCCGCTTCGGCGGCGAGCATCAGGCACGAACAGACCAATCGATCATCCAGCGTGATCGAGCAGGCGCCGCAATCGCCGGAGGCGCAGCCTTCCTTGGAGCCGGTGAGCGCGAGCTGGTTGCGCAGTGCGTCCAGCATGGTTTCAAAGGGCTCGCAGAGGAATTCCAAGGGCTCGCCGTTGACGGTGGTGGAGACGTGCAGCTTTGCCATTTGTCATTTCCCTTGCGCGCGTTCTGCGGCGATCTTCACGGTGCGCTTGAGCAATACGCCCGCGATTTGGGTGCGGTAGGCGATGGTGCCGCGCTTGTCGTCGATCGGACGGCAGGCGGCGCGGCAGGCATTGGCGGCGGCATTCAGCGCGGCGTCATCGAGGCGGGAGCCGATCAGCGCCTGCGCCGCCGGCGCGACCAGCAGCGCGGTCGGCGCCACGGCCCCTAAGCCGACGCGGGCGTGAGTGCAGACGCCGTCCGTCAGCGTCAGGCTCACGCCGCAACCGACGACTGCGATATCCATCTCGGTACGCGGGATCATGCGGAGGTAGGCGTCGCCGGAGCCTGGCGGGCGCGGCGGCAGCGTGAAGGAGACCAGGATCTCCCCTGGCTTGAGACTGGTGCGGCCGGGGCCGGCGGGAACATCCTCGACCTTCAATTCGCGGCGGCCGCTTGGGCCCTGCACGGTGACGACGGCGCCGGCAGCGATCATCGCCGGGACGCTGTCGCCGGCCGGCGAGGCGTTGCAGAGATTGCCGCCGGCTGAGGCGCGGCCCTGCACCTGGGTGGAACCGATCAGGTTCACCGCCTCCAACACGCCGGGCCAAATCTTGCCAAAGCGCGGATGCTCGGCCAGCACGGCGCCCGGCACCGCGGCGCCGAAGCGGAAACCACCATCGGAAAGTTCTTCGACGGCAGTGAGTTCTTTGATTTTCTTGATGTCGACGATCAGACCCGGTTGCACCGCGCCCGAGCGCATCTGCACCAGGAGATCCGTGCCGCCGGCCAGGATGCGCGCGGCGCTGCCCGCCGCGGCATAAGCGCCGACCGCTTCATCAAGCGTCTGCGGCGCGACGTATCGGATATCGGTCATGCTCGTGTCCGATGCCTCCCTCGTTCCTTGTTGCCTGCCCTCTACGGGGCCTGATCAAAGACTACACGCCGGCACGCCATCGGAACAGCCTCCGAGCCCGGACGAAGCGGCGGGTCCCCATGCGCAAAGGGAATTTGCAGGGACGATCGGCAGGCGTTGACGCTGCGTTTCCCCTCCGCTTCCCCGTTCGTGGAGGCAGGATCCCCACCCGGTTTGTGCGTAACCGCGCAAACCGACCTCCCCTTTTCAAGGGGAGGTGAGATGTCGCCACCTGCGCCGCTGCGCTCCTTCCCCCTGCGGGTCAGCCGCGAGTCACACTGTTCGTGCGTGGGCAGAGAGCGCTCCGGATTGCGCTCATCGGTCGCGTGCGTGCCCATACTTGATGCAACCGCGGCTAACCGCTCATTAACCCTGTCAGCCGTAGGGTCGTGCCGCGCCGGAAGGCCGGTTGTCGGGTGGCGGTGATGTCGTTTGCACAAAAGAAACCTACGGTCTTCCCGGCACAGGAGGAACGGCGGCGCTTCCAGCGCGTCAAGGTGCACCTGCTCGGCCGCTACATGCTGCCCGATCGGCGCGAATTTCCTTGCCAGATTATTAATATGTCTCCCGGCGGGCTCGCGTTGCTGGCGCCCGGCATCGGCAATGTCGGCGACCGCGTGATCGCCTATCTCGACCATATCGGCCGCGTCGAGGGCAAGATCACCCGCATCATCGACAACGGCTTTGCGATGACGATCATCTCGACGCCGCGCAAGCGCGACAAGCTCGCCGCACAGCTCACCTGGCTCGCCAACCGCGACATCCTCAATCTGCCGGAAGACCGCCGCCACGACCGTATCGTGCCGCGCAATCCGATCGCGCTGCTCACGCTGGAGGACGGCAGCAAGATGACCTGCCGCATCATCGACCTCTCGCTGTCGGGTGCGGCGATCGCCGCCGAGAACAGGCCACCGGTGAAATCGCTGGTGATGCTCGGCCGCGTGCAGTCGCGCGTGGTGCGAAACCTCGACGACGGCTTCGCGCTGGAGTTCGTCCACGAGCAGGCCGCCGAGACGCTCGAAGACGCGGTTACCGCGCGGTAAAGCGCGCGAGGCTCAAATCCCCTGATTTTCAGCTCGAACGAGGCGGCATCCGCGATGGCGGACGCCGCCTTTCCCTTGTCTGGCGCCCACTGCGCGCGGTTAACGCGGGCGGATTTGGAGACGCAAAAGACCTTCTGGCATAGCGTCAGGATGTTAACGCGTAAAATTTGAATCAATTGCAGTTGTCTCGAATTTTAGTCGAGTTTGCTTCAAGTATAGATCGAATTCGCTGCTAGCTTTACTTGCATTCGCGTCAAATCACCTTTGCTGACTTAGCCGCACCGCAAAACCTTTGTGCGAAACGTGGTCCCAACGAGAAAAACGGGGGCCACAATGGTTTTCAGGGGACAGGGGAAAGGATGGGCGGTTGCGGCCATCCTGTTCGGACTAAGCGTCACTACCAGCGTCGCGGCGAAAGCGGGCGACGTGGTCTATGCCAGCCTCGGCGACACCACGCGTTCGCCGATCGGCTGGGTCGAATTCTGCGCCGACAATCCGGTCGATTGCCGCGGCGGCGCGACACAACCGCGCGACATCGTGCTGTCGCAGACGGCGTGGCGCGATCTGCTCCGGGTCAACAAATGGGTCAACGAGACCATCAAGCCGATGACCGACATGGATCATTGGGGCGTGATCGAGAAATGGTCGTTGCCGACCGACGGCTACGGCGACTGCGAGGACTACGTGCTCTTGAAGCGCAAGATGCTGATCGATGCCGGCTGGCCGCGCGAGGCGCTGTTGATCACTGTCGTGCGCGACAAGAAGGGCGAAGGCCACGCGGTGCTCACCGTGAAGACCGACAAGGGCGAGTTCATCCTCGACAACCAGAACGAGGACGTCGTCGCCTGGACTGCAACCGGCTACCGCTTCGTCAAGCGGCAGTCGCAGAGCGACCCTAACGTCTGGGTCTCGCTCGGCGACAACCGCCCGGCGGTCGCCACCGCCAGCTCGCGGCAATAAGGGACCATCGAACACGCGACCCGGTCACATCCCCACCCCTCCCCGTCCCAGACCGGTTCGCGCGCGGCCAGGCTTCCCCCAAAGCCTGGCCGCACCTTTTTGGCCCGCACGTGTGTAACGATCACGAAACAATCGGTACGGGTGACGAAACCGTTTTCCGGTTGATCGAAATTCTGCGGAAACGGGCGCGGACTATGTTGGTGTTGGGTGCTGGAGAACGACGATCAGAAGGTATTGCGGGGACTGCTTTTTGAGGTGCGCCATGCGTGAAGAATTTGCCTCTTACAGCTTTCTCGCCGTCACCATTGCCGGGATCGTCCTGTTGTGCTCTGGCCTC
Organism: Bradyrhizobium sp. LeoB3; assembly: GCF_055456055.1. NCBI lineage: Bacteria > Pseudomonadati > Pseudomonadota > Alphaproteobacteria > Hyphomicrobiales > Nitrobacteraceae > Bradyrhizobium > Bradyrhizobium sp. LeoB3. The sequence goes on from NZ_JBVBEF010000005.1 coordinate 75,963, forward strand.
GTCGCGCTTGCGCTGACGTGATTGGCGCTGGCGCGCCCTGGGTCAGGGGTCGATGGCGCCAGCCAGATGCGTCGCCCCTGCTGGGGCAACCATCGCCGTACCAAGCCGTGCTTTGATGCTGCCGGACTCAACAAGGCGGTTTGGCGCGCGTGCGCACGATAGCGCTTAGCTGAGGCGCCATTGATTGCAGGAAATGACCGCTTATCCCGCGAAGGCTGGCGGTCGCAATCCCTGATACCGCCAGCCCAATAAAAGCAACCTTCGGGTTGGCAATATTTATTACCCCTTTCTTTTCATTAAACAATTAAATGCTCTTTTATAATAACAACGACCAAGCAGCACGAAACTCTGGTTTCACGGCGATATTCCTGGCGATGCACCTTTCCGTTGAGATTCCAGGGCTCAATCAAACCACCCGCTCCCCAAACCGCGTCCGGACCCAATTGACGGACGCACAGCTCAACAGCCCACGCCGGGATCCGCGTGATTTAATTTGACTTTAAATTATAGTTAAATGATGTTTTTCTTCTTGCGACGTTTGGGGCGCCGCGACCGCCCGAATTGCTGCGGCGTCAGTGCGATTGCACGTGGTCTGATTGAATACCAAGACATGCGAAGGCGTCATACATGCGCCGGCCAATTGATACTGCACCAAGGGACGGACAGGATATCTGGCTCGAGAGCGCGACCGGGACCTTTGACATCGCTCATTGGTCACGTGAGGCAGGCGCATGGGTTTGGAAAAATGGGCATCCCATCAGAATCGCGCCGGCGCATTGGTATCCAATAACCGACGATGTGTTTCAAGAAGACGAATCGAGCAGTCGGTTCCAGATCGGTCGTGCGGGCCAATGGTTAGCGGGTTCTTTGATCGCCGCAATCCTCGTTGCAGCTGCGCTGATCGGTGCGTTCGACCAATTCAGCGGCGCCGAGGTCTCGAAGACGATCGAAGCCGGGCGCGCCGTCGGGCTCAACCTGAAGCCTGAGGTCGCCGAGTGGCAAACGCTCGTCCAGCGCGGAACGACGGCAGTCTTCATGCAGGACACCGACCTTTCGCGACAGGAGCCGTTGGCGGGCACAGTGCAGCGTCGCCAAGCGCTCGGCGACGAGACTTTCTACAGGGACGTACCGGCGCGCGAGCCGGCGACGGCCACGTCCGCGGAATTGCAGCAGTCGCTTGACCAAGAACGCGAAAGATCCACCGCACTGACGGCCGAGCTCACAAAAGTCCGCGGCGACTTGGAGACGATGCTGGCGCTGTCGAGCAAGTTTCAGCACGACGCGATGCAGCGCTGGGAAGCTGCGGAAATTGCAGCAGAAGAGCTGCGGCAATCCCTTCAACAGGAACAGGCCCACGCTGCGACGCTCGCGAACGAACTTGCCGGAACGCGCCGCGAGACCGAAACCCGGGACACACAGTCGCGCAATCCTGACGATGCGACCGCGCAACAGAGACAGACGACGGAGCGCGAGATCGCGGAACTGCGGCAGTCGCTGCGGCAGGAGCAGGAAAAGACCGCCGCCCTCACCCAAGAAGTCGGCGCGGCGCGCCAGGCGATGACGGCGAGTGCCGAGCAACAACGCCGCGCGCTCGACGAGGCGCAAATGCGTGCCGCCGCACTCGCGAGTGAACTTGCCGCAACGAGCAGCGAGATCGAGACCCAGGCCGCGCAGTCGCAGAAGGCCGTTGATGAAGCCGTCCAGCAGAAGCAGACGGCGGAGGCCACCATCGCGGAACTATGGCAATCGCTGCAGCAGGAGCGGCGCAGAACTGAAGCCATGGCACGGGATCTTGCATCGACGCGGCGCCCCGTCGATGAGAGCGTGACCGTCGGCCGCGCAATTGAAGGCCCGATGGTGCCGGTGACACAAACCGTGGCAGCCGCCGTATCGGAGCCGCCAACAGCCGCAGACCAGGACAAGGCGGAGGCGGCCCGATTGATCGCGCGCGCCAGTGCGTTGCTCGGCCAGGGCAATATCGGCGCAGCAAGGATAGTGCTCGAGCGTGCCGCCGAGAACGACAATGCGCGGGCAAGTTTTATGCTCGCGGAGACATATGATCCCGCGGTTTTATCCGCCTGGGGCACCTATGGAACGCGCGGCGAAGCGGCCAAGGCGCGAGAGCTCTACGAGAAGGCGCACAGCGGCGGTATTCGCGAAGCCAAGGACCGGCTCGACGCGTTGCCCCGGTGAGAGAATGAGATTGTTGCGTTCCACATGATGACGCTGGCTGTTGCAGTTGGTGATCAAGAGGGGGACTGACATGAACACGCTGCCAAGGTCACGCTCGTTGCTCCTGCTTGCCGCGCTGGTGCTGGCCGCCATGATGCTTCAACCGGCTGACTTGGACGCACAGACCGCGCAACCCTCCAAGGGCAATGCACAAGTGGCTCGACGGCCCTTGCCGCTGGGGACCGAAAAAGACCGCATGAACGCTTGGACCGTCGGGCTCGCTGGCGGCTTGCTGGAGGGAGCACCAATTCGCCTGGCTGCGGAAATGGCCCGCGTCGTCGATGACGGAGCAAACATGCATCTGCTACCGATCGTCACCCGGGGCGCCACCGAGAATCTGAACTCGCTGCTCTATCTGCGCGGCGTCGATACCGCGATCATCAACTCCGACGCGCTCGAAGAGTACAAGATTCAAGTGCCGCAGATCCGAAACCGCATCACTTACCTGCTCAATCTCTTCCCGTCCGAGCTGCATATTTTCGTCCGACCGGAAATCACAGGTCTGCAGGATCTCGCCGGCAAGAAAGTGAACTTCAACACGAAGGGCACCGCAGCCGCCTATTCGGGACCGCTGATCTTCAGTCGTCTCGGCATCGAGGTCGAGAAGACGTTCATTCCCCATCAGCTCGCCCTCGAACAGATGCGCAAAGGTGAGATGGCGGCGGTGGTGTTCATCACGTCGAAACCGGTCGACGCCTTCGTGCGCGGCCGGTGGGAGGCAGGATTCAGGTTTCTCCCGGTCCAATACGACAGCAAGTTCGAGGACTACTACCTGCCCGCGACACTGGAGACAAATGAGTATCCCAATCTGATCAAGCAGGGCGAGCGGGTGTCGACGATCGCGGTGCCGACCGCGCTTGTCGCGTTCAATTGGCCGCCGCGGTCGAACCATTATCAACGCGTCGCGCGCTTCGTCGACTACCTGTTCTCGCGAGTAGACCGCCTGCAGGCGCCAGGCTTTGACCCGAAATGGCAGTCGATCAATCTCGCAGCGACCGTCCCCGGACTGACCCGTTTCCCGGCCGCGCAGGAATGGCTGGATCGCAAGGCGCGCAGCGCACAGGCGCCTCGATGAAGGTCGCTGCTTTTCCCCTCGCCGTCACGTTCAAAATGGCTTGCAAAATGGCTTGCGGCATCGCCTACGCTCAAAGCACGAACGATCCGATGACAAATCTTCGGGCGTGCTCGGTGATGGAGGGGCCGGCCCGGCTACAATGTCTGGACGATCTATCACGTAAGATAGCGCCGCCTGGTCGCCCGGCGCCGTACGACAACTGGCTGCTCAGCGAGACCACATCGCCGGTGGACTATTCGCCGATCGTCACCGCCACCACATCCGCTCACGGTGAGTCGGATAGCACCGCGACGCAACTCGCGATCCACTGCCGCAAAGGCCGCACCGAGCTCGTGCTCGCAGGACCGGCGGTATCAGGCCGTGCCGAGGAATACACCATCTCCTACCGCGTCAATGCGAATCCGCCGGTGCAGCTTGCGGCCGCCTCGCCATCATTCGGGCCCGGTGCCGCTTTCCGGGGTGACGTCGTGCGCCTGCTGCAATCGTTGCCCGAAGAGGGCGACATCGCCGTCCGTCTTTCCACCCGCACCGGCGCGGCTCAGGAGGCGCATTTCCTGCTCGGCGGATTGAAGACTGTGCGCGAAAAACTCGCGGCGGCGTGCAGATGGCCACATGCCGTCGCCAGACCAGGCGACTGATGGTCATGGGACAGGGAGAAGCAAGATGATCAGAATTGGAAATCTGGCGGTAGCAGCCATTGCCAGCTTGGCGATGTCGCTCCTGATCGCGCCGACCACGCAAGCGCAGCCAGACGATCACGTGAGGCCGCAAGCAAGTAAGCAGTACCGGCTGAGCACGCAGAAGCAGGCGAGCAAGCAGAAACTGGTGCTGATGACAAAACCCACCGAGATCCCCAAGAAGCCGCATCAGCTCCTGCTGCAGGTCAATTCCAACGACCCTGCGATGATGAATCTCGCACTGAACAATGCGACCAACGTCGCGCAATACTACCGCAATCTCGGTGAAGACGTGTCGATTGAGGTTGTCACGTTTGGCCCTGGCCTTCACATGCTGCGCGATGACACCTCTCCGGTGAAGGCGCGCATCGAGGGGCTCGCAATGAGCAACCCGGAAATCTCCTTTAAAGCCTGCGGCAATACCCGGGAAAACATGCGTAAGGCGGAGAACAAGGATATCAATCTCGTTCCACAGGCGACGATTGTGAAATCCGGCGTCGTCCGCGTCCTGGAGCTGCAGGAACAAGGCTGGAGCTACGTCAAACTGTGAGACACCGTCTTGCGTTGACGTGATCGCCGCCCCGGGGCCACCGCTCACGCACTCCATCGTCATGCCCCGCGAAGGCGGGGCATCCAGTATCCGGCGGCCTCTCGGCTTAAGCTCAGTCGCCTCTGGGATACTGGATCGTCCGCCGGAGCCTGTCATCGGGCGGCCATTCGGCCGACCCGGTGGCGGACGATGACAGCGGAGAGCTGTTCACCAGCTATATTTGAGGACGCCCTTGCCGGCGCAACTGGTGACGTTGCCGGAGAACTCGCCTTCGAAGGTTGCGGCGAACGAGAAGCCGTTCAGCCAGTTCTGCTCGGCGCTGGCGCTGACGAGCGCGGAATCGGGAGCCGGCCGCGCGCCGTTCACGACGAAGCTTCTGCCCGGCAGCGACTGGAAGATCGCACTCACCGCGCGATCGGGATTGTAATCATGCGCCCACGCCAGCCGGCCGCGCAGCGTCAGCACGCCGTCCATCATCGCGAGCGATTTGTCGGTGCGCAGCCCGAGCTCGGTGCGGGTGTCGGTCGTGGTCTGGGCGGCATAGTTCAGTGCGAACAGCCCGCCGCCGACAAGGCTCCGCTCGGCGTAGGCCGGCAGGTCAAGGCTGCAATGAACGGCGATCTGGTCACTACCCTAAAGGGTAGATGACCCCTGCCGTGAGCGATTACGTGGACCAGCGAGGCTTTGCTGCAATAGCGGGTTGCCCACGCGGATTCGATAAAGTTCGAAGGAATGGATTCGTGTTTGGAATTGCCATGTCGCCTATGTCGCTTCATGACCCGACTCAGTTCGGCCAGTGTTTCTCCGGCAGGCGCCACGACGTCGGCGCATGTTCGGCGAAATTGGAACCGTCATAGCCGTAGGAGTCGGATCTTCCATAGCCTGTCCCTGATCCTTAGCGTCTGAGTGCGGGTCGTCCTTCCCTCCTCGTCCATAGCTTGCGAGCTGACCAGGCGTCTGCGTTACCGAGCCGTTGCGGACACGGCACGCTTGTTAGGTCCCTCGCGTGCCGCCAGTAGTGGCGGGCAGCACTTGCGGATGCTTGCTCGGGACTCTTTCCTTTTTAGGTGGCGCGGCAATGAGCCCCTCGCGAATGGCCTGTTTCCGAGCAAGCTTGCGGGCACGACGCACGGCGTCAGATTTCTCCCTGGCCTTCTTTTCCGAGGGCTTTTCGTAAGAACGACGACGTTTCATTTCCCTGAATACGCCCTCGCGCTGCATCTTCCTCTTCAGAACTCGAAGCGCCTGGTCGACGTTGTTGTCGCGAACGATTACTTGCACGGTTATTGCTCCATCAAAGTTGCTGCGCCAAGTTGGCCGAAGTCGCGGCAGCCGAAGCGTTACGACGACTCCGTCGAGGTAAATCCCGACCATCTAGCACGCACAAAAGCCCGCTCAATCCCGAGATCGAGCAGGCTGCACAGTCATCCCAGCACGTCCGTGGAATGACGAAAGCTACTTACGCCAGCGAGAGGTTCTCGGCGCTGACCTTGCCACGCTTCGGGTCGGTCTTGACTTCGTAGTTCACTCGCTGCCCTTCAGCGAGTCCAGAAAGCCCGGCCCGCTCGACCGCACTGATGTGAACGAACACATCGTTTCCGCCGTCATTGGGCTGAATAAATCCAAAACCCTTTTGCCCGTTGAACCACTTCACAGTACCTGTAGCCATAACATTTCTCCAAGGCGCAAACGCGCGTCCCGCGTGCATTCGCACGAATCCCGAATTCAATCCGACGATGTCTCTGGAAAAGGGCCGCCTGGACCATTCAACAAGGCACAACGGCTAATCGAACAACAACAACGTATACAGTTTCTCCGAGAACACAAGGGTCCCTTCAAGGGTTCCTTTTCGACTGCGCGAGGGTTGTACGGTTGATGCCATGCATCGCGACGAGCCCATGCGCTCGCCACGCCGGGCAACGTGTGAAGCGCATGCCAAAGGCGGATGTCCGCCATCACTCAGCGTTTATGGATTCAAGCCCTACGTCAACTGCCGCAGCAGCTCATCCGCCTGTCGCAGATCGGCCGATGTCTCGGCAGACGGGAACTTTGCTCGCGCTGACGCTAGCACCTCGCGTGCCTCGGCCAGGCTGCGCCGCCTGTCTTTTCGGTCCATCAGGAGGCGTGCGAGGTCGATTGCGGTCCGCAATTCCCAGCCGACGGCTTCGAGCTTCTTCGCATAGGCGAGCGAGCGCCTGAACAGGCGGAGGGCGGCAGCGTCGTCGCGATGTGGTTCGGCGTGCAGCAGCGAACCGTGGATCCGGTAGATCTCCGGGGCGTGCCAACGTTCGCCGGTCTGCTTGATCAGGGACTCGGCCGAAGTCACCAATGCAAGCGCCCTGTCCTTCTGCCCGATCCGTCCGAGCTCGGTGGCGAGCAGAGCCTTATAGAGCGGCATCTGAATACATCGATTCTCCGCCGGCAGTCTGCCGATCAGGCCGGAGAGCTTCTCGAGCACGACCGGCGCAGGGCCGCGCGCCGCCAGCGCCGAGGTCGCCCATAGCGGACCGATGACCTGGTACATCGGATAGCCGTAGTCGGCGGCGACCTTCATCCCGTGCTCGACGCAGGCCAGATTGGCTGCGAGGTCTCCGTCATACCAGTGATCGCCGACGCCAAGTATGTGGGCGAGCGCGATCATGAAGGGATGACCGATCTCGTTCGCCAGCCGCCTTGCTGATTCACAGCACTCCCTGGCCCGGTTGGGCCGGCCGAGCAGCCATTCGATATGTCCGGAATAGACGAGCGCAACGACCAGAGGATCGTGCTGATAGGTTTGAACCAGCTTGCCGTGCTCACGCGGATTGTAGCGCGCTTCAATCGCGACAGCCAATTCGCGTGCTTCCTTCAAACGGCCGGTGAAGAAATTGACGATCAGTGCCGCGGTGGATGCCATGAGGATGGCCTCACCGTCGCGCCACTCCTCGGCTCGCCGGAGGAAGTCCTGCGAATGCTCGAGCGCTTTGGTGAGTTCGCAATTGACCAGCTCGGCCACCGCGACACCCCAGAGGACAGCGGTCTTCTCGCGGATCGTGCCATGGCTGCCGGAGAGCTTCAGCGCCCGATGATAGGGCTCGTAGACGTTCGGATCGGACCAGCCCGCAATCGCGGTGTAGGCCATCGCAAGGTTGGATTGCAGCGCGATCTCGGCCTCGTAGCGGCGTGACGAAGCTGACAGCTTCGACAGCAAAGAGAGGCCCTCGCGCAGATGCGCCACCGCCTCCTTGGTGGCCGATCGGCTGAGCGCGGACTTGCCCGCCTGCAGCCAGGCATCGATGGCTTCCGGAATGTTTTCTGCCTGCGCGTAATGATAGCCCAGCACGGCAGGATCGCTGCTCTCCCCGATGTCGGTCTGCTGCCGCAGCCAGGACGCCGCGCGCGCATGCAGCTTGCGCCGATCCTCCTTCAGCAGCGAGGAATACGCCGCTTCCTGAATCATCGCGTGCCTGAAAGCGTATAGCGTGCCTTCGTCTTCGTTGATGCGGTACACGATCCCGGCCCGCTCCAGAGCCTCAAGCGCTGATATCAGCGACTCGTCCTGATCCGGAAGCAGGCTGAAAATGCCGCGATAATCGAACTGCCGCCCGAATACGGAGGCGATCTGGGCCACGCGCTTGGCGGTACCCAGCCGGTCAAGACGCTCCATCAGGGAATCGTGGACGCTCGCCGGCACCAGCGGCCCTGGCAATTTGCCATGGTCGGTGGCGCTCTCGATCGCCCCGGAATCCACCACCGCCCGCGTGAACTCCTCGATGAAGAGAGGCACGCCGTCGGTCCTCTCGACGATCTGGCTGGTGATCCGGGGAAGAAACGCGACGCCGGCAACGGCGGCAACCATCCGCTCGCATTCGTCTGCTGCAAGTTTTTGCAGAGTGATGCGCTTGATGGATGGACCCGACAGCCAGCCAGCCTCGTAGTCGTCGCGATGCGTGACCAGGTACAGCACTCGCTCGCGCGCGCAGCGAGTGATCACCCGCGAGAGAAGGTCGACGCTCGTCGGATCAATCCACTGGACGTCCTCGACGATGAACAGGACGGGCTTCCTTCGTGACGCCGCAACGAGAACTTCTGTTATCACCTGGAAGGCACGCGCACGCTCGGAAGGAGAACGGAGATCGGCAGGCTCGTATCCTTCGCACGCCGGGATCGACAGCAGTGACCCGTAATAGGGAAGCGCCTGCCCGACATCGAAACCGGCTCTTCCCAGCAGGTGACGCAATTTCGCCAGCGACAGCCGCGGGTCGTCGGTTTCGTGGATGCCCGTTGCGCGCTTCAACCGCTCGATTTCCGGCGCAAGCGGCGTATTGACGTGGAACGGCGAACACTGAACGGAGAGAACATCAACCGCGGACCGGTCGAGCGAGCTTCTGAACTCGCGGATCAGGCGCGACTTGCCGATGCCAGGCTCGCCGGAGATGACGCCGACGCGTCCTGCTCCGCCGAGGCTCTGCTCCCACAGCTCGGCCAGCAGCGCGCGTTCATCGTATCGGTTGATCATCGGCGGCAGCGGCAAGGTTCGCGCGCGGTCGAACCTGCTTTCGCCCGGCGAAACGCCGTTCACGCGCCAGGCCTCGGCCGGCTCCTCGACGCCCTTCAGCCGGCGCTTGCCCAGGGGCTCGCAATCGAACATGCCGCGGATCAACTCATGGGTGCCTGAACCGATGACCACCGCGTTCTCGCCGGCGAGACCTTGAAGCCGGGCTGCGACGTGCACCGAGCTGCCGAACACTTCCCGCCGCTCGGAGGGCTCGCCCGGCACGCTGCCGACGACCACCGGCCCGGTGTTGACCCCGATCCTCACCCGCAGCCGGAGGAAGCTGCCATCCGACATCTGGAATTCCCGCTCCTTGATGGCGGCGGTGATGGCGAGCGAAGCGCGCACGGCACGCTCGGGATCGTTTTCGTGCGCCTGGGGGACGCCGAAATAGGCGAGCAACCCGTCGCCGATCATTCTGGCGATGTGACCGCCATAGCGGCAAATCTGCTCGTTACAGAGATCGCGATAGGTTCGGATGACCGCGAAGAACTCCTCGGGATCGATCCGCTCGCTCAGCGGCGTCGAGCCGATGAGATCGACAAATACGACGGTAAGCTGTCGGCGCTCAGCGTGGAGCCCTGCCATTTCGTTGTTTGGCAGCGCCGCAACCAGCCGAGGTCCATCAAATTGGTCCGGTTTCGCCTGCCCGCTCAAGGTCCAACCATGTTGAGCTTCCGCCGTACCTGCAGGGATGCAAGGTACACGGCAAGCCGCATCCGGTTGATGCTACCGAGAGGTCGGTGCTGCTGCAAGCAGTTCCACGGGCTGAACATCATGCGTTCGCCATCGAAAACCCGATCCGGCGTCAGGAAATTCTGCCTTGGAATCCTGATCTCTCCGATCGACACGGTCCGATCCTGGGGACGGGTCCACTGCAGGAGAGCGTTCTCGACCTCTTCCGGTTTGGCCGAATGGCGCACCCGCACCGCGAAATCGAACACGATATCATCTCCAGGTGGCGTCGGCCTGAGATCGCGAAGCATCGCCTCCTGGAGAAACTTCTCCGATAGCGATCCGAAAAGGAGACGCCACCACGACGGGACGTCATCCTGACGCTGCACCGGACCGACCATATAGCGCATGACATGCTCCTCACCTAACAAATAAGGTGACATGCTGTGATAGGTCGCAGTCAGCGGATTGCCGATCCTGACGAGAGCGGTGCGAATAAACGTGGCGAACTGGCGACGATTGCGAATGGCAAACACAATCCATTTGAGGAGCCGCTTAAACTTTTCGCGCGAGGTCCCGCTCGGCGCCGCAACGGCTTCCATCAACTCGGAATAATCGACCACATTCTTGCAGAAGAACACCGGGAAGCTGCTCAGCAAGAAATCGTGCTCGCCGGCCCGCGTTCTGCCGGGCTCGAGACCGCGCAGAATGGACTCGCCCGCGACATCGAAGAGTTTGATGGACATGCCGCGACCGTCAGGCTTGCGGTCGCTCTGTGGCTGGCCCTGTCCGTTGGAGAACCGGACAATCGTCGGGTACCGGGCGCCCGGTCGAAACAGCGGTGTCGAGAACTCTGCCGGAAGATCGTCGCGGACGATAAACTCCGCATCGACGCAACCATGGGCCTTTGCATGCTGGTCGCGCATCGCACAGGCGGAAGCGTCCGATGCCTTCATCTCACAGTAGTTCTTGATGACAAGGTTTGCGGCAATACGCGCCATGTTGGCGATCAGGGTTGCCTCGCCCGGCACGGCGCGCTCGAATTTCGTGAGCGGCATCGGTCGATCCTGCAGCTCCAGCGCGTTCGCGAGCTCTTCATATCTTGTCGGCGTCGCCTCCGAGCTCCGCGCCGGCGCCGGAGCGGATTGCGCTGATCCGCGGAGCATTTGCCAGAATCGCTGGAAATCGCGCACCACCCGGAACGACTGAACAGTCGGATCTTCGCGCGGCGCCTGCGCGAAAAAAACCTCACCGTCTCGGCGGCGGCCGCGCAGCCAGTGTTGGATCGTGTCCCGGTTCATGCGACGACTCGGCCAGACGCCAATAGGCCGAGCGCGGCCAGACTCGGAACGAAGAAATAGTCGCCGCCCTTGGTCGTGACGAAGCGCGGGATGTCAAAGCAGATGAAGGGGCGTCGTCCCGTGGCTTCGTCGCCCGGGATCATCATTTGCGCGCTTTGACGACCGCCGATGGTTGGACGATTGCCGGCGATCGGGTCGGTATCGTTGCCCTGCTCGAAATCGTCGCCAAAATTCATCCATTTCTGCTGCACGAACTCGAACTGGTCGAATCCGGAATTGAGCGCAATGAAAATGATGCCACGCTTTTCCTGGCTCTGCGGGCTCTGCTCCTCGCCCTTTGGCAGGAATTTGCCATAGGCGATTCCGCGCCGGATCAAGCGGTGTCGGCTCATCGTCTTGCCGCCGAAGCCAAACGCATCGCGCGGGTTGGCACGCCGCACATGTGCACCAAGCGGACAGCGTGCGCCTGCGGGATCGCCGGCGTAGCCGAATGCATTGCGCCTGTCCTCGCGAGGGGCGTCGGGGTGTTCGATCAACGAAGAGCCATCCTGCCATCGCCCCATCATCTTGGCGGCAAGAAACTTCTGCGGGCTGACGCCATCCGGCAGAGGACCGGGAATGGTGCGGGCAAATGCGTCCGCCTGATCATCAAGGTAGCGACGGAAACGAACGACGTCCTGCTCCAGCTTGCGGTACACGAGATAGGTGCCATCGTGCGCGAGAAGGTGCGGCAGCGGCATTGGAGCCATCTCGCCGCCCTCACCCGGGTGGCCGAGAAGAAACTCCCCAAGCGGGATCTTGCGAAATCGCCCCTTCTCATCCGGATTGCCAACGTCCTGACGATCCCTGCCACCGTCGTCAGGAACCCCCTCGATCGCGGGTTGCTCAAGCCGTCGAGAAAACCGAAGTGCTCCTTTCGAGTCTGTTCACCGTTGATGTGCAGCAGCCCCGCCGGCTGACTGTCCTTCAATTCCTGCACGCCGTGCGGCAGCGAATCCCTGAGCTGTTGACAGTGCGCCGCGAGCGCCGGCTCTGTCCGGCCGTAGATCGAGATCAGCACATGAACGCGATGCGTCTTCCAGGGATCGTCCCAGTGCTCCGGTGAACTTTCGTCGATGTCACCGAGTTCGTTCGCACGAGGTTTCATGCCCTCCTGAAACTCGCAAGGAAACGTCGCGAGACTTTCCGTAGGCAGGCCAAGGGCGCGGAGGCCTTCAAAGGTGAAGGCGATGTTGAGGGTGGCGTCCGGCTTTGCGCGCCAAAGTGCCGGCGTGACGGCGTTGGTCTCGAGCAGCCGCTGGATGAACGCCCTGGCATCATCAGCGTTTTGGATCTCGAAGAACAAGAACTGCGCGTGCGGAAACGAGGCGTAACCGCGAAGAATGTTGCCTTGAATATTGGTAAGGTTGAGCATCGCCAGACCCCTGCTCTGATCGTTGCGTACTCACAAATCTCCCGGGGACAGCCTCTCGTTCTGGAGACCCTCCCACATTTGCCTGAACTCTCGTTGGAGCACTTCGGGAGGCCGTGGATTGGTTTGAACAAGCCTGACGAACTCGCCGAGGCGGCGTCGGCACAGCAGCGCCATGAGAATCTCGCTTACGCTCGCCTCCGGCTGGTCCGCCAGAAACAGAGTGGTCTTGAGCTGGCACCGCCCGAAATATCCGGAGAGCAGATCGCGCCGATGGATACCTGGGAAGCCAAGGCAGCGTCCCCAAATGGTCGCGACTTCGTTCGGGATATTGCCGGCCAGGGCCAGGACCAAAGGATCGACGCTCTCGCCATCGAATTCGCACATGAACACCAGATAGTCCGACTTGAGCGCATCGAACTTCGCCGGCGTGCCTTGATAGGCGAGACGGTCGACAATGAACATTCGCGCCATGTGGATGATCGGCACATGGCTCAAAGGCGAGCCGCGCGGATAGGCTCGCGGGTCATCCAGCGTGCGCAGAAATGCTCTCAGATCGTCCGATTGATTGGTTGCAATCGGAAACAGGCCTGTGAAGCCGTACTTCTCACCGTTTTGATTAGCCACGTCGCGAACTCCGTTCGACCGGCCTGCTACACTGGTCCAAATGTACCGAGCTTGTTCTGCACGCTGATCAGCAAGCGATCGAACTCGACCGCAAACCGTTCGGGAGACAGTCCGCCCGAATTTTGAAAAAGCTTCTCGACTTCGTTGCGCAGTTCGAGTGCTGCGCGCACATCGCGCACGGATGCGCCCGGATAGGCGCTATAGGAATGATCCGACTCGATCTGATTGCGCTGGATATAGGCCTTGAGCGGCCCGACCGGACGGGCGAACGGATATCCGACGCTCCAGAACCAGACCAGGTCGAGCGGTTTGTAGAGCACGTCGGCGAAGGCTTCGATGTAAGGTCCCCAGGGACCGTTGAAGGTGCTCAGAAAGAACAAATAATCGTAGTGCAAATCTTCCGCCGGCTGGCTGTCGCTCACCCGCGGAAAACTGTCGCGCTTGACGACAACCCAGTGAACAAAGGGCAGAAACGCCAGCTCCTTGGCCGTGACTTGGGTCGATTTGAAGCGATCGAAGATCGACAGCAACACTCCGACGACAAGGGTGCCGAAGCGCGTCATCGGCGTTATCACGTTGAAAGTTACGGCTTTGCCCAATCCATACTGATTACGTGCGCGATCAGCCATGCAACGTCTCGCCATGAATCATTGTGGACTCGGCGAGACACGACGCCGGGTCCACCTGTATAACAATACCTTAGGGAATAGTACAACGTCAGGTAATAACGTTATTACTATTATCGAAAGTCACTGCTCCGTCCAGTGCAATGAATGGTGTCGTGCACAACTGACTCTCGCACATTCGTCATGGCTTGCTAATGCCGGCAAGCATCAAAGGTCTGTCATACAGCGTGACTATCCATGTGATCGCGCAGTTCATCGAGAGCGTACCGACAGCTTCGATCACGTGAGCAATCCCGTCTGCGACTGCGCGATGCCGCTCCGGTGAGCAACCTTTCCGGCGCTGGCGTGACCAACCATAGACGTGGTCGGCGCAATCAGCAGGAAACAAGCCGTGGCAACCAATGAAATCGACGCCATTCGCGCGCTGCTTTCGTCAAAACCGCGGCCGGTCGGATGGGCCGAGCGGCGCGAACGCCTCGATGAAGTGGGTTCGGTCTGGCCGGTGGCCGATGACGTGAAGCTTGAAACAGTCGATTGCGACGGCGTGGCAGGCGAATGGTCGCTGACGCCAGGCAGCGAGCCATCGCGCGTGCTGCTCTATTTCCATGGCGGCGGCTACTGCTCCGGATCGATCCTGAGCCACCGCAGATTGGTCAGTGAAGCCGGGCGCGCCGCGCGCGTTCGAACGCTCGCCATCAATTACCGCCGCGCGCCCGAGCACCCCTATCCCGCCGCGCATGAGGATGCGATGAAGGCTTGGCACTTCCTGCGCAGGCAGGGCATTCCGGCGCACTGCATCGCCGTCGGCGGCGACAGTGCCGGCGGCAATCTTACGCTCGGACTGATCGGCCACTTGCTGAGAGACCGCGAGGACTTGCCCGGCTGCGCCTGGCTGCTCTCGCCATGGACCGATCTCACGATGTCCGGCGCAACCCTTGGCACCAAGGACGCTGTCGATCCGCTCATCCACAAGACCTATCTGGAAGAGCTTGCGGACGCCTATGTGCCTGTCACCACCGATCGCAGTTCACCGCTGATCTCGCCCTTGTTTGGCGATTTCACTGGCTATCCCCCGATGCTGATCCAGGTCGGATCGGCGGAGACGTTGCTGGCGGATGCCACGCGGCTCGCTGAGGCGGCCGGCGCTGCCGAGGTCGAGGTGACGCTGGAGATCTGGCCCCACATGATCCACGCGTGGCCGCTATGGAATGCGAAGCTTAGCTCCGGCCGCCACGCCCTTTCCAGGGCGGAGCAATTCATCCGTGCCCGTTTGGCATAGCGCGTCTGGTGGTCGCTTGAGCCAAAAAACCTCGATTTCGCAGGTTTTTAGCGCCAATGCGTACCAATACGGGACAAATCACGGGGTTTTAGGCGCGCTGAGGTTGTGGTATTCGGAACCTTTAGAATTAGTCCGGTTTGGTGTCGAATGATGGACCTCACCCCCGGGAATTCCACCAGCGCCTTGCGCATTGGTGTGCAGCCGATTGCGGTCACCGCCGTCGGGCTCTTTCTGGTCCTGTTCGGGATCGGCGCGATCGCGCTGTACCGGGTCACTACCGGCACATCGCCGGAGTCCGATCGGGTCATCGCCAGCCGGCAATTGCAGGCCCGCACCGCGCAGGTGTCCGAGCAGCTCGTCGAGAAAACCAAGGGGTTGGAAGCGACCCAGCAGGAATCAATCGACCAGCTCCAGATGGTGCAGGACCAGTTGCAGGCCATGCGCCGGATGCTCGCCTCCCAGCAGGCCGATACGAAGAAGCTGTCCGAGCAGGTCACGGCACTGACCGAAGCGGTCGAGGGCTTGAGGCAATCCTTCGCCAGCGCCCAGGCCAATGAGCCGGCGGCCGAACCCGTCCGCAAACGATCCCGGTCGCACGCGATTCGCAGCGGACGCAAGCGCCGCGGCTGAGTCGGTCGAAATCACCGCCAAACCCCTGACCCGCGGGACATATCCACCGTCGCTGCCGAATCTCGATACGGTTTTTTTCGCCGACTTTGTGAACTAGTTCACATTCGGGAACCTGATTCCGGGGCAAGGTGCCGCCTACCGGATGGCGTGAGCCGATTTCAATATCCGGGGCTGGCAAGGTCGTTGGCGGTATACTGCGTCAACGGCCTTGTTCTTTTAGAGGGCCCCGCTTCCGCCACGGGTGGCCCTTTTCACCGATCGCTTTGGCCGCCTCTCACGCTGGTGACTTGCCAGCGGCAGGCTTTGCTTGCTGAATGCCGCCGCTTTTGAACCCGGTCTCGCCCACCCCTCGATCGGGTCGATGGTCTGCAAAACATTTTGAAATGAGGCCCCGCATGCGCGCTGAATCCCTGCCTTCGGATATCATCGGACTGACAAAAACCGCCCCCTTCTCGCGCCGCGGCTTCATGACGGCTTCGGCCGCCGTTGCAGCCGGCTACACCCTCGCCGCCGGTCCCGTGCGGGCCGACGTGATCAAGACCGATCCCGCCGGCCTCACTGCGGGCGAGGCCAAGATCAAGGTGGCCGATGGCGAGATGCCCGCCTATTTCGCGCGGCCAGCCGGCGTCAGCAATCCGCCGGTCATCCTGGTCGCGATGGAGATTTTCGGTCTGCACGAATACATCAAGGACGTGACGCGCCGGCTCGCCAAGCTCGGCGCGTTTGCGGTGGCGCCCGACTACTATTTCCGCAAGGGCGATCTCACCAAGATCACCGACATTCAGCAGCTCCTGCCGCTCGTGAACGCCAAGCCGGACGCCGAGCTCCTGTCCGACCTCGACGCCACCGTGGCCTGGGCGAAATCGCAAGGCGGCGACACCTCCCGCCTCGGCATTGCCGGCTTCTGCCGCGGCGGACGCACGGTCTGGGAATATGCCGCTCACAACCCCGCGCTGAAGGCGGGCGCCTCGTTCTATGGTCCGCCGGTCGATCCGCAGAACCCGGTTTGGCCGAAGAGCCCGATGCAGCTTGCACCCGAGATGAAGGCGCCGGTGATCGGCTTCTATGGCGAAGCCGACACCGGCATCCCGGTCTCGCAGGTCGAAGCGTTCAAGGCGGCGCTCGCCGCGGACAAGAAGACCGCGGAGTTCAAGATCTATCCGGGGGCACCGCACGGCTTCCATGCCGATTATCGTACGAGCTATCGCAAGGAAGCCGCCGAAGACGCGTGGGCGCAGATGCAGGCCTGGTTCAAGAAATACGGCGTGCTGAGCTGAGGCCGCCATCTGCAAAGCGGTGCGCCAAGAGGCGCAGCGCGTTGGCGGTGACGAGCACGGTGGCGCCGGTATCGGCGAGGATGGCCATCCACAAGGTGGTCACGCCGAACAGAGTGGTAGCAAGGAACACCGCCTTCAGGCCGAGCGCGATCGTGATGTTCTGCCAGATGTTGCCGAGCGTCGCTCGCGACAGGGCGATCAGCTCGGCAACACCGACGACACGGTTCTTGAGCAGGGCCGCGTCCGCGGTCTCCAGCGCCACGTCCGTTCCGCCGCCCATGGCAATGCCGACGGAAGCCGTAGCGAGTGCCGGCGCATCGTTGATGCCGTCGCCGACCATCGCAACCGGACCGGCCTCCTTGAGCCGCCCGATCTCCGCGAGCTTGGCGTCGGGCAGAAGCCCGGCACGCGCCTCAAGCCCGACATGACCGGCGATGTCATCGGCGGTGCGGGCATTGTCGCCAGTCAGCATGATCGTGCGGACACCGCTATCGGTCAGCCGTTTGACGCCTTCATGCGCATCCTCTCGCGGCTCGTCGCGGAGCGCGATCAGCCCCTCGACCACCTTGCCGGACAGCAGGACGACCACCGTCTTGCCCTCGCCTTCGAGCGCGCTGATCCTTTCGACGACGCCGGGATCGACGCTCGCCTGCTCGCTCGCGAACCGGGGCGAACCGACCGAGGCGAAGCCGCTTCTCAGACGTGCCGTCACCGCTTTGCCAGGCGTCACGACACCGCCGCCGAAGGTGGCGGGAAGGTCCAGCCCGCGTCTCTCGGCTTCGTCGATGATGGCGCGCCCGAGCGGGTGACTGGTGCTGCGTTCGACCGCCGCCGCCTTGGCCAGAACCATGTGCTCGTCCGCAACCATCGCGACGACATCCGTCACCTGCGGACGACCACGCGTAAGTGTGCCCGTCTTGTCGAAGGCGACCGTCCTGACCTTGCCCAGCGTCTCGAGCGCGGCTCCGCCCTTGATCAACAATCCCTGCCGGGCACCGGAGGCGAGGCCGGACGCGATGGCGGCCGGAGTGGAGATCACCAATGCGCAGGGACAGGCGATCAGCAGCGTGGCGAGGCCACGGTAGGTCCAGGTCATCCAGTCGCCACCGAAGACGAGCGGCGGGATCAGGACGACAAGCAGCGCGACGAGCATGGCGGCGGGCGTATACCAACGGCTGAAACGGTCGATCATGCGCGCCGTCGGCGCCTTCGACTCCTGCGCTTCTTCCACCATGTGGATGATGCGGGCAATGGTGTTGTCGGTGGCGACACGCGCGATCTCGACACGCAGTTCGCCATTGGCATTGATGCTGCCGACATACACGTTCGCGCCGATTTCTTTGAGAACGGGGACGGACTCGCCGGTCACCGGTGACTCATCGACCTCCGAGGAGCCGTCGATCACGGTGCCGTCCGAGGGCACGCGATCACCGGGGCGAACCACCACGACATCGCCGACCGCGAGATCATCGACCGGAACCTCCTCGACATCGAGAGAAGCCGCGCGCTGACGTCTGGCATTGCGCGGCACGAGATCGATCAACGCTTCGATCCCGGCCCGCGCGCGGCGGGCGGCGACCGTCTCGAGCAATTCGCCCACCGCGAACAGGAAGACGACAACAGCCGCCTCCTCGGCTTCGCCGATGGCAACCGCGCCGAGCGCCGCTGTCGTCATGAGGGTCTCGATGGTAAAGGGCGAGCCGGACAAGGTGCCGGCAACCGCGCGCCGCGCAAAAGGCAGGACACTGACCACCGCCGCCGTCGAATAGAGCCAACGCTCCAGCCCTGGGAACAGGCTGGCAAGCACGAATGCCGATGCAAACAGGACGCCTGTGCCGAGGACGAGCCTGCCCTTGGCTCCCCGCCACAGGGGTTGCCGTTCCCGCTTCCGCGGCGCCTTCCCTCCCAGTGACGACGGCATGCCGGCCGGCGTATAGCCCAGCGCCCTGACCTTATCCTCGATGAGACGCGGCGCAGTGCGGTCCTCGTCGAGCCGGAAGGCGAGCGTTCCGGTCGTAAAGCTGACCTCTATGTCGGTGACTCCAGGCAGCCGACGCATCGCGTTCTCGATCTTGAGCGCACACGCGGCGCAATCCATGCCCTCGATACGCAGTCTGTAGGGATTGGCGGTCGGCACAACGTCACCTCGACGAGTTCTAGCCGAGACGATCGCGGTTGCGCGGCCTAGTCAATTGCCGTTCGACTTCCCAGAACATCAGGACAAAGGCGGCGCCCAGGCCGATGACGATGCCCAGGAAGACGAAGGTGAAGGCGGCGGTGGTGAGCGTGTTCAGCATTTCGAAATCGCTGCAATCGACGTTCCAGCCCCTATGCAGAAACGATGCAGCCTCGATGTGGAAAACACCGAGGCTGCAATCATCATCCCGATAAATTCGCTACAGCGCGCCAGGTTCAGTCACAGACATCAACCGACCTGATGCGCCAGCCATATGACGTCAAGACGCGCTGCTGGGCGACGTAGCAGCCGCCGTAGCCGGAATTGTCGTAATAGCCGTAGTAGGGATCGCCGTAGCCGTAAGAGTCATAAGGCCAGTCGCCATAGAGCCCGTAGCCGAGGCCAACACCAACCGCTGCGGCGGCGAACGGAAATCCACGACGATACCCCCAGCCGGAACGATACCCCCAGCCCGGCCGGTAGAAGCCGCCACGAAATCCGGCCGCACGGAAGCCGCCGGCGCCGATCGCGGCCGAACGGAAGCCGCCTCCGCCGAAGGCCGCGCCGCGGAAGCCTCCACCACCAAAACTGCCGCCGCGGAAACCACCGCCGCCAAAACCGCCACCACGAAAGCCACCGCCGCCAAAGCCGCCTCCGTGAAAGCCACCGCCGCCGCCAAACCCGCCGCGCGCGGACGCCGTATCTATCGTCAAAATTCCAAGCGAGGCTACCGCCAGCAAGGCAACCATCGTTTTACGCAACATCACTGCACCTCCATCACGGCCTGCCAATACCGGCGCGGCCTGCGCCAGCCATCGCAAGCGCCCGCCACAATCTAGAGCGAGTTCCGGGAGTGCGGTTGAACAATGCGCTCACTTCTGCGCGACCGAAAGGCCGGGCAGAAGTGATCTAGCAGCCTTTGCAGATGCCCTTGATCTTGCGATCGAGCGGCGCGTCCTCAGCATCGATCGCTGAATCTTCCCCGGTCCTCTGCCGGCCGGCTGCAGAGCCGGTCGTGGTCCCCGGACCGGAGGAGGATTGTGCAGTGCCAGCGCTGTTGGTCCCTGGCGGTGGGTTCGCAGTGGTATTGGTGTTGCCGGGGTTGATGGCCTGGTTGCTCTGGCCGCCGACCGAACCGGACGGCGAGCCACCGGTGCCGGTGGTCCCTGTGGCGCTGCCGGTGCCTCCGGAAGGTCCGCCCGCCGCACCTCCCGCGCTTGCGCCACCGGCGCCACCACCACCTGCTCCGCCCCCACCGCCCCCGCCCCCGCCGCCTCCTCCGCCTTGGGCAAGCGACATCGCGGGCGCCGCGAGAACCGCGAGAGCGGTGATGAAGATCGCAAGCGATTTCCTGGTCATGAGCGTCTCCCTTATCCTGTCGTGCTAACGATGGGATAAGCCGGCCGTTCCTTACCGGAACCAAACGCTCCGGGAGCCATTGGGCCCGGCGCAGTGCGAGGTGCGAGGATGCGCAAACTGATCGCTTTCGACGAGGATACGTTCGACAAGCTCAAGCAGCTCGGGCGCGACAGGATGGCGACATTTCAGGAATTGGCCGATGAAGCGTTCGCAGACCTGCTCAAGAAGCACGGCATTCCGATCGATCTGCGCGACGCGTTACGTAAAAGCGCCGCGAAGTCGAAGACAGATACCGCCAAGTCGGCAGCGCCGAAGTCAAGGAAAGGACGTTCCGAAGCGTGACGCCGCTCGGACCGTTAACCGATCTTGCGGAGGCCCTTTTTGAAGCGCGGCCCGTTGAGCTGATAGAACTTCGCCGCGCTTCCCATCTTCGCGACCTGCGCAGGATCCAGCGCCCGGATCACCCGCGCGGGCGAACCGATGATCAGCGAGTGCGGCGGAAACTCCTTGCCCTCGGTGATCACAGAGCCCGCGCCGACGATGCTCTCGCGGCCGATGCGTGCGCCGTTCATCACGATCGATCCCATGCCGACCAGGGCGCCCTCTTCCAGAGTGCAGCCGTGCAGGATCACATTGTGGCCGACGGTGACGTTCTTGCCGATCACGAGCGGAAAGCCGAGGTCGGTGTGGCAGGTGGAATTGTCCTGGACGTTGGCGCCTTCGCCGACTTCGATCCACTCATTGTCACCGCGCAGCACCGCGCCGAACCACACGCTGGCCCCGCTGAGCAGGCGCACCTTGCCGATTACGGTTGCGGTGTCCGCGATGAAATAGTTGCCGTCGGCCGGCAGATCGGGCCCCTGCCCGTCCAGTTCATAGATCGCCATGGATGTCTCCTCTTTCGAGGCGACATTGGCACAGCGGTCAAAGGCTTTTCAAGCGAGCGACCAAGGCGTTTTCGAGCGAAGTGGATACCGGTTCGCGTGAAGAAAACGCGTCAAAACAAAAATCCAGAGCTTCGGTTCTGATTCCATCAGAGCCGAAGCTCTAGGGAACAATGGTAAAGCAGCGCTCAGACGAGAACGCCGGCGGCGCGCAATGTCATCAGGAAGAAGGTGCCGGACATCAGGCTCCAGAAGCCGGCGATGATGGTCGCCATCATCACGAATTCGAAGCGGCGGCTTTCGATCTTGGCGCCACGCAGCGTGTTGCGCATGATGATGAAGGGCGCGGCGAACACCAGGAACGGCACCGCGGCGAAAGTCCTTGGCGCCGCGCCTTCCTGCAACAGGCCGAAGCCGGCCGGCCGCTGCGCCATCGCTTGATAGCCGCTGGTAAGTGCGCCGGCGAGCGCGAAGCCGAGGCAAAGGGCGAAGAACGAGTTCAGCGCATCGGGCGACATGGCAAACTTCCGCTACTCAACAGACCGCGCGCTTCCTTTGGCAAAATTGCCGCTCCGCCGCCACATCATCCTTAAGAAAGGGTTAACATGGAAGCTACATTGCTACCTTTACGCATGACTCACCGCTTGCCGGATTCCCTGAAATCGTACGGAAATTGGCCGCCGCGTGGCATATTCGCCGGATGATTCGGCATCACGCGAACCCATCCATTCTCGTTCGATGACATTGCTCTCGACGGCCCAGCACCTTGCGCGCGACACGCGCAGGAATCCGCGCGCGCACATCGTGCCGATCCTGATCGCAGCCGCCCTCGCCTGCGGCGCGATCGCGCTGGTCACCTACCTGTTGTGGCCGACCTGGACCACCGTACCCTCAAGCGATCCGTCGAGACTGCCGGTCAGTGTCGGCGGCACGCTGTTCAACGTGCCGACGGCGGCGGTGCGCATGAAGATCCAGCGCCACTCGGGCGCGCAGGAGCGCGTCGATCTCAGCTTTGCCTATCCCTCGCTCGAACCGCCGGCGCGCAAGCATGTCACCGCCGAGACGGTGGAGGACAAGGTGCAGCCGATCGACAGGATCTTTCTTTCGATCGCGGCACATCACGATTCACTTGCGCCCGACACCCGCCTGCGCACAATCTATCCGCGCTATCTCGATCAAGCGGCAAGCACGGACGACGACCTGACGATGCGCGCGTTCCGCGACGGTTCGCCCTATGGCGGCGAGGATTTATTCACGTCGACGTCGCCCACCTTCAGCGCCCGCTGCACGCGCGACGCGCCGACGCCCGGCATGTGCCTGAGCGAACGCCGCGTCGACGGCGCCGACTTCACTTATCGCTTTCCGCGAAGCTGGCTCTCACGATGGCGCGACGTCGCCGCCGCCATGGACCGCCTGACGACGCAATTGCGCGGCCCGAGAGGGTAATGGTGATTTCGTAGAATCTTGTAGGGTGGGCAAAGCGCAGCGTGCCCACCTTTCTTGCATCGCCCGTGGATGGTGGGCACGCTGCGCTTTGCCCGCCCTACGGACTACAGGCCGGCGCAGGCCTACTCAGCCAGATCCTCTTCGAGGATCGCCATCTGGAATTGGAATGAGCGATCGTCGTCTTCATCGTCGACGAAGAGGACGCCGACGAACTCCTCGCCAATATAGACTTCGGCGGAGTCGTCTTTCTTGGGCCGCGGCACGACGCGGATCTTCGGATTACCGAAGACGCGCTTGAGATATGCGTCAAGTTTCCTGACTTCCTGAACGTCCACGGGCGGTCTCCAATCGGATCGATGATTTGGGACGGAGTTTTAGGACGGGACGGCGGCAATCGCCAGAGCCTTTTCGGCTCTGGCACAATCTAATATTTGCAATCGAAACGATCGCGAAACACGAGTGAAATCAAAGCCCGATCGCGTTGAGCATCTGGTCCATGGTGCGCGACGGCTCGGCGCAGCCGGCCTCCCCCACGATCTTCGCCGGTACGCCTGCGACCGTGACATTGTGCGGTACCGGCTTGACGACGACCGAGCCCGCGGCGATGCGCGCGCAATGACCAACCTCGATATTGCCGAGGATCTTGGCGCCGGCGCCGATCATCACGCCATGGCGAATCTTCGGATGGCGATCCTCGTTCTCCTTGCCGGTGCCGCCGAGGGTGACGCCATGCAGGATCGAAACATCATCGTCGATCACGGCGGTCTCGCCGCAGACAAAACCGGTAGCGTGGTCGAGGAAGATACCGCGGCCGATCTTGGCGGCTGGATTGATGTCGGTCTGGAAGACTTCCGACGAGCGGCTCTGCAGATAAGAAGCAAAATCCTTGCGGCCCTTCAGATGGAGCCAGTGCGCGAGCCGATGCGTCTGCAGCGCATGGAAGCCCTTGAAGTAGAGCAAGGGGTCGATGAAGCGCGAGGTCGCGGGATCGCGGTCGTAGACGGCGACGAGATCGGCGCGGAAGGCGTTGCCGATATCGGGCTCATCACGCAACGCCTCGTCATAGGTCTGGCGGATCAGATCGCCCGACAGCGCCGAATGGTCGAGCCGCTCGGCCAGCCGATGCACGATCGAATCTTCCAGGCGCTCGTGATGCAGCACCGCGGAATAGATGAAGGTGGCAAGCTCCGGCTCGCGGCGAACGATCTCCTCGGCCTCGCTCCTGATCCGGTCCCAGATCGGATCGAGCGCGGCGAGCTTGCCGCCTTGCGGATTGACCTGATGCACTGCCATGGCTGGCCTCGCGTGATCTTTGCAGAGCATGATCTTCTTGGAGAACCGGTCCCCACTTTTCCGGATCATGCCCCAGTTTCGGTGTGCGCTATAGCACGGTTGAGCGACGCTTGTCCCGGTGCGGTTCGGCAAAGGATAAGCCTCGCTTAACCGCTATGCGGAGACGTCACATCCAATTGGTCGGCATTTGCCGGAAA
Source organism: Bradyrhizobium sp. LeoB3 (assembly GCF_055456055.1). NCBI lineage: Bacteria > Pseudomonadati > Pseudomonadota > Alphaproteobacteria > Hyphomicrobiales > Nitrobacteraceae > Bradyrhizobium > Bradyrhizobium sp. LeoB3. The sequence goes on from NZ_JBVBEF010000005.1 coordinate 100,212, forward strand.
TCAAGCAGGCTTAAGTTCGATTTCCGTAGAAGAACATTCTCCTGGCGTAGAAGATCATTCTCTTTGCGACAGGAAGTCGATCACGCCGGTCTTGTAGACCTTGTCGCCCACCGCCCGCATGTGATCGCGGTTCGGGATGGCAAGCACTTGCGACCGCGGGATGACGCGGCCGAGCGCTTCGGCCGAGCCCGCGATCTCGTCATTGCTGCCGACCGCGATCAGGACGGGCACGTCGATGTCGGCGGCCTCCTGCCGTGTCATCAGCCGCCTCGAGCCGCGCAGGCAGGCGGCGAGCGCAGAGCGGTCGGAGCGGGTCTGATCGGCAAAGGCACGGAAGGTGCGACCGACCGGATCGGTGACATCCTCCAGCGAGGGCGCCTCCAGCGCGACAGCGACATTCTCCCCGGGACCGCCGCCCTCGATCAGGCCGATGCCGATGCCGCCGAGAATCGCCGAGCGCAACCGCTGCGGCTCGTTGTGCGCCAGCACCGCCGTCATCCGTGAGCCCAGCGAATAACCCATGATATCCGCGCGCGGGATGCCAAGATGATCCATCAGCGCGATCACGTCGCTTGCCATGATGGCGATGTCGTACTCTGCGGGATCGTAGAGCTTGGCGGACTCGCCGTGGCCGCGATTGTCGAGCGCGATCACGCGGCGGCCATCCTTGCGCAGTTCCGAGACCCAGCCGGGATAGACCCAGTTCACGTTCTTGCTCGAGGCAAAGCCGTGCACGAGGAAAATCGGATCGCCCTCGCCTTCGTCGAGATAGGCGATCTCAACAGCGCCGTGATGAAAACTCGGCATCGCGCCTTCCGTTGTTTGAGGGATTTTCTTGGATTGACGACCGGCGAACGATCGCAGAGCTTAGCGGCAGGCGGTAGCGCCCGCCACCGCAGCCTCGGATGCCGCTTGTGCCATCGCGAGTTGTTTCCGCAAGCGCCGCGCCTTGCTCCGGCGCAGCCATGCCAGCGTCAGGCGTTCGGTGGTTGCCTTGATTGAGGACAGGAAGCCGAACAGCGTCAGCAGCGCGCCGAACAGCCACATAGTGAGGTTGAAGGCGCCGGCGGCAAGCAGCAGCGCGCCGCGGCCGAACAGTTTCAGGATCGCGCGGGTCTGGCTGCCCTTTGCTTCCGCGAGCCGCGCGGCGCGCGCGACATCCTTCGGTCCCTCCGCGATCTTGAGCGTCTCCAGCGCGCCGCGGGTGCCGGCTTTTTCGCCGATGCGCCCGACATCCTTGGCAAGGCGAACCAGAGCCCCGGCCTTTTCCACGCGGAACGCCGCCTTGATCGCGGTCATGGTCTGGCCCGGACGGAGCGCCGAAGCCGAGGCCACCGCCTCCTGCAGCATCGGCGCATCCACGACCTGGCGCGCGGAGCGGCCAGCCCAGGCCGAGAGCCCCTCGCTGATCCGGCCGACCTTGCGCGCATCCTTCACCAGCGACAGCCCGGCGCGCACCGGCGCGACACCGCCGACGGAAACATAGGTCGCAGCCGTCACTGCAAGGCCGGCGGCGGCGAGGCCAAGAATGAGATGATCGGTCTCCTCGCCCATCGCCAGATGCTTGCCTTCGCGCACGACATCCCTGACATCGCCGAAAACAAAAAGATCACCCGCGACCGTGCCGGACAGGCTGGCGAGATCGTCCGCGGTGCCGGTGACGAGGCCCGTGGCAAAGCGCTTGGCGACATGCGAGGTCGAGCTCGCTTCCGCAACCGCATCGTTCACGCGCGTGGTCAGTCCATCGCTGATTGCGACATTCTTCTCACGCGCGAGTTCGAGAAAGCTGTTGGCGAGATCGGCGTCATCAGCAGCCAGCGCCTGCTCGATATTCTGCTCGATCAGGCGCTCGTCATTCCGTAAAGCAGAACTGATCTGCAGGTCGGCCAATTGCGCCGGCTCGTCTTGTGCGGCCAGCATGGCATACGCGTCGCTGGCATACGGCCACAGCGCGACGCCGGCGGCGATGCTCACCAGCATCCCTGCCACCCCTATACTGACCCGCGCTCGCTTCATTCGATAAAACCCAGGGTTTTGCTCAACTTGGAAATAGTGTGCCGTTTTTAAGACACAACAGCCCCGACGAAAGAAGGGCTTCTCTCCGACGACAAGATTGTGTCGAATTTGCATGAGCAAATGGATGGTCGGGGCTCTAGGAATCAACTCCACCCGCCAGTATGGTGCCGGGCATTTCGCAGTGCCGCATCGCGTTAATTGCGTCCGTCCGTTATTGCCATCCCAAGGTGAAGATATGTCCGACCACGTCGTCCCGCACTTCCATAACGATGCCGGAGTCTCGGTGATCGAGATCGGCTCGCAGGAGTTCATGTGCGTGGGCGCGAACCCGCCGTTCGACCATCCGCATGTATTCCTCGATCTCGGCAATGACAACGAGATCATCTGCCCCTACTGCTCGACGCTGTATCGCTTCGCGCCCGATCTCGCGGCCGGCGAAGCCCGCCCGCCCGAATGCGTGCTGAAGGACAAAGTCGCCTGACTGCTCATGGCTGATTGATCCGTGGCGATCACGCGCACCGTTGTCGTCGCTGGTGCCGGGATCGGAGGACTGACAGCTTCGCTGGCGCTCGCGGCGAAGGGCTTTCGTGTCGTCATCCTGGAAAAGGCGCCGCGGCTGGAGGAAGTCGGCGCGGGCCTGCAGCTTTCACCCAATGCCAGCAGCGTCCTGGTCGGTCTCGGCCTCGAACCGCGGCTTGCGCCGCGCGCGGTGACGCCGGAAGCGATCAGCGTTCTCAGCGCGCGCGCGGGTGGCGAGATCGCCCGCCTGCCGCTCGGCGAGGCCGCGAGCACGCGCGCCGGCTCACCCTATTGGGTGGTGCATCGCGCCGATTTGCAAGGAGCGCTGCAGGCAGAGGTTGAGGATCATCCCGACATCGAACTCCGCCTGGGCTGGCAGTTCGAGGATGTCGCCGACCACGCCAGAGGACTGACGGTGGCCGCGCGGTGCGGCGACGCGCGGCAGCATGAGTTGGCGGCGGCGCTGATCGGCGCCGACGGCATCCGGTCGTCCGTGCGCAGCCGCCTGTTCCCGGAACTGCATCCACGGTTTTCCGGGCTGATCGCCTGGCGCGGCACGCTCGATGCGAAGGCGCTGCCGCGCGAATCCGCCTCGCCGCGGGTGCAACTCTGGATGGGACCGAACGCGCATCTGGTCGCCTATCCGATCGCCGCAGCACGACGGATCAATGTGGTCGCGATCGTGCCGGGAACCTGGAACCGGCCGGGCTGGAGCGAGGCCGGCGATGCGGGCGAGATCAAGAACGCGTTCTCCGCCGATTGGCCCGACAGCGCGCGGACGCTGATCGGCGCGGTCGAGGAATGGCGGCGCTGGGCGCTGTTCACGATGCCCGAGGTCAGCGAATGGAGCGCGGGCGCGGTCGCCCTGCTCGGCGACGCCGTGCACGGGATGCTGCCCTTTGCTGCGCAAGGCGCGGGCATGGCGATCGAGGACGCCGCCGTGCTTGCCAACTGCCTCTCTGGCTGCACCGGCGAGGACATCTCCGGCATTCCCGCGGCGCTGAAGCGCTACACCAGGCTGCGCCGCGGGCGCGTCGATCGGGTGGCGCGCACCGCGCAGCGACAAGGGCGCATCTATCACCTCACAGGACCGATGGCGCTGACGCGCGATCTCGTCATCCGGGCGATGGGTCCGCAGCGAATGCGGGCGCGGCAGGACTGGATCTATGATTGGCGGGCGTGAAGGCGCGATTCAGCGCGAACGCGCGCCTCGGGCGGGCGCCGGTGGCACGATCGGCGCCGGCGCCGCCACGATCGTCTCATGGCATCTGTTGCGTCGCCAGTTTTCCTCGGCGAGCTTCTGCTGCGCGCGCACCGCGACGTAATCGTTGCGGTAGGCCACCTCCGCCACCACGGCGCCGCCGACCCCGGTCTCCGCCTTCGACATCAGCCCCTGCAACTCCGCCGCGCGCGACGTCAGCGCCGCGCGCTCCGTTTCGAGTTGCTTGCAGTCGTAAAGATCGTATTTCGCGGGATCGACGAAGGCCGGGCTGAGCGTCTCGCCCATCTGGGCGCAGCCGCAAAGCAGGCCGCCAAGCGCAAGCAGCGCGGCGGTCACGGCCGCGCGCGGCGGCAGGTGGCGGAAGGTGCGGATGGACATAGCGCCTTGATAAACGGTTAAGTGTTGAGATTGGCTAAAGCAGCGGGAAATGTCGGGATTGAGGCTGGGCGGCCACCGCGCAGTGCGATACGCAAGACGTGGCGTCGTCGCATTACGCGTTAAACTGTTGAAATAACGTGTATTCGGCAAACAATTATCCTGTTTCCACTTCGTCACCAAACGCGCTAGATATCCTTCTCCCGACGAACGCGGACGTGGCGGAATTGGTAGACGCAAGGGACTTAAAATCCCTCGATGGCAACGTCGTGTGGGTTCGAGTCCCACCGCCCGCACCAATCGAATCAGACGAATCTCGCTTTGGCTAGGACGACGACGACACGACCAGAGCCGGCAAGTCAGCCGGCACATGGCGGTCTGGACCGAGACCATAACCTACCAGGAACGAGGATATCATGATGCGCATTCTGGCTTTGGCTATCCTGGCAGTCGTTATGCTCGGCAAGACAACGCCAGCCCAGGCCCAGACTTACGATCCGAACTATCCGGTCTGCCTGCAGATCTACCAGGGCATGGTGGATTACTACTTCGAATGTCGCTACACCTCGATACCCCAGTGTCAGGCATCAGCCTCCGGCCGGGCGGCTCAGTGCGTGGTCAATCCTTACTATGCCAAGCCCATTCCGCGCAAAAAGCGGCGGACGAGCAGGTCGTAGAGATGAACGTGCGTGCGGTCGCTTGAGCCAGATTTTTTTGAGCGCGCCTTGAGACCATGATGCATCCGATCGCATCACTGCACGCCACTCTCACAAGATCGTCCGAAACAACTCGACGCAAAGCGTAAATCAGCACCGTTTGATTGCTGGCGAGAGCACGAGAACGTTCGAGTTGCGGTGAGGCAACAGCATGCTCGCGCGCGCTCACTCATCACGTTCCCGTCAGGTGTGGCTGGGATCACATCAACGCCTGCCACCGAAACCTAGTCTTTGCGCGCCGACCGCAATCTTGCGGCTGTCAAATCTCAACGCGTATGGATTGGAGATGTGACGATGGCAAGTTCGGAGCGGGATCGGCTTGCGGTGAAGACGGCCTGGATCGGCCGCGTAGCGATCATCATTGGTGTTCTGTTCTTATCGAGGCTGTTTCTCGTCGCGTTGTACGCCGCCTCGATGTCGCCAGGCACGGCACTCGGCGATTTCGCGACGATGACTGTGTTCCCGTAAATTCGGACATTAGAGACCATCGCCGTGCGCGCAGCGGTGCGGAACATTCTCTCGCCGAAAATGTTGTACTGCAGCATTGGAGTGCGATGACATGGCGAAAGACTATCCAGGGGAACAACGGGCGGCGGAACAGCATCCGGAACCGCAAGAGCAGAAGCAGGAGACGCGCGGGCCGGCTTCGCTGCCGGAACCCGCTCCGCCGCTTCTGAACGAAGGGTTGGAACGCGTGCGCGAGAGTCACTGCTGAGCGCGGACGAAACCCGCTCGCTCAATGAAAATGGCCGGGGCTGAGCCCGGCCATTTTGCTTTATCATTCGATGCAGCCCTACTCGCTCTTGTCGATGTTCCAGAAGATCGGGGTCGCCGGGCCGTCGAGCACGCCGGTGAGCGATTTGCGCCAGGCGCTCGGATTCAGGTACTGGCCGAGCGGGATATAAAGCACCTGGTCGTAGGCTTCCTTCTGAAATTCGGCGATGATCTTCTTCTGCTCGTCGAGCGAGGAGGCGCGCGCGAACTTGTCGCGCAGGTCCTCGATCTTGGCGTTCTCAGCCCAGCCGAACCAGCCACCATTCTTGCCGCGGCCGTTGACCGAGGCATTCACGATCGGATTGGCGATGTCGGCCGCGACCCAATTGGTGAAGAACATGTTCCAGCCGCCCTCTTTCGGTGGCTTCTGGCTGGCGCGGCGGGTCACCACGGTCTGCCAGTCGGTGGCCTGCAAATCGACCTTGAAGCCGGCCTCGCGCAGCAACTGCGCGGCGACGATCGGCTGCGCCTTCAGCGTGCTCACATCGCCGGGCGCCATGATCACGATCGGCGTGCCGTCATAGCCGGATTCGGCCAGCAGCTTCTTTGCCTCCGCCATGCCGTTGCCCTTCACCAGCGTCTCGGCACCGACATCGGTCTCCAGCGGCGTGCCGCACCCGAAGATGGCGCCGCAGATCTTATAGTACTGGGGATTGCCCACCAGTGCGTCGAGCACATCCTTCTGCTTCATCGCCAGGAACGCCGCACGTCGGACCTTGACGTTGTCGAAGGGCGGATAGAGGAAGTTCATGCGCCCCAGCGTCTGATAGCCGAACTTGTTGAGAACCTCGATCTTGAGATCCTTGTTCGCCTCCAGCACCGGCAGCATGTCGAGCGGCGCATTCTCCATGAAGTCGATGTCGCCCGACTGTAGCGCGTTCATCGCGGTTTGCGCGTCCGGCATCGTGATCCATTCGACGCGGTCGACCTTCACGACCTTGCCGCCGGCGATCCAGTTCGCCGGCTCCTTGCGCGGCACATAGTCCTTGAACTTCTCATAGACCGCCTTCACGCCGGGCTGGAATTCGGCCTGCACGAATTTGAACGGACCGGAGCCGATCTGCTCGGGGATCGGCTTGTCCGGCGGTGTCTCGGCAAGACGCTTCGGCATCATGAACGGCACGCGCGAGGACGGCTTGCCGATCGCATCCAGCACCAGACCGTAGGGCTCCTTTAGCTTCAGCGTGATGGTCTTGGCATCGGTTGCGGTGAGGCTTTCGGTAAAGTCCTGCAGCTTCTGGCCCATCCCGTCGACCTTGCCCCAGCGCTGCAGCGAGGCGACGCAATCTTCCGCCGTCACCGGCGTGCCGTCATGCCACTTCAAGCCGTCGCGCAGCGTGAAAGTATAGGTGAGCTTGTCGTCGGAGACCTTCCAGTCCGCCATCTGCGGCTGGATCTTGAAATTGGAGTCGGTCGCGAGCAGCGTGTCATAGACCATGTAGCCGTGATCGCGGGTGATGTAGGCCGTGGTCATGATCGGATCGATCACGCGCAAGTCCGAATGCATCACCGCGGTGATGGTCTTGCCGGCCGCGAGCGCCTGCGCGCTCAGCGCCACCGAAAGCGCAACGATTGATAACGCTGACGACAGCGCCCTGCGCTTCCAACTGGACGTTTGGAACATTCCTGTCTCTCCTGACGTGAAACTGATCAAAGCCGGCTTATTCGTTGTGCAGTCGGTCCGTTATTTAGGCGAACCTAACATGCTGCAAGACCTGCAAATTTGAGACTTGCACCAAGCGTGTATTGCGTCAATCCGGTTTGGTCGAGATCGGATGTACACAAACGAATGGTGCGGCTCACCGCGTTTGACGCTACAACTTCGAAAGGCCGATTTCGCCGGTCGCGATCTGACGGCATTACGCGCCTGCAGCAACGAACAGAGGGACCTCATGAATCCAGCCAATCTTCCTTTTGATTCCGAAGTGATGCTGCAGGGCCTGCGTAGCTGGGTGGAGTGCGAAAGCCCGACCTGGGACGCCGCCGCCGTCGAGCGCATGCTCGACCTTGCGGCGCGCGAGATGGCGATCATGGGTGCGACGATCGAGCGCATCGCCGGCCGCCAAGGCTTTGCCGGCTGCGTGCGCGCGCGCTTTCCCCATCCGAAGTTCGGCGAGCCCGGCATCCTGATCGCGGGCCATCTCGACACGGTGCACCCGGTCGGCACCCTCGAGAAGCTGAAGTGGCGGCGCGAAGGCAACAAATGTTTCGGCCCCGGCATCTTCGACATGAAGGGCGGCAATTATCTAACCTTGGAAGCAATCCGGCAATTGATCCGCGCCTCCTTCACGACACCATTGCCGATCACCGTGCTGTTCACGCCGGACGAGGAAGTCGGCACGCCGTCGACGCGCGACATCATCGAGGCCGAAGCCGCGCGCAATAAATATGTGCTGGTGCCGGAGCCGGGCACCGCCGACAACGGCGTTGTCACCGGCCGCTATGCGATCGCCCGCTTCAACCTGGAGGCAACGGGACGGCCGAGCCATGCCGGCGCGACACTCTCTTCCGGCCGTTCGGCGATCCGTGAGATGGCGCGGCAGATCCTCGCGATCGACGGCATGACGACGGAGGACTGCACCTTCTCGGTCGGCATCGTGCATGGCGGCCAATGGGTCAATTGCGTCGCCACCACCTGCACCGGCGAAGCGCTGAGCATGGCCAAGCGCCAGGCCGATCTCGACCGCGGCGTCGAGCGCATGCTGGCGCTGTCGGGCACGTCGAATGACGTCACCTTCACGGTGACGCGCGGCGTCACCCGCCCGGTGTGGGAGCCGGATGCCGGCACCATGGCGCTCTATGAAAAGGCCCGCGCGCTTGCGGAAGGGATGGGCTTGAAGCTACCCCACGGCAGCAAGGGCGGCGGTTCCGACGGCAATTTCACCGGGGCGATGGGCGTGCCCACGCTCGACGGCCTCGGCGTGCGCGGTGCCGATGCACACACGCTCAATGAACATATAGAAGTGGACAGCCTTGCCGAGCGCGGCCGGCTGATGGCAGGGTTATTGGCAACCTTGCAGTGACCTGTAGCCCGGGTGAAGCGAAAGCGTAACCCGGGGGAAGCGAAGACCCCGGATTGCGCTGCGCTCCATCCGGGCTACGCTACTAAAGTGTGGCGGGTCATTCCGGAGCCATCCCGGAATGACGGGAGTTTGAAGACGCATCGGCGCCCGATGGCATGGGAATTGCTGAAATGCTACGCAGGTGACGGAACTCAGGTTAACGGCCGACGTCACTCTTAACTGACCCTAATCTGACGGATCGACATTGCTGGGATATCTGCTTCGCCGAATCCTTGCCGCTATTCCCGTGATGGGCGTGGTGGCGCTGTTCGTGTTCCTCTTGCTGCGGCTGACGCCGGGTGATCCTGCGGCGATCCTCGCCGGCGACAATGCGACGCCGGAGCAGCTCGAACGGATCAGGACCTCACTCGGGCTCAACGAGCCGCTCCACATCCAGTTCTTCACCTGGATCGGAAAACTCCTGCACGGCGATCTCGGCGTGTCCCTGATCTCGAACGTGCCGGTGCTGAAGATGATCAGCCAGCGCATCGAGCCGTCGATCTCGATCGCGCTCTCCACCATTGTGCTTTCGATCGTGGTTGCGGTGCCGCTCGGCGTGATCGCGGCCTGGAAGCACGGCACCTGGATCGACCGCTTCGTGATGGGACTGTCGGTGCTCGGCTTCTCGGTGCCGGTGTTCGTGATCGGCTATGTGCTGATCCAGATCTTCGCGATCGACCTTCGCTGGGTGCCGGTGCAGGGTTTTCGCAGCATCACCGCGGGTTTCGGTCCGTTCTTCGAGCGCATCATCCTGCCGACTTGCGCCCTCTCCTTCATCTATGTCGCGCTGATCGCACGCATGACGCGGGCCTCGATGCTTGATGTGATGGGTGAGGATTACATCCGCACCGCCCGCGCAAAAGGCATCGGCGAGATGGGCGTGCTGCTGCGGCACGGGCTGCGCAACGCCGCGGTGCCTGTCATCACAGTGATCGGCAGCGGCTTTGCGCTGCTGATCTCCGGCGTCGTCGTCACCGAGAGCGTGTTCAATCTGCCCGGCATCGGCCGTCTCACCGTCGATGCGGTGCTGGCGCGCGACTATCCGGTGATCCAGGCCATGATCCTGTTGACGTCGGGCATCTATGTCGCCGTCAACCTGCTCATCGACCTCGCCTATACCCTGCTCGATCCAAGGATCCGCTACTGATGGCGATCGATACCCTTCCCGAGTCGTCGCTTCCGATCACGACACCGCTGCGGCCACGATTCGGATTTTTGACCTCGACGCCGATCATGACGGGCGCCACGATTTGCCTGTCGCTGATCATCCTGATGGCGATCTTCGCGCCATGGCTTGCGCCGCATGACCCGGTGCAACTCGCACCGGCACTGCGACTGAAGCCGCCCAGCGCTGAGTTTCCGCTCGGCACCGACGCCTATGGTCGCGACCTGTTGTCACGGATCATCTATGGCGGCCGGATCTCGCTTCTGATCGGGCTCGGTGCCGCCGTGTTCTCGATCAGCATCGGGCTCGTGCTCGGCCTCGTCTCCGGCTTCTTCAAATGGGTCGACGCGGTGATGATGCGGATCATGGATGGCCTGATGGCGATCCCGAGCATCCTGCTCGCGATCGCCGTGGTCTCGCTGTCGGGCGCAAGCGTCTGGACCGTGCTGGTGGCGATCACCATTCCCGAAGTGCCGCGGGTGGCGCGATTGGTGCGCTCGGTGGTGCTCACCGCACGCGAGGAGCCCTATGTGGAAGCCGCGATCTCGCTCGGCTCCAGCCTGCCGAAGATCATGTGGCGGCACCTGATGCCGAACACGATCGCGCCGCTGATCGTGCAGGGCACTTATGTCTGCGCCTCCGCCGTGCTGACCGAAGCGATCCTGTCGTTCCTCGGCGCCGGCATCTCGCCGGAAACGCCAACCTGGGGCAACATCATGGCCGAGGGCCGCGCCTACTTTCAGATCAAGCCGTCCCTGATCTTCTGGCCCGGCCTCTTGCTATCGATCGCGATCCTCTCCGTGAACCTGATCGGCGACGCCGCACGCGATGCGCTCGATCCGCGCATGAAGCAGCGGGGGAGTGGGAAGTGACGAAGCCATTTGCTCCGTCATTCCGGGGCGCGCGCAAGCGCGAACCCGGAATCCATTTCTCCGCTTGCACTTGTGGCCCGATGGATTCTCTGATGTGCAATTGCACATCATAGCTCGCGCTTCGCGCGCCCCGGAATGACGAGAGAGTAACTGAATGACCGACATCGTCCTCGACATCGACAATCTCGTCGTCGCCCTCGGCAAGAAGCCGGGCGCAAGCCGCATCATCGACGGCATTTCGCTGCAGGTCCGAGAAGGCGAGACGCTGTGCCTGGTCGGCGAAAGCGGCTCCGGCAAGTCGGTGACCTCGCTCACGGTGATGGGCCTGTTGCAGAAGGGCTCGCTGATACCAACCGGTGGCAGCGTCAAGCTGGTGGGCGAGGAATTGCTCACCGCAAGCGACCGCCGCTTGCGGCAATTGCGCGCCACGCGGATGGCGATGATCTTCCAGGAGCCGATGACGGCGCTCAACCCGGTGGTGCCGGTCGGCCGCCAGATCGACGAAGTCCTGCGCGTGCATACCAATCTCGACGCCCGCGCGCGGCGGCAGAAGATCCTGGCGATGATGGAGCATGTGCGGCTGCCCGACGTGGAGCGCATCTTCGCCTCCTACCCGCACCGGCTCTCCGGCGGACAGCGCCAGCGCATCATGATCGCCATGGCGCTGGTGCTGGAGCCGAAGCTTCTGATCGCGGACGAGCCGACCACCGCGCTCGACGTCACCACGCAGAAGCAGATCCTCACCTTGATCCGCGACCTGCAGCGCGATCACGGCACCGCCGTGCTGTTCATCACCCACGACATGGGCGTCGTCGCTGAGATCGCCGACCGCGTCGCGGTGATGCGTCACGGCCGGCTGGTCGAGAGCGGGCCGCTGGACGGCATCCTGCGCAATCCATCGATGGAATATACCCGCAACCTGCTCGCTTCGGTGCCGAGCCTGGTGCCGCGGCCGCCGCGCGAGGAGACCAGGGAGCCGGTGGTGCTGGAAGCCAACGAACTCTGCAAGGTCTATCGCGAGCGCTCCCTCCTCGGCAAAATCCGCGAGGTCGCGGCCGCCAAGGATGTCACGCTGACCTTGCGCAAGGGTCGCACGCTCGGCATCGTCGGCGAAAGCGGCTCGGGCAAATCGACAGTGGCGCGCTGCATCGTGCGCCTGATCGACCCGACCTCCGGCGGCGTGCGGCTGGTGGGCCGCGAAATCTCCGAATTGTCGCGGCGGCTGTTGCAGCCGCACCGCAAGAAGATCCAGATCATCTTCCAGGATCCCTACCGCTCGCTCAACCCGCGCGTCACCGTCGGCGAGTCGATCGCGGAAGGCCCGATCAATTACGGCATGCCGCACAAGGAGGCGCTGAGCAAAGCGCGCGAACTGCTCGAGCTGGTGCATTTGCCGGCGGACGCGATCTCGCGCTATCCGCACCAGTTCTCCGGCGGCCAGCGCCAGCGCATTGCGATTGCGCGCGCGCTGGCGCTCGACCCTGAGGTGCTGGTGGCAGACGAGGCGGTGTCCGCGCTCGACGTCTCCGTGCAGGCGCAGGTGCTGGATCTCCTGGATGAGATCCAGAAGCGGCTCGGCATCGGGCTGCTGTTCATCACCCACGATTTGCGCGTTGCGGCGCAAATCTGCGACGATGTCGTTGTGATGCAGCATGGCCGCGTCGTCGAACAGGGGCCGGCGGCGGAAGTGCTCACTCACCCGAAAGAGGCTTACACCAGGGCGCTACTTGATGCCGCACCCGGCCGCGGCTGGGATTTTGCCAATTTCCGGCCGGTAGCTGAGGCTGCGGAATAGTCGCTATACGCTGTCATTCCGGGGCGCGTCGCAGACGCGAACCCGGAATCTCGAGATTCCGGGTTCGATGCTAGCGCATCGCCCCGGAATGACTGTGTCTTGACCGCTGTCCTTGCAACGACAGCTTGGCCACTTCCCAACGCCCATGCGGCATGCAAATCCGGAATGCTTCGCGGCTTGCGCTGGCCGCAGCGACACGCTTAACGTCGCGCCCCACGACCTCTTTACGAGACCCTGATCAATGACCCGTATCGCCGTCGGCGGCTTCCTGCACGAGACCAATACCTTCGCGCCGACCAAAGCGACCTATGATGATTTCGTGCATGGCGGCGGCTGGCCATCGATGGCGCACGGCGCCGACGTGTTGAAGGTGATGCGCAAGATCAATGTCGGGCTAGCCGGCTTCGTCGAAGCCGCCGAAGCCAATGGCTGGGAATTGATCCCCACGATCTCCTGCGGCGCCAGCCCGTCCGCCCATGTGACCGAAGATGCGTTCGAGCGTATCGTCAAGAAAATGATCGACGGCATCGCCAGTGCAGGCCCGCTCGATGCTGTCTATCTCGACCTGCACGGCGCGATGGTGACCGAGCATCTCGACGACGGCGAAGGCGAGATATTGGCGCGCGTGCGCAACGTGATTGGCAAGGACGTGCCGCTTGTCGCAAGTCTCGATCTGCACGCCAATGTCACGCCTGAGATGGTCGAGCATGCCGATGCGCTGATCGCCTACCGCACCTATCCTCATGTCGACATGGCCGACACCGGCCGCGCATCCGCAAGACATCTCGCGCTGCTGCTGAAGACCAGGCAGCGCTTTGCAAAAGCGTTCCGGCAACTGCCGTTCCTGATCCCGATCAGTTGGCAGTGCACCAATGACCAGCCGACCAGAGGCATCTACGAGAAGCTCGCCGCGATGGAGAGCGATGCGGTGCCGACCCTGTCCTTTGCGCCGGGCTTTCCCGCGGCCGATTTCGAACATTGCGGCCCGAGCGTGTTCGCTTACGGCAGGACACAGGCCGACGCCGATGCCGCCGCCGACAAGCTTGCCGCGCTGATCGCGGACCATGAGGACGATTTCGACGGCCGCATCTATTCACCCGACGACGGTGTGCGCCATGCGATGGAATTGGCAAAGACCGCGACCAGGCCGATCATCATTGCCGACACCCAGGACAATCCCGGCGCCGGCGGCGACTCCGACACCACAGGGATGCTGCGCGCATTGGTGCGCAACAATGCGATCCGCGCCGCAACCGGCGTGATCTACGACCCCCAATCGGCGAAGGCGGCGCATGCCGCGGGCGTCGGCGCCACCGTAACGCTCGCGCTCGGCGGCAAGTCGGGCATCCCGGGCGATGCGCCCTACAAGGAAACCTTCGTCGTCGAGCAGCTCTCGGATGGAAAGTTCGTGGCGCCCGGCCCCTATTATGGCGGCCGCGACATGGACATGGGACCATCGGCGTGCCTGCGCATCGGCGATGTCAGAGTGGTCGTCAGCTCGCACAAGGCGCAGCTCGCCGACCAGGCGATGTACCGCTATGTCGGTATCGAGCCGACCAAGCAGGCGGTCCTCGTCAACAAGAGCTCGGTGCATTTCCGCGCCGATTTCGAGCCGATCGCCGAGAAGCTCTTGATCTGCGCCGCACCCGGCGCGATGCCGGCCGACACCACCTCGCTGCCGTGGACCAAATTACGGCCGGGAATCCGTATCAAGCCGAACGGCCCCGCCTTCACTCCTGTCAACACGTCACGTTCAACCGGATAAGGACCAAATGCCCACCATCGAACGCATCGAAGGCTTTGCCGACGAACTCACGGCGATCCGTCGGGATTTCCATGCCCATCCCGAGATCGGCTTTGAGGAGGTCCGCACCTCCGGCATCGTCGCCGAGAAGCTCGCGAGCTGGGGCATCGAGGTGCATCGCGGCCTCGGCGGCACCGGCGTCGTGGGCGTGCTCAAGGGCAAGGGCAATGGCGGCAAGCGCATCGGCCTGCGCGCCGACATGGACGCGCTGCCGATGGAGGAAAACACCAACCTGAAATGGCGCTCGACCATTCCCGGCCGCTTCCACGGCTGCGGCCATGACGGCCACACCACCATGCTGCTCGGCAGTGCGCGCTATCTCGCCGAAACCCGCAATTTCGACGGCACCGTGCATTTCATCTTCCAGCCGGCAGAGGAAGGCCTTGGCGGCGCCCGCGCCATGATCAAGGACGGTCTGTTCGAAAAGTTTCCCTGCGACGAGATCTATGGCCTGCATAATGCGCCAGATCTGGACCACGGCGAGATCGCGGTCCTGCCGGGGCCGGCAATGGCCGGCGCTGATTTCTTCGACATCACCATCCAGGGCTATGGCGCGCATGGCGCGATGCCGGAGCGCTCCAAGGATGCTGTCGTGATCGCGATGACGCTCGGCCAGGCGCTGCAGACCATCGTCAGCCGCAATGTCGATCCGCTGCAGGCAGCGGTCCTGTCGATCACGCAAATCCACTCGGGCTCGGCCTACAACGTCATTCCCGGCGATGCGAAGCTGTGCGGCACCGTGCGCGCCTTCTCCGACGAGGTGCGCGCGCTGATCCGCGAACGCATGCGGGCGATCTGCGCCGGCATTGCCGCGACATTCCAGGCCGAGATCGCCGTCGACATCCGCGACGGTTTCAGCGTGCTCGTCAACCAGGAGGAACAGTCCAGGGTGGTCGAGCAGGTCGCGCGCACGGTGGTCGATCCGTCGAAGGTGATCACCCACTCGCAGCCGAAGATGGGCAGCGAGGATTTTGCCGACATGATGATGGCGGTGCCCGGTGCCTATTTCTGGGTCGGCCATTATGGCTCGGTGCCGGTGCACAATCCCGGTTATGTCCTCGACGACAAGATTCTGCCTGTTGGCGCCAGCATGTTCGCACGCATCATCGAGACTCGTTTGCCGGTAGGTGCCCATGCATAAACCAGCCCCCGAAGAAGCCGTCACCTCGCTGCACGACCTTTCCGCCACCGACCTGATCGCGGGCTACCGCGCCAAGCAGTTCTCGCCGCTGGAGGTGCTGGACGAGGTGATCGCGCATGTCGCGCAGTGGGAACCGCACATCAAGGCGCTCTACCTGTACGACCCGGATGGCGCGCGCGCAGTGGCCAAGGCCTCGACCGACCGCTGGCAGGCCGGCGAGCCGATGGGCACGCTCGACGGGGTGCCGGTCACGATCAAGGACAATATCGCCACCAAAGGCCAGCCGGTGCCGCTCGGTGCCGCCAGCGTCAAGCACGTGCCGGCGGAGAAGGATGCGCCTCCTGCGGCACGCTTGCGCGAAGCGGGCGCGGTGATCTTCGCCAAAACCACGATGCCGGATTACGGCATGCTGTCCTCTGGGCTCTCTTCGTTCCATCCCCTCACCCGCAACCCCTGGGACCTCAGCAAGAATCCCGGCGGCTCGAGCGCGGGCGCAGGTGCGGCCGCTGCGGCCGGCTATGGGCCGCTGCATCTCGGCACCGACATCGGCGGCTCGGTGCGCCTGCCGGCATGCTGGTGCGGCCTGGTCGCACTGAAGCCGAGCCTCGGGCGCGTCCCGATCGATCCGCCCTATGTCGGCCGCGTCGCGGGCCCGATGACCCGCACCGTCGACGACGCCGCGCTGATGATGAGCGTGCTGTCGCGCCCCGATCGCCGCGACGGCATGAGCCTGCCGGCGCATGAGATCAACTGGAAGACGCTGGAGAAGTCGCCGCGCAAGATGCGCCTCGGCCTGATGCTCGATCTCGACGTCGGCCAGGCGCTCGAGAAGGAAGTGCGCGACGTCGTGGTGAAGGCGGCGAAAACCTTCGAATCCGCAGGCGCCGTCGTCACCGAGATCGACGGCTTCTTCACCCGGCAAATGCTCGAGGGTCTCGACAATTTCTGGCGCGCGCGGATGTGGGACGATCTTTCGAAGCTCTCGGCGGAAGAGCGCGCAAAGGTGCTGCCCTATATCTACAAATGGGGCGAGGCCGGCGCGAAGCTGTCGGGCGTGGACGTCATCCGCGGCTTCAACCAGACCATGGCGATCCGCGCCGCCGCAGCCAAACTGTTCTGCGATTTCGACTACATCATCTCGCCGGTCTCGCCGGTGGTGAACTTCGCGGCCGAGCTCCCCGCTCCGCTCAACGATCCCGACAGGCCGTTCGAGCACATCTGCTATACCGTACCGTGGAATATGTCGGAGAACCCGGCGCTGTCGATCAACGGCGGCTACGACAGAAACGGCTTTCCGATCGGTGTGCAGATCATCGGCCGCCGCTTCGACGACATCGGCGTGCTCGGCATGGGCAAGGCGTTCGAGGCCCTGCGCGGCCCGCAACGCCCCTGGCCGCAGCCGCCTGAGAAATAATCTCCGCACTCCGTCATGGCCGGGCTTGTCCCGGCCATCCACGTCTATACGCTTGCAAGAAAGCAAGAACGTGGATGCCCGGGTCAAGCCCGGGCATGACGATGACTTGCGCTGGGACGCAACGAACAGACACAAGGAAGGAAACAACCACCATGGCGTATGAGACGATCAAGTACGAGGTCGCCGAGCAGATCCTCACGATCACGCTGAACCGGCCGGACAAGCTCAACGCCTTCAACGCGACGATGCAGCAGGAGCTGATCGATGCCTTCGATGCCGCCGACAAGGACGACGACATCCGCGCCATCATCGTCACCGGCGAGGGCCGCGCCTTCTGCGCGGGCGCCGATCTCTCCTCCGGCGCCAACACCTTTGACCGCGATGCGCGGCGCGGACCGGTGAAGCGGCTGCCGAGCGGCGCGGTCGATTACAGCGATCCCAATGTGCGCGACGGCGGCGGCCAGGTGACGCTGCGCATCTTCAAGAGCCTGAAGCCGGTGATCGCGGCGGTGAACGGGCCCGCGGTCGGCATCGGCGTCACCATGCAGCTTGCGATGGACATCCGCATTGCGAGCGAGGCCGCGCGGTTCGGCTTCGTGTTCTCCCAACGTGGCATCGTGCCGGAGGCGGCCTCGAGCTGGTTCCTGCCGCGCATCGTCGGCATCTCGCAGGCGCTGGAGTGGTGCTACACCGGCCGCGTCTTCCCCGCGCAGGAGGCGCTTGCCGGCCGTCTCGTCAGCAAGGTGGTGCCGCCGGACGAGCTGTTGCCGACCGCCCGCGCGCTGGCCAAGGAGATCGCCGCCAAGACCGCGCCGGTCTCGGTGGCGCTGATCCGGCAGATGATGTGGCGCATGCTCGGCGCCGACGATCCGATGGAAGCGCACAAGGTCGACAGCCGCGGCATCTACGCCCGCGGCCGTTCGGACGACGTCAAGGAAGGCGTGGTCTCGTTCCTGGAAAAGCGCCCCGCGCAATTCAAGAACAAGGTCTCGTCCGACATGCCCGACTATTTCCCGTGGTGGCAGGAACGCGAATATAAGTGAGCACACTTGGGACGACGCCAGCACGGGACGGCGTCGTCCTCCTGCACGGCATCAGCCGGACCGCGCGTTCGTTCCGCAAGATGGAAAGCGCGATCGAGCGCGCCGGATATACAACGCTCAATCTCGACTACGCCAGCCGCCGCAAACCGCTTGAGGCGCTGGCGGAAGACATCCATCCCGCGATCGAAACTTTCGCAGGCCGTCTTGGTGGCCGAGTGCACTTCGTCTGCCATTCCATGGGCGGACTGCTGGCGCGCGTCTATCTCGCCAAACACCGGCCGCACAATCTCGGGCGCGTGATGATGCTGGGGACGCCCAACGGCGGTAGCGAGATCGCGGACCGCTTGAAGAATGTCGTGCTGTATCGCGCCTTCTTTGGCCCGGCCGGGCAGCAGCTTGGCACGCTGCGCGATCTTGCGACCATGGCGCTGCTGCCGCCGATCGACTATCCGGTTGGCATCATCGCCGGGAACCGCTCAATCTACCCTGTCGCCTCGGCCTTCCTGCCGCGGCCACATGACGGTCGTGTGTCGGTCGCGAACACCAAGCTCGACGGCATGACCGATCATATTGTCGTGCGCACGTCACATCCATGGCTGGTGCGCAATGACGCGGCGATCGCGCAGACGATTGCGTTCCTGCGGGAGGGGAAATTTACGGCGCATTGGTAAAGTGGGCGTCGATAACGTGCCACCTCGGCTTTTGATCCATGCCGGCCGCGCATGGAGGCGAGCAGCACGTCCACTGCAACGCAAATTCGCAACGCGATATCGTCGCTGCAAATCCAGTCACTGAATCGGTACCGATGCGACTTCGCCTGCGGATGCTTATCCTGGCACCCCTCGTCCTGGCCGGCTGTGCCGAACGGGACGCCGAATGGGCGCGGCGCGGCCGGGAAAGCCTGATCGGACTTAATCAATCGAACATCCGGATGTGCGCGGGGCTGCCGACTGGAACCACCAAGGACGGCACCGGCGAAATCTGGATGTATGAGCATGCCGCCAGTGCGCCCGGCGGTATAGCGCCGCCAGCCCTCACGATCCCACCCGGGCTGAACATCGGCGGCCAGCCGTTGAACGGCTATTGCCGCGTGCAGCTCCGCTTCGTCGGCGGCAAGGTCGCGGAGGTGCAATACGCCGGGAATACCGACATCGGCGACGCGCGGGATGCCGTCTGCGGCCAGATCGTGCGGACATGTCTCGGCTACGCGCAGGCGGGGAAGTAATACTCGTAGGGTGGGCAAAGCGAAGCGTGCCCACCATTCCAAGCGGAGTGTCGATGGTGGGCACGCTTCGCTTTGCCCACCCTACAGGATCTCGCTCGCAATGACGGCTAACCCATCATCAGCGCCACGCGGCCGATCGCCTTGCGCTCCAGCAGCAGGCGCATCGCTTTCGCGACATCCTCCAGCGGCAATCGATGCGAGATGTTCGGGCGCACCTTGCCGGCTTCCGCCCATTCGGTCAGCGCCTTGATGCGCACCTCGCCCAGCGCCGGATTCCGCCGCACGGCTTCGCCGGCGCGGATGCCGAGCACGCTGGCGCCCTTGATCATCAAGAGATTGGTGCGGGCAAGCCCGATGCCGCCGGTGAAGCCGATGACGAGCAGCCGCGCGCCCCAGTTGATACAGCGCATCGAGTTCTCGAACACCTCGCCGCCGACCGGATCGAACACGACATCGGCGCCGTTGCCGTCCGTGATGCGTTTCACGGCATCGCGAAACGGCTCGCGATCGTAGAGCGCGAGATGGTCCGCTCCCCTCGCCTTGGCGATCGCAAGCTTCTCCTCGCTTGACGCGGCAGCGATCACGACGGCGCCGAGCAGCTTGCCGATCTCGACCGCGGCCAGTCCCACGCCGCCGCCGGCTCCATGCACCAGCAGCACCTCGTCGGGCCGAAGCTGGCCGCGGTCGATCAGCGCATGATAGGCCGTGCCGTGCGCGGCAAGAAAGGTCGCGCCTTCCGCATAGTCGAACGTCGACGGCATCCGCGTGAGCTGCGATGGCGTGGCCACCGCCTCGTCGCTGAAGGCGCCGTGGCGCATCTTGACGATGACCTTGTCGCCGACCTTGACGCCCGCGGCATCATTTACCTCGACCACGTCGCCGGCGGCTTCCATGCCCGGCGTGAACGGCAATGGCGGCTTGAGCTGATATTCGCCGGCCGCCATCAGCACGTCGGGAAAATTGATCCCCGCGGCGCGGATCGCGACGCGCACCTCGCCTGCCTTCAATGGCGCGGACGAAAATGTTTCCAGCCGCAGGCGCTCAGGCGGGCCGAGCTCGCGGCAGACAACGGCTTTCGGCATCAGGCTGCGCGCTCCTTCTTGCGCTCCAGCACCTCGCGGATCAGCGGCAAGCGGTCGTTGCCGAAATACATGTCGGTCTCGTCGACGAAGATGGTCGGCGAGCCGAAGCCGCCGCGCGCCATCACTTCATCGGTGTTGGCCTTGAGCTGGTCCTTGATCGCCTGCTGGCTGATGCCGGCGAAGAATTTTGCCGGATCGATGCCGACCTTGTTGCAGATCTCGGTCAGCACCGCATCCTGCGAAATGTCCTTGTCGTCGCCCCAATAAGCCTCGAACACCGCGCGCGCGAACGGCACCATCTTGTCGCTGCCGAGCCAGATGCAGCCGCGCATCGCCTTGACACTGTTCACGGGAAACACGCTTGGCGGCATCTTGATCGCAAGGCCTGCCGAGCGCGCCCAGTCGGAGAGATCCTTCTTCATGTAGCGCGCCTTCAGCGGCACCGGCGTTTCGCGCGAGGCGTAGACGCTCGGGTTGACGGTGTTGAAGATGCCGCCGACCAGGATCGGGCGCCAGGAGATATCGATGCCGAACTCCTTTGCCAACGGCTGGATGTTGTGGAAGGCGAGATAGGTCCAGGGGCTGGAGCAGTCGAAGAAGAATTCGATCATGGTGGCGTTTCCTTTGTTCCTTTTGCTTTCACTTGTGATCACCACTTGCGATGACCTCATCCTGAGGAGCGCGGAACGCGCGTCTCGAAGGATGAGCCACGGGTGAGACTGGGGCCTCATGGTTCGAGATGCTTGCTTCGCAAGCTCCTCACCATGAGGGGTTGGAGTGGTCATTGCTTCTCCAGCATCTCCTTGGCGCGCTGGCCGAACATGTTCTTGCGTGCCTCCTCGTCGAACGGTTCCTTGACGAACTTGCCGATCGCGAGCCCCGCCTGCACCTGCGGCCGGGCGCGCACCTCGGCGTACCAGCGCTTGATGTTCGGGTAGTCGTCGAGCGTAAAACCCTGCGCCTTGTGGGTCATGGTCCAGGGGAAGCAGGCGATGTCAGCAATGGAGTAGTCGCCGGCGATATAGGCGCCGGTCTTGCCGAGTTGGCGGTCGAGCACGCCATAGAGCCGCGCCGCCTCGTCGCGGTAGCGCTCGATCGCATAGGGGATCTTGTCGGCGGCATAGAGCGCGAAATGGCCGTGCTGGCCAAGCATCGGACCGAGCCCGCCCACCTGCCACATCACCCACTGGATGACCCTGGAACGGCCGCGCATATCCGCAGGCAGGAAGCGGCCGGTCTTCTCGGCCAGATAGATCAGGATCGCGCCGGTTTCGAACACAGCGAACGGCTCGCCGCCATCGGCGGGCGCGTGGTCCACGATTGCCGGGATCCGGTTGTTCGGGCTGATCGCCAGGAATTCCGGGCGAAACTGCTCGCCGGCGCGGATATTGACCGGGATGACCTGATAGGGAAGCCCGAGTTCCTCCAGCATGATCGAAATCTTCCAGCCGTTCGGCGTCGGCGCGTAGTGCAGGTCGATCATGGTTTCCCCAAAGGTCGCGTCATAAAGACGCTTGTTGTTCTGTACCTCGATCATAAGACATGGCAGACAGGCGCTCAATCCGAACCGAGGGAGGCCAGACATGCTGTTTCCGACCACGATCGCAGGCTCCTTGCCGAAACCGGAATGGCTGGCGGAGCCCAACACGCTGTGGGCGCCCTGGAAGTCGCAAGGCGACGAGCTGGCGCGCGCCAAGCGCGACGCCACCCTGCTCGCGCTGAAGCTGCAGGAGGATGCCGGAATCGATCTCGTCACCGAGGGCGAGCAGGCGCGGCAGCATTTCGTCCATGGCTTCCTGGAGAAGGTCGAAGGCATCGATTTCGCCCACAAGGTCGAGATGGGTATCCGCAAGGACCGCTATAAGGCGATGGTGCCGCAGGTGGTGGCGCCGCTGCAGCTCAAGGGCCGTGTCCATGCCACCGAGGCCCGTGTCGCCCGCACCCACACGACGCGCAAGCTGAAATTCACCCTGCCCGGCCCGATGACCATCATCGACACCATCGCCGACCAATATTACGGCGACCGGGTCAAGATGGCCTTCGCCTTTGCCGAGCTCCTGAACGAGGAGGCCAAGGCGCTGCAAGCCGACGGCGTCGACATGATCCAGTTCGACGAGCCCGCCTTCAATGTTTACATGGACGACGTCCGCGACTGGGGCATAAGTGCGCTGGAGCGCGCCGCCGAGGGGCTGACCTGCGAGACCGCCGTGCACATCTGTTACGGCTACGGCATCAAGGCCAATACCGACTGGAAAGAGACCCTGGGCAGCGAATGGCGGCAATATGAAGAGACGTTTCCTGTGATCGACAAGAGCACGATCCAGCAGGTCGCGATCGAATGCCGCAACTCGAAAGTGCCGATCGAGCTGCTCGCGCTATTGCCGGGCAAGATCGTCCAGGCCGGCGTGATCGATGTCGCAAGCGACGTTGTCGAGACCGCCGAAGACGTGGCCAATGTGATCGAGGCGGTCGCGAAATTCGTGCCGAAGAGCAACATCGTCGCGACGACCAATTGCGGGATGGCGCCGATGCGGCGCGACATCGCGGAAGCCAAGCTGATGGCGCTCGGCGAAGGCGCCAAGCTGGCGCGGCAGCGGCTCGGCTGATCGCTTCACCTCTCCCCAATGGGGAGAGGTGGTCCTCGCGGCCGCATCGATTCAAGCAAATGAGGTCGCGCTTGGATGCAGCACGGGCCGATAGCCGGCGGCGAATGCGCGAACCGTCGATGGCGGCGTCAGCAGCAGCGCAGCATCGGCGTCGATGTCGGCGCGTGCGTAGCCAGCGAACGACCAGCGCAGCGGTTCGCCGCTTACGATGAGAAAGCTGCGCTCGCCTTCCTGCACCATCGCTCCGTCTGGCAGGCTCGCGAGCGGTATCGGCAATGGATGCAGCCGCTTCCGGCTGCGGTCGAGGCGCTCGCGATGCAGCACGGCGTCGATCTCGGGCGCGTGGAGGTTGTTCGCGCCGTTGCCCTGCTCCCAGGCGGCGCGAAAGCGGTTGGCATCGTCGCGGCGGCAGAAGAAGCAGGGGCGATGGCCCGCGGCGAACGCGGTGGCTTCATCGAGAAAGAACAATTCGGTCCAGCTTCGTCCGCCCATCACCTTGCGACGCCGGCCGCGGAATTCGCACACGCATGTCAGCCAAGCCGGGCTTGACCAGCGCTTTTTCAGGAGCGTTTTGGTCGCGGGATCATGGATGATGCCGCGGTTGCCGGTAAACAACCCGCGGTGCGGCGTGGCGACGATCTCGCCGGTTGGCGTGACGCGGTTCTGCAGGGGCATCTTGCTTCTCCTTCTCCCCGTTCTTACGGGGAGAAGGTCGGGATGAGCGGCTCTATCCGCGAATACGAAAGCAAATGTACTCGCGGAGACTCCCCCTCACCCGGATCGCATCTTCGATGCGATCCGACCTCTCCCCGCAAGCGGGGCGAGGTAAGGACTACGCCGCGCCATCGCGGATCGGAGGTTGGAACGAGAGCGCGGTGTCCCAGGGGAAGAAGATCCAGGTGTCCTGCGACACCTCGGTGATGAAGGTGTCCACCAGCGGCCGGCCCTTCGGCTTGGCATACACCGTGGCGAAATGGGCATCGGGCATCATCTCGCGCACCATCTTGCCGGTCTTGCCGGTGTCCACGAGGTCGTCGACGATCAACAGCCCCTTGCCGGTGCCATTGCCAAGCTTGGCGGTTGCTTCCGAAATGCCCTTCAGGACTTGCAGGTCGCCCTGTTTGTTGTGGTCGTAGCTCGCGATGCAGACGGTGTCGATCACGCGCACGCCGAGCTCGCGCGCCACGATCGCCGCCGGCACCAGGCCGCCGCGGGTGATCGCGATCACCGCCTGGAATGGCCCGACCTCATTGAGCCGCCAGGTCAGCGCCCGGCAGTCCCGGTGGAACTGGTCCCAGGACACCGGGAAGGCCTTGCCTGCCCGTTCCTGTGCGCTGAGGTTCGTATCCGCCATTTTTCTCTCCGAGAAGTCCTTCTCGCCGCTTTAACGCGTCACCTGCAGGTTCGCCAGCATCTCCTTCACCGCCCCCATTGCGGCGGCGAGCTTGTCCGGATCGCGGGAGCGGACGACCAGATTGGTGTTGGGACGCTGCTCTTCGTCCATGAACGGATAGCTGCCGATGATGGTGTCGGGATGGGCGATGGCGATCTCCTTTAAGGGTCCGCCGATGTCGCCTTCCCGCGCATTGGCGCGGACCGAATCAGAAAGCATCCGCACGCCCGATTTCAGGCGCGGCGCGACGATGTCCATCATCGCCTGCATGATGGTCGGGATGCCCGCCATCACGATGACATTGCCGAGCTTGAAACCGGGCGCGAGGATGGTCGCGCTCTGGATCAGGTCGGCGCCGTCGGGGATCCGCGCCATGCGTAGCCGCGCCTCGTTCAGGTCCTGGTCGCTCCAGCGCTCGCGGAAGCGCGCCACCACCTCCGGGTGATGATCGATGCCGACGCCGAACGCCTTTGCCACGGCATCGGCGGTGATGTCGTCGTGAGTCGGGCCGATGCCGCCGGTGGTGAAGACGTAGCTATAGCGATGGCGCAGCGCATTCAGGGCTGCGACAATGTCATCCTCGTCGTCGGCGACGACGCGCACTTCCTTCAGGTCGATGCCGATATTGGTCAGGTATTCGGCAATGAAGCCGATATTCTTGTCCTTGGTCCGGCCGGACAGGATCTCGTCGCCGATCACCAGAAGGCCCGCCGTGACGATCTCGCTCATGGTCTCTTCCTCACCCTTTTCCGCCCCCCGGGCCCTGCCGACGCAGCGCCTTGAAGTCGCAGGTTGTTGCTGCCGAAATAAGCAGGTGGCAGCCGGTTTTTCGAGCAGCCCCTTGAGACACCCATACCAAATGTCGCCAGCCAATGCATATCCTGCTGGCCCGCCCCTTGCTACCATCCCGGCAAGTCATGCACTGTGGCGTATGGTTTCGGAGGACGTTCAGGATTTATGGCAGTTGCATTCGATGAGATGAACGGCCAGGGCGGCACCGAAATCCGCCAAGCCTACCAGGAGCTCTCCCGCTGGCTGACGGAGACGCCCCCGGATGCGCTGGAATATCGGCGCCAGGAGGCGGAGCTCCTGTTCCGCCGGATCGGCATTACCTTTGCGGTCTATGGCGACGCCGCAGCCCAGGAGCGGCTGATCCCCTTCGACGTGATCCCCCGCATCCTGTCGGCCAGGGAATGGGCGCTGCTGGAAAAGGGGCTGAAGCAGCGCGTGCTCGCGCTCAACATGTTCCTGCGCGACATCTATCACGGCCGCGACATCCTGCGCGCCAACATCATCCCGGAAGACATGATCTTCCAAAACCCCGTCTTCCGCCCGGAGATGAACGGCCAGGACGTGCCGCACGACGTCTATGTGCATATCGCCGGCATCGATATCATCCGGACCGATCCGGAAAACTTCATCGTATTGGAGGACAACGCGCGCACGCCCTCGGGCGTATCCTACATGCTGGAAAACCGCGAGATCATGATGCGGCTGTTTCCGGACCTGTTCGCCCGCCACCGCGTCGCGCCGGTGGAGCGCTATCCGGACGAGCTGCTGGCCGCGTTGCGCTCCGTCGCGCCGCGCGGTGCCGCGGCCGAGCCGACGGTCGCGCTGATGACGCCCGGCATCTACAATTCCGCCTATTACGAACATTCCTTCCTAGCCGACAAGCTCGGCATCGAGCTGGTCGAAGGGCGCGACCTCATCGTCAAGAACGATGAAGTCTTCATGCGCACGACCGAGGGATTGAAACGCGTCGACGTGATCTACCGCCGCGTCGACGACGATTTCCTCGATCCCCTGACCTTCCGCCCGGACTCCGCGCTCGGCGTGCCCGGGCTGATGTCGGCCTATGCCGCCGGCAATATCACGCTCGCCAACGCAGTCGGGACCGGGATCGCCGACGACAAGGCGATCTATTCCTACATGCCCGACATCGTGAGATTCTATCTCTCCGAAGAGCCGATCCTGAAGAACGTGCAGACCTGGCGCTGCCGCGAGCCGCAGGATCTCGCCTATGTGCTCGACCATCTCGACGATCTCGTGGTGAAGGAAGTGCACGGCTCCGGCGGCTACGGCATGCTGATCGGACCGGCCGCGACCAAGGCGACCATCGAGGCGTTCCGCGACAAGCTCAAGCGCGAGCCTGAAGGCTTCATCGCCCAGCCGACATTGGCGCTGTCGACCTGCCCGACCTGCACCGAAAAGGGACTGGCACCGCGCCACGTCGATCTGCGCCCGTTCGTGCTGACCGGCAGCGAGCGCGTCACCATCGTGCCGGGCGGACTGACGCGGGTGGCGCTGAAGGAAGGCTCGCTCGTGGTCAATTCCAGCCAGGGCGGCGGCACCAAGGACACCTGGATACTGGACGAGTAGAGGGTTTAGCTTTCGCATGCTGTCGCGCACCGCCGAAAACCTGTACTGGCTCGCCCGCTACGTCGAGCGCGCGGAATATCTTGCCCGCACCATCGACGCCACCTTGCGCGTCACGGCGCTTCCGGCGGCTTATATCGGCAAAACCAATGAATGGGACTCGGCGCTGCTGACCGCCGGCGTCGGCGAAAGCTTTTACGGCCACTATCAGGAAGCCAACGAGGCCAACGTCGTCGAATATCTGTCGTTCGCACCGGACAATCCCTCCTCGATCAGGAACTGCATCGAGGCGGCCCGGCTCAATGCGCGCTCGGTGCGGACAGCGCTGACCAGCGAGATGTGGGACACCATCAATGCCGCCTGGATCGAGCTGCAGGCGGTGTGGTCGAAGGGCACCGGAAATCGAGAGGATCTGGCCAAGTTCCTGCGCTTCGTGCAGGAGACGTCACTGCGTTTCGACGGCTCCGCCTATCGGACCATGCTGCGCAACGACGCCTACTGGTTCTCGCGGCTCGGCGTGCATCTGGAGCGCGCCGACAACACCGCCCGCATTCTCGACGTCAAATACCACGTGCTGCTCCCCGAGGAGGAGCATATCGGCGGCCCGCTCGACTATTATCAGTGGACCTCGATCCTGCGCTCGGTGTCGGCGCTGACGGCCTATCACTGGGTCTACCGCGAGACGCTCAAGCCCTGGCTGATCGCCGACCTCCTGATCCTCAACGACACGCTGCCGCGGTCGCTGGCAAGCTGCTACGGCAATCTGGTGCGCAACCTCGACCAGATCGGCGTCGCCTATGGCCGCCAGGGCGCCGCCCAGCGCCACGCCCGCGGCATCCGCAACCGGCTTGAGCATAGCCATATGGACGATATCTTCCAGCACGGCGTGCATGAATTCATCCAGGAGTTCATCGCAGACAATTCACGCCTGGGTGAGATCATCACCAAGCAATATCTGATTTGATGGGCTAAGATGCCCGCAATCACACGCCCGTCATGGCCGGGCTTGTCCCGGCCATCCACGTCTTGCTATGCCGGCCAAATGACGAGGACGTGGATGCCCGGGACAAGCCCGGGCATGACGATCCCAACCTGATGTTGGTACGCCATGCGCCTGCGAATTGCCCATACCACGACCTATCGCTACGAGCCCCAGGCTTCCGGCGTGATCCAGATCCTCCGGATGACGCCGACGAGCCATGACGGGCAGTATGTGGCGGACTGGCAGATCGACGTCTCGACCGACTCCAGGCTCGACATGCATGAGGACGCGTTCGGCAATGTCACGCATGTGCTGACCCACGGCCCGCTCGCCGACCTCACCATCCATTGCGAGGGGCAGATCGAGACCCACGACACCGGCGGCGTGCTGCGCGGCACCGACGAGCGCTTTCCGCCGAGCCTGTTCCTGCGCTCGACCGCGCTGACCGAGGTCAATCCGGCGATGGCGGCCCTCACCCGCGAGTCGCGCTCGGAGGCCGATGGCGACGTGCTCGGCTTCCTGCACGCGCTGATGGTGCAGATCTATGAAGGCATGGCGTTCGACGAGGACCCGACCAACAGCGGCACCACGGCGGCGGAGGCCTTCGCGCTGAAGCGCGGCGTGTGCCAGGACTACGCGCATATCTTCATCACCTGCGCGCGCTCCGGCGGCGTGCCGGCCCGCTTCGTCTCCGGCCACTTCTTCCGTTCCGATGGCACGGTCAACCAGGCCGCCGGCCATGCCTGGGCGGAAGCCTATGTGCCTGATCTCGGCTGGATCGGTTTCGATGCCGCCAACGGCATCTGCACCACTGATGCCCACGCCCGCGTCGCCGTCGGCCTCGACTATCTCGGCGCCGCCCCGGTGCGCGGCACCCGTTATGGCGGCGGCACCGAGACGCTCACCGTCGCAGTCAAGGTCGAGCAGGCCGGCCGTCCCAGCCAGTGGCAATCGCAGTCGCAGTGAGAGACTCGAGCGGGACTTGATCGATTCGCGCATCGTCGAACTGCTCTCGCGCGACCAAAAATTCCCGCAGTTTTTGCTGGTCATTCCCGACAAGAATCGTGGACGCAAGCATCGTAATACCTGCGCGCACGGCGCCGCCGTGTTCCATGCGCAACAGCGAGCGCCAATTGAGCGCGGTTGCATCACGGCTCGTCTTCTAGCGCGCGAGCCTGCATTCGAAGGATTCAACAGCGTCGTCGATCAGTTAGCCGACATATTAGAAGTCTTCGAAAAAATGTTCTGCCGCAAACTTCGAGCGATTCAAAAACGCGACAACTCGACGCGCGCTGCGTTGACACATAACACGCGTACGGCTGCGATCGTCGCGTGAGGTCAGAACATCAACTCCACCCACGGCGTTCGCCGGATGGGGCACTGACATATGTATTGGAATACGCGCGGCGTTGCGCGCCGTACTATCTCTTTTTCACAACTCACGACTTTCAAGTGTACCGCAAGCATACTGGCGTTAGGCGGCTTGCTGATCGCCGGCTCGCCGGCGGGGGCGCAGAGCGCGGGGCAATCGGGCGCATCGGCGCTACCGCCCGTCAATATCGACGCGCCTGCGCAGCGCGCGCAGCGTCCAACCCAAGTCCGGCGCAACACCGCGGCGCGGCGCGATCCTAACCAGCGGCCGAATCAACGAGCCGACCACGCGGGGGCACAACAGCAGCAGGCGACGCCCGCGCTGGTCTCGACGGCCCAGCGCGTCAACGCCGGCACCAACGGCTTCGTCGCAAGCCGCGCCTCCGGCGCCACCAAGACCGACGCGCCGATCATGTCGACGCCGGGCTCGGTCGCCGTTATCACCCGCAGCGAGATGGATGTGCGCCAGGCGCAGAGCATCCGCGATCTCCTGCGCTATGCGCCCGGCGTCTATTTCAGCAACGATACCGACTTCCGCTTCCAGCCGGTCAAGGCGCGCGGCTTCGACGTCGAGCAATATCTCGACGGTTTGCGCCTGCAGGGCGGGCCGTTCGGTACGCCGCGCGTCGACCCCTATCTGCTCGAGCGCGCCGAGCTCATCACCGGCCCGGCGTCGATCCTTTACGGCGCAGCTTCGCCCGGCGGCATTCTCAATCTCGTCAGCAAGCGCCCGACCGAAAATCCGTTCGGCGAGGTCCAGTTGCAGACGGGCACGTTCGACCGCATCCAGGGCGCGTTCGACGTCGGCGGCCCCGTGGACAAGGACAAGACCCTGCTCTACCGCGTCACCGGCATCGGACTTAGCGCCAACACCCAGGTCGACAATATCGGCGAGGAGAAATACGCGATCGCGCCGGCCTGGACCTGGCGGCCGGATATCGACACCACCATCACCTTCCTCACGAGCTATCGGCAGGACCCGAAAGGCGGCGCCTTTGCGCTGCTGCCGATCCAGGGCACGCTGGTGCCGGGCACCTACGGGCAGATTCCCCGGAACTTCTTCGCCGGCGACTTCAACTATGAGAGCCTGAAGTACAAGCAGGCGACTATCGGCTACGAATTCGAGCACCGCTTCGACGACATCTTCACGGTGCGGCAGAACGTGCGCTATCTGCATAACGAGCTCAACTACATCGAAGTGCAGCCCGGCGCGTTCACGACAACGGGCGCCGGCCCCACCCTCCGCCTGGCCGACGGCCGCACCATCACGCGAAGCTATTTCTCGACCAACGAAAACCTCAACACCTTCGCGGCAGACAACCAGCTTCAGGCCAAGTTCAACATGGGCCCGTTGCAGCACACCGTGCTCGCCGGCTTCGACTATCAGCGCTTCGACTTCAACAACCTGGCGCGCTACGCTCCCACCAACACGCTCAACATCCTGGCGCCGAACTACACCCAGAACATCGCAGTCCCGACGTCGGTGTTCCAGAACCTGGATCAGCACCTGGAGCAGCGCGGGGTCTATGTGCAGGATGAGGCGAAGCTCGGGAAGCTGACCGTGCTCGGCGGCATCCGCTACGACTGGGCCGAAGGCAATACGCTCAATCTCGGCACGCGCGTCCTCAACAATGATGAGAAGTCGAGCGGCCGTATCGGCGCGATCTACAATTTTGACGTCGGGATTGCTCCTTACGTCAGCTATTCGACCTCGTTCCAGCCAACCACCGTGGGCTCGCTGCTCAACGGTCAGCCCTACAAGCCGACCATCGGCGAGCAGATCGAGGCCGGCGTCAAGTACCAGCCGGTGGGCTACAACCTGATGTTCACCGCCGCGGTCTATGACCTGAAGCAGCAGAACGTGGTGAGCGCGATTGCCGGACCTGGCATCCCGCCCAACTCCAACGCCCAGGTCGGCGAGGTCACCTCGCGCGGCTTCGAGGGATCGGTGGTCGGGAGCCCCCTGCCCGGCTTGAGCCTGCGCGGGCAATACTCCTACCTCGACAACCGGATCTCCGCGCCACTGGACGTCAATTACGGCAAGGTGCTCGCCAACACGCCGATGCACACGGCCTCGCTATGGGCCAACTACGTCGTGCAGGATGGTCCGGCGGTCGGCTTCGGCTTCGGCGGCGGTGTCCGCTACATGAGCGAGATGTACACGACCAACGCCAACAATCTCACGGTGCCGACTATCGTCGCAAACAGCCCCGCGCTGGCCAACATCATTCCCGCCAGCACGACCTTTGACGCGGCCCTGTCCTATGATTTCGGGATGCGGTTCAAGGAGTGGAAGGGATTGAGCGCGGCGGTGAACATCAATAACGTGTTCGACAACAGCTACGTCTCGATCTGCACGGCGGCGGGCTGCCGCTGGGCGGTCGGTCGCACGGTGCTGGGGACATTGACCTACCGGTGGTAATGGGATGACTGCGCAATCCGTGAAATGGTGGTCGCTGGTCCATAAATGGACCAGCCTCATCTGCACGCTGTTCATGCTGATGCTGTGCATCACCGGGCTGCCGCTGATCTTTCACGACGAAATCGATGAACTTTTCGAGCCGGAAATTGCCGCGCGAGATTTTCCACCCAACACGCCCGAAGCCCCGCTAAGCAGGCTGATCGAGGCAGCGAAGGCGCGCTTCCCGGAACGCTATATCCAGGTCCTGAACTGGGACGATGACCACGCCAATGTCGTCAATGTCTTTCTGTCCGATGTTCCGACCCCACCGCCAGGACAGCGCTTCTTCAAGCTGTCCTTCGATTCGCGGACCGCCGAGATTCTCGGAGAAGACGCGCAGCAAGGCGGCCTGATGCGGACCATCCGCATCTTCCACCGCGACATGCTGATGGGATTGCCGGGCGAACTGTTCCTCGGCGTTATGGGCTTGTTGTTCGTGACCGCCGTCGTCTCGGGCGTCATGCTCTACGCGCCATTCATGCGGCGGCTCGATTTCGGCGAGGTGCGACGCGCCCGTGCGCGGCGGATCAAATGGCTCGACCTGCACAATCTGATCGGCGCGGTGACGCTGGTGTGGGCGTTCGCCGTTGGCCTCACCGGCGTCATCAACACCATATCGCTGCCGCTGTTCAACGCCTGGCGTGCGCAGGTGATGCCGGAATTGATCGCGCCGCATCTCGGCAAGCCGCCGCTTTCGAAATTCGCCTCCATCGATGACGTCGTTGTCACGGCGCGCCAGGCGCTCGGCGACAACACGCCCGTCAGCCTCGTGCTGCCAACCGAAGCGCGATTCGGCACGCCGCGCCACTTCATCGTCTGGACCAAGGGGACGACGCCGATCACCTCGCGCCTGTTCACGCCGGTGCTCATCGATGCCGAGACCGCGCAACTCGTCACCGCAAAGGGATTGCCGTGGTACTTGCGGACGCTGCAGGTGTCGCGCCCGCTGCATTTCGGCGATTACGGCGGCCTGCCGCTCAAGATCATCTGGGCGCTGCTCGATCTCGCGACCATCGTCGTGCTGGCGAGCGGCATCTATCTCTGGCTCAGCAAACGCAAGCCCGCCCGGGCCGTCTCGGCGGTCTCGCCCCGGCCGGCTGTCGCGGCGACATCCGGGCTTCCCTCGTGAAGCGGCGGCATCACGTTACAACCGTAATCGAGAGCGATCTCGCTGAAACCATGCGGTAGCGCCGCGTCTCCATTCTCTCGTGCGACACCTTTGCCGCAAGAGAGATCGAGACAGATGCTCCATCAAGACCAATTTCGTGACCTTCGTACCCTGACGGCGCCGGACAGCAACAAAACGGTGCTCGCCGGCATCCGGAAACTCGCTCCGGAGATCGCGGCTCGCGCCGCCGAGATCGAAGTTGCACGCTGCGTCCCGCCCGACCTGATCGATCGGCTGAAATCGATCGGTATCTTCAGGATGTTCGTGCCGAGAAGCTATGGCGGATTGGAACTTGCCTTGCCGGAAGGGTTGGAGGTCATCAGGGCTCTGGCCCGGCTTGACGGTTCGATCGGGTGGACCGCGATGGTAGCTACCGGGGGCAGCCTTTTCGCGACCTGGGCAGTACGTGAAACCTACGAGCGCATCTATCGGAATGGACCTGACGTACCCATCTGCGGATCCGCGCAGCCGGGCGGAAAAGCGGAGCCGACG
The DNA here is from genome assembly GCF_055456055.1 of Bradyrhizobium sp. LeoB3. Lineage (NCBI taxonomy): Bacteria > Pseudomonadati > Pseudomonadota > Alphaproteobacteria > Hyphomicrobiales > Nitrobacteraceae > Bradyrhizobium > Bradyrhizobium sp. LeoB3. Next base: position 133,286 of record NZ_JBVBEF010000005.1, read on the forward strand.
GCGGGCGGCTTCCGGGTGAGCGGCCGATGGCCATTCGCGAGCGGCTGCAAGCATGCCGATTGGATGGCGGGGTTCTGCATCATCACCGACGACGACGGCAAACCGCTCCCCGGTCCGCAAGGGCAGCCGGTGGTTCGCGGCTTTGCATTGCCGGCGCAAAACTGGGAAATCGAAGATACCTGGCATGCGGCCGGTCTCAGGGGAACCGGCAGCCATCACATTGTACTGCGCGATGCACTGGTTCCCGAGGCCAACTTCTTCGATGTCGCAAACGGCACGCCCTGCGTACCGGGCCCGCTCTATCCGGCGGTGCCGCAATTGGTGCCGATGTTTCACGGTGCGAACTCCGTCGGCATTGCCGAAGGCGCCGTCGACGAATTGGTGGCGCTGGCCCATACGGGACGGCAGCAGTTCCGGGCAACCACGCCGATGCGCGACTCCGAGATATTCCAGCTCGAACTTGGCCGCATTTCCGCTGACGTCAATGCAGCGCGGGCCGTTTGCGAAACGCAGATCGCAAGCCTTTGGCACCACGCCTTGGCTGGAACGCTGAACGACGAAAGCCTCGTCGTCGAGAGCACGCAGGCCGCGACCTGGATCGCCGCCACCTGCGTCCGGATCGTCGACGCGTGTTTCGCACTTGCCGGAAGCAGCGCGGTCTATGAGACGTCGCCACTGCAGCGGCGCCTGCGCGACATGCACGTCGCCGCCCAGCACGCCGCTGTGCAGCAACGACAGTATGTCGCGGTCGGCAAACTGCTCCTGGCACGCTCCGCGCAGGATGCCGGACAGACATGATGGTGATAGGCTACGCCGAACACATATCTGTCATCACCATCTGGCTGCAGGGCATCAGGAGCGCGCATCGATCATGAATTTGAATCGACGTCACTTTGTCATCGCTGCTCTCACCAGCCTGGCGGCGCTTAACCGCGCCGCCGCTGCCGAGCGGTGGAAAAGCCTGCCTGCGACACCGCCGCCGGTTGCGGGGCGCAGCGCGCGAGCGCAGGTGAACGGCATCAGCCTCTATTACGTCGAACTCGGCGAAGGAAGCCCGGTGGTCTTTCTCCATGGCGGGCTTTCCAACTCCGATTATTTCGGCCTGCAGGTGCCGGAGGTCGCGCGCCGGCATCGCGTCATCCTGGTCGACAGCCGCGGCCATGGCCGCAGCACGCGCAACGCGCAACCGTTCGGATACGACCTGATGACGGACGATGTCGTCGCGCTGCTCGATCATCTGCAGATTCCGCGCGCCGCGATCGTCGGCTGGAGCGACGGCGCCATCATCGGATTGGACATGGCGATGCGCCATCCCGATCGGGTCGGTCGGGTGTTTGCGTTCGGCGCCAACACCCAGACGTCAGGCCTGAAGCCTGACGTCGACAAGGACCCGACCTTCGCGCAGTTCATCGCACGCGCAAAGACCGAGTATGAGCGCCTCTCGCCGACACCTGGGGAATTCGACCAGTTCCTGCACCAGATCGAGAAGATGTGGGAGACCCAGCCGAACTGGACCGACGATCAGTTGCGCGCGATCCGCGCCCCCGTGCTGATCGCGGACGGCCAGTATGACGAGGGCATCAAGCGCGAGCACACCGAATACATGGCCGCGACCATTCCGGGCGCCGGCCTGCTCATCCTTCCCAATGTCAGCCACTTCGCCTTCCTGCAGGATCCCGTGCTGTTCAACGCGGCGCTGCTAGATTTCCTGGAAGGCTAGCGGCCGGTTGCTTCACCTCTCCCGCTTGCGGGAGAGGTCGACGCGCGAAGCGCGGCGGGGTTCTCTCCCCACGGAAAGTCCCATCGTGGAGACACCCTCACCCCGGCCCTCTCCCGCAAGCGGGAGAGGAGCGCAGCCTCCATCGCGGAGGCAACGCCGTTCCCTGGGGAATTGGGGTTGGATCACATCCCGAAATTGGCTACTAGTTTGGCGCCGAGACGTTCGGACTTTCGGGGACGGAAATGACCTATTGCTGCGGAATCCTGGTGCGCGACGGCCTCGTCATGATCGCCGACACCCGCACCAATGCCGGTCTCGACAATGTCTCGACCTTTCGCAAATTGCACATCTTCGCCCAGCCCGGCGAGCGGATCATGGCGGTCGCGAGCGCCGGCAATCTCGCCATCAGCCAGTCGGTGCTGTCGACGCTGACGGAGGGTATGGAAGATCCTGAAACCGGCGAGGTCGAGACGCTCCTGAACGCGCCGACCATGTTCCAGGCCGCGCAGCGCATCGGCCGCGCCATCCGCGCAGTGCACGCAACCGAAGGCGAGGCGCTGAGGTCGGAAGACGTCTCTTTCGACGTCTCGTTCCTGTTCGGCGGCCAGATCAAGGGCTCGCGGATGCGGCTGTTCATGATCTACACCGCCGGCAACTTCATCGAATGCACCACCGATACGCCGTATTTGCAGATCGGCGAGCACAAATACGGCAAGCCGGTGCTCGACCGCGCCATGCATTACGACGTCGAGCTCTATGAGGCGCTGAAGACCGGATTGATCTCGATGGATTCGACGATGCGCTCCAACCTCGGCGTCGGCCTGCCGATCGACGTGCTTGTGGTGCGCAACGATGCCTGCGAGGCCGACCTCAATCATCGGATCGAGGCCGGCGAACCCTATTTCCACGATCTCCGCTCGCGCTGGTCGGCGGCGCTCCGCGCGGCGCATCAGAACATCCCGAGACCGCCGTACAAGACCGAAACCGAATCCAAGAAACAATAAGGAAGGAAACGATGGCCGAAGCAGGAAAGAGAATAGCCGTGGTCACAGGCGCCGGCACCGGCGTCGGACGCGCCGCATCGCTGGCGCTGATCAATGCCGGCTTCACCGTGGTGCTCGTCGGCCGGCGGCTGGACATGCTGCAGGAGACGCAGAAGCTCGGCGGCGATGCCAGCAAGAGCCTGTGTGTGCAGGCCGACATGACCGATCCCGACTCGATCGCGGCCCTGTTCGCCAAGGTGACAGACAGCTATGGCCGGCTCGACCTGCTCTTCAACAATGCCGGCATGGGCGCGCCGCCGGTGAATTTCGAGGATTTGCCGCTGGCGCAGTGGCAGGCGGTGGTGAACACCAACCTCACCGGCCCGTTCCTGTGCACCCAGCACGCCTTCCGCATCATGAAGGACCAGACCCCGCGCGGCGGGCGCATCATCAACAACGGCTCGATCTCGGCACACGCGCCGCGGCCGTTCTCCGCCGCCTACACCGCGACCAAGCACGCGATCACCGGCCTGACCAAGGCGTCCAACCTCGACGGCCGCATGTACGACATCGCGGTCGGCCAGATCGACATCGGCAATGCCGCGACACCAATGACCGACCGCATGGTCGACGGCGTGCTGCAGCCCGACGGCCGCAAGATGCCGGAGCCGCGGATGGACGCGAAGGCCGTCGGTGATGCGGTGGCCTATATGGCGAACCTGCCGCTGGACGCCAACGTGCTGTTCATGACGGTGATGGCCAGCAAGATGCCGTTTGTGGGACGGGGTTAGACACCCCACTCACCGTCGTTGCGAGCCAACGGGTCGCGCGAATGCGCGCCCGATGACAGGCTCCGCGAAGCAATCCATCTCTCCGCCTGCGGATACAGTGGATTGCTTCGTCGCTTTGCTCCTCGCTATGACGGTGGCGGAAGCAGCGCCCACAGAAACCACATCCACAAGACGAAGTTCACCGCACCTGAACGGAGCGGCATTGCACTTGCAGATCGTGCTGCCATAATCGTTCGGGAGACCTGTGAATGTTACAACTGCAATCGGCGTTCGGCGTGGTGGCGCTGCTTCTGATCGCCTGGGCTTTCAGCGAGAAGCGCAGCGCGGTGTCGATCCGGCAGGCGATCGTCGGCCTCATCGTGACGCTGGTCACTGCGCTGGCCCTGATCAAGGTGCCGCTGGTGGCATCGGCTTTCGGCGCCATCAACGAGGCCGTCGGCGTCATCGCCGCCGCCTCGCGTGCCGGCACCTCCTTCGTGTTCGGCTATGTCGGCGGCGCGCCGCTCCCGTTCGATGTCAAGGCGCCGGGCGCTGATTTCATCCTCGCCTTCCAGGCGCTGCCGATCGTGCTGGTCATGAGCGTGCTGACCACGCTGCTGTTCTATTGGCGCGTGCTGCCGCCGATCGTGCGCGGCATGGCCTGGCTGCTCGAACGGACGCTCGGCGTCGGCGGCGCGGTCGGGCTCTCCACCGCCGCCAATATCTTCCTCGGCATGGTGGAAGCGCCGCTGTTCATCCGGCCCTATCTGGCGCAGCTCACCCGCGCCGAACTGTTCCTGGTGATGACGGGCGGCATGGCCGGGATCGCCGGTACCGTGCTGGTGCTCTACGCCACCCTGCTGGCGCCGCTGATCCCCGATGCGGCGGCGCATTTCGTCATTGCCTCGGTGCTAGGGGCGCCGGCGGCGATCCTGGTGAGCCTGATCATGGTGCCGGAGACATCAGGCGAGCGCACCGGCGGCGCGCTCGACGATCGCAGCGATCCCGAGATGCAGGCGTCCTCGACGATGGATGCCATCGTCAAGGGCACCGCGGCCGGGCTTGAACTGTTGCTCAACATCGTCGCGATGCTGCTCGTGTTGGTGGCGCTGGTCTATCTCGTCAACGCGATGCTCGGGATCCTGCCGGACATCGGCGGCGCCAAGATTTCTCTGCAGCGTCTGCTCGGCTATATCATGGCCCCGGTGTGCTGGCTGATGGGCCTGCCGTGGTCGCAAGCCATCACTGCGGGCAGCCTGATGGGGACCAAGACCGTGCTGAACGAATTGATCGCCTATGTCGATCTGTCGAAGCTTCCCACCGACGCGCTGGATGCGCGCTCGCGCCTGATCATGCTCTATGCGATGTGCGGCTTCGCCAATTTCGCCAGCCTCGGCATCATGATCGGCGGCCTCAACACGATGGCGCCGACGCGGCGCGAGGAGATCAATTCGCTCGGGCTGAAGTCGATCGTGTCGGGCACGCTGACAACCTGCCTGATGGGCGCGATCGTGGGGCTGTTGACGTAGGCGCCTCCGCCCTGCCCCGGGGCAACACCGTCATGCCCGGGCTTGACCCGGGCATCCATCATTCTGCAAAGACTCCTTGCGAAGCAAGATGGATGGCCGGGTCAAGCCCGGCCATGACGAGAAGAGTGGCTTGTCGTTCGGCGGTGGTTACGTCGTCAACTCTACCGTCTTGAACTCGGCGGGCAGGATGATCTCGAGCAGTTCGACATCATCCGAATAGTCGAGGATCATGTGCTTGATCTTCGGCGGCTGGGTCCAGGCGCTGCCTTGCTGCATCAGAGTCTCGCCCTGCCCTTCCATGTAGGTCTTCACCCAGCCCTTGAGCACATAGACCATCTGGAATTGCACGTCGTGATAATGCAGTTTCGAGACCTCTTCCGGATTGCACGGCCCGACCAGCCGGATCACATGCGCCTGCGCAAGCCCGTGCGTGGCGTCGGCAAAGCCGAGATCGCGATATTGCGCATAAGCGCGCAGCCCGTCGGCCTTGAAGTCTTCTTCGCGATGATGGCTCACCGCAATGCGTTGCTTCGGCTGCGCCTTATGTGCCGCCTTGGATACGCGGCCCTTGGACTTGATCGCCTTGCGGGCGGTGGATTTGGCGGCGGTCTTGTGGCCCGTCCATTTCTTCCGGACCGCCGTCTTGGCCGCGGGTCTTGATGTCACCTTCTTAGCCATGGCCTGCCTCCCTGTTGCAGGCGTCCGCGACGCGGACGCGTCCAGGGAACGTTACCACCGTTCCGCCCGGCAGCAATTGGTCTTGGCGCCTCAGTGCAAGCGGAAGACGCCGTCGACGGCACGCAGCTCCGCCGGCTTGATCAGCTTGGAATGCGCAACGGTCACCGAGTGCAGCGGCCCCTCGAGCTGCTCCTGCCAGAAGGCGAGGAAATCCTGCAGCGCAGGGAATTTCGGGAAGAGGTCGTAATTCTGCCAGACGTAGGTCTGCAGCAGTGAAGGATGGTCCGGCATTCGGTAGAGGATCTGTGCCGTCGTCAGCCCATAACCCAGCATCTGCTTCCGGAAATCGTCGGAAGCAACCCCACCAACCCGCGAGACCATATGCCAACCTCCGTTTTTTCGAAGGAGCGCATTCACGGGATGGCCTGCTAGTCGAGCCACCCCCGCGGAGATGCGCTCACATGAGGGAATTGTGACGCATAGGGCCAACTCATCACAAGCCCAAATGTTTAGGTGGCTGTTGAAAAATCGTGCATTAGCAGCAACTTAGCGCATCTGCTAATGCAGGTCTCGCCGTCGCTCGCTGCCCAGGTTAATGATGATAAACGATACTGGCAGGCGGCGATTTCGAGTGCCAATTTTTCTGCTACAAACCCTTGCTCCCACACAAAGTCTGGCCTATCTCCATCGCGGCTGGCTTGGCACTCGCCAAGACAGACTGCTAACGCTCCAGAATTCTACAGCATCCAGAATAGCTTAGGAGGACTGCATGAGTTTCCGTCCGCTTCACGACCGCGTCGTGGTCAAGCGCATCGACGCCGAAGAGAAGACCGCTGGCGGCATCATCATTCCAGACACTGCCAAGGAAAAGCCCTCCCAGGGCGAAGTCGTCGCCGTCGGCCCTGGTGGCCGCGACGAGGCCGGCAAGCTGATCCCGATCGATCTCAAGGTTGGCGATCGCGTGCTGTTCGGCAAGTGGTCCGGCACCGAAGTCAAGATCGACGGCCAGGAGCTATTGATCATGAAGGAAAGCGACATCATGGGCGTCCTCGACGTCCCCGCTTCCAAGAAGAAGGCGGCCTAAGGCCCTCCCTCCCAGGATAAATCCCTCAAGGAAAAACTCACATGGCAGCTAAAGAAGTCAAATTCTCCGTCGAGGCGCGCGACAAGATGCTGCGCGGCGTCGACATCCTCGCCAATGCGGTGAAGGTCACCCTCGGTCCGAAGGGCCGCAACGTCGTGCTCGACAAGTCATTCGGCGCTCCCCGCATCACCAAGGACGGCGTCACCGTCGCCAAGGAGATCGAGCTCGACGACAAGTTCGAGAACATGGGCGCCCAGATGGTGCGCGAAGTCGCCTCCAAGTCCGCTGACGCGGCCGGCGACGGCACCACCACCGCCACCGTGCTGGCCCAGGCGATCGTGAAGGAAGGCGCCAAGTCGGTCGCCGCCGGCATGAACCCGATGGACCTGAAGCGCGGCATCGACCTCGCGGTCGAGGCTGTGGTTGCGGACCTGCAGAAGAACTCCAAGAAGGTCACCTCCAACGACGAGATCGCCCAGGTCGGCACCATCTCCGCCAACGGCGACGCCGAGATCGGCAAGTTCCTCTCCGACGCCATGAAGAAGGTCGGCAATGAGGGCGTGATCACGGTCGAGGAAGCCAAGTCGCTGGAGACCGAGCTCGACGTCGTCGAGGGCATGCAGTTCGACCGTGGCTACATCTCGCCCTACTTCGTCACCAACGCCGACAAGATGCGCGTTGAGATGGACGACGCCTACATCCTCATCAACGAGAAGAAGCTCTCCTCGCTGAACGAGCTGCTGCCGCTGCTCGAGGCCGTGGTGCAGACCGGCAAGCCGCTCGTCATCGTCGCTGAAGACGTCGAAGGCGAAGCCCTCGCCACCCTGGTCGTCAACCGCCTCCGTGGCGGCCTGAAGGTCGCAGCCGTCAAGGCTCCGGGCTTCGGCGATCGCCGCAAGGCCATGCTGCAGGATATCGCGATCCTGACCGGCGGCCAGGCGATCTCGGAAGATCTCGGCATCAAGCTCGAGAACGTCACGCTGCAGATGCTCGGTCGCGCCAAGAAGGTGATGATCGACAAGGAGAACACCACGATCGTCAACGGCGCCGGCAAGAAGGCCGACATCGAGGCGCGCGTGGCGCAGATCAAGGCGCAGATCGAGGAGACCACCTCTGACTACGACCGTGAGAAGCTGCAGGAGCGTCTGGCCAAGCTCGCGGGCGGCGTCGCGGTGATCCGCGTCGGCGGCGCGACCGAGATCGAGGTGAAGGAGCGCAAGGATCGCGTTGATGACGCGATGCACGCGACCCGCGCGGCTGTGGAAGAAGGCATCGTTCCGGGCGGCGGCGTCGCCCTGCTCCGTGCTTCCGAGCAGCTCAAGGGCATCCGCACCAAGAACGACGACCAGAAGACCGGCGTCGAGATCGTGCGCAAGGCGCTGTCGGCTCCGGCCCGCCAGATCGCGATCAACGCTGGTGAAGACGGCTCGGTCATCGTCGGCAAGATCCTCGAGAACAAGACCTACGCTTACGGCTTCGACTCGCAGACCGGCGAATATGCCGATCTGGTCAAGAAGGGCATCATCGACCCGACCAAGGTCGTGCGCGCCGCGATCCAGAACGCAGCCTCCGTGGCGGCACTCTTGATCACCACCGAGGCGATGGTCGCCGAGCTGCCCAAGAAGGGCGGCGCCGGCCCCGCAATGCCTCCGGGCGGCGGCATGGGCGGCATGGACTTCTGAGCAGTCCTCGCGTCCAGTCCACGAAATGCAAAACCCCGGCAGCAATGCCGGGGTTTTTGTTTTGCGGGATATCTCTCCACGCGTGGACTCATTTCGGCGGCTGCAGCTCGACGTCGTAGCGGGCGTAGATTCGCGCGAGTGTGCCGTCGGCCAGCAAGGCCTCCAGCGCAGCGTCGATGCCTTGTCGCAGCTTCTCGTCCGGACTGAGTATCCCGACGGCGACATTCCAGTTCAGGTCCGGCTCGTCCTCGAAGGCAGGGATGCGGCGGACGCGTGCGTCGGGATGGGTGTGGTTGAACCAGCCGATGGTGGCGGGCGTGACCGCCGCGGCATCGATCTCGTCTTTGGCGAGAGCTTCCATGATGTCATCCTCGAACGCAAACGGCGACGCCTTGACCCCTCGCTTGCCGAGCATCATGGACACGATCGAGCCGACCTGCACGCCGACCCGCTGCTCCGATCCCAACTCCGCCAGTGACGCCGCGGTAGAGTTCGGTCCCACCGCCAGCACGACGCCGCTGCGGTGATAGGGCCGCGACATGCGTAAGCCCACCTCTGCCAGCACCGCGCGGTCGGCGATCGCATCGAGGATGACGTCGCAATCGGCGCGGCGGTACTGGAAGCTGTTGATCACCCAGTGCTGCTCCAGCGAGACCTCGAGCCGTTTCGCCAGCTCCCTGGCGATTTCGACCTGGAACCCCGGAACGTCGCCCTGCCTGCTGGCAAACGGCAGCGCGTTGGGATGCGCACAGAGCGTGAGCGCACCGCGCTGCCGGATCGCGTCAAGCGGGCGCGCCGCGGCGTCGGCGGCGCCGCACAAGGCCAGCAGGCTCGCGAGAACGACCAATCGCATTGCCGGCATCACTCCTCGAGCGCCCGGATATAGGCCACGATCGCCATGATCTGGCTCTCCGAAAAAGCGCCGCCGAAGGCCGGCATGGCGCCGGGCTTACCTTTCCTGATCCGCTCCGCGAGGAAGTCGTCGTCACGTTTCGTGCCGGCGAGCTTCGGTCCCCTGCCGGCGGAGCGGCCTCCGTTCTGGTGGCAAAAGCCGCATGAGGTCGCGAACATTACCCCGCCCTCGATGTCGCTCTCCTTGGCCGACTGATCTTGATTTTGAGCCTGGCTTTGCTGCGCGCGGACGCCCAAAGGCCACAGCGACGGCAACAACAGCGCAATGCCAATGGCGAGAATGATTGACTTCGACATTCGCATCAGGATTGCAGCAGTGGGACGCCACGGCGCCCCACCGCCTCCCCGTTCTTATTGTTGTTACTTCAGCGAAAAGACGACGAGCGCACCGGCATCCTTCGGCATGCTCTTGTAGGGTTCGCCGAACAGCGCCGGAAATTCATCGGCCACCATGCCGCCCCATCCGGCCGGCACCGCGATGTACTGCTTGCCGCCGGCAGTGTAGCTGATGATGCCGCCATTATGGCCGACGCCGTTATAGTGCGACCACAATTCCGACCCGGTCTCGGCATTGTAGGCGTGCAGCACGCCGCGCGAGTCCGGCACGAATACCAGATTGCCGCCGGTTGCGAGCACGCTGGCGAGCGGCGGCTCGCTGAAGGTGACCTCCCATTTCTTGTCGCCGGTGACGGGGTCGCGGGCACTGAGATGTCCGCGCGCAGGTCCATCCGGCGGCGGGACCAGCTTGAAGTTGGCGCCGATGTTGAGCTGCGCCATCGGCTCGGTGATCGGCGTGGTCTTCACCACGTCCACGTCCATGCACCATTCCTGTCCGAGCTTGTACCAGAGGCCGGTCTTCGGGTTGTAGGAGCCCGCGTTCCAGCTAATGCCGCCGGCGATCGCCGGGCAGAGCGGCGAGCTCGTCTGGCCAAGCGACAGATCGCGCCGACCGATGAGTTCGCCGGTCTTTGGGTCGATATCGTTCACGAAGTTGATGTTCTTCGCGAGCCGCCACACGTTCTGCACTTTCCCATTGGTGCGATCGTAGACAAAGACGAAGCCGCCCTTGTTCGGATGCACGACGAGCTTGCGACCGTCGCGGTCGATCATCAGGAATTCACCGACCGCCGAATCGAAATCCCAGGCGTCGTGCGGCAGCTCCTGGTGATAGAACTTCAGCTTTCCGGTATCGGGATCGAGCGCGATGACCGAGGTGGTGTAGAGGTTGGTGCCGGGCCGCGGCCCGCTCTTCTGCCAATCCGCGCCCGACCAGTCATACAGCGGTGCGGGGTTCGCCGTGCCCCACCAGATCGTGTTGCTCTCCTGATCGTAGCCGCCCGGCATCCAGGCGCCACCTCCGCCGGTGCGCCAGGACTCATTGCCCCAGGTCGCCTTGGCGTCCTCGGTGCCGGCGACGGTGAAGAACTCCCATTTCTTCTGGCCGGTCTTGATATCGACGCCGAACAGCGGCCCGCGCGAGGTCCACTCGCCGCCCTGGCTGCCGATGATGACGGTGTCCTTCACCACCAGCGGCGCGCCCGTGAAGCCCACGGTGAGCTTCTTGGAATCGACCAGCTTGGTGTCCCACGCTGGCTTACCGGTTTTCATATCAAGCGCGATGAGACGGCCGTCGACGGTGCCGACCAGCACCTTGCCATCGCCGAGCGCGACGCCACGGTTGTACGGCGAGTGCGTTTGCATCGCCACCAGTTGTTCGTCGAGCTCGGGGAAATACGACCAGATCAGCTTGCCGGTCGCGCCATCAAGCGCGTAGACGCGGCTGTAGGAGCCCGAATAGTACAGCACGCCGTCAGCAGCGAGCGGCATCGACTGCAGGCCGCGCGTCGAGCGACCCGGCATGTGGATCCACGCGACCTGAAGATTCTTGACGTTATCGGCGTTGATCTGATCGAGCGCGCTGTAGTGATACGACTTGTAGCCGCCATGGTAGGTCAGCCAATCGTTCGGCGTCTGCTCGGCCGCCTGCAGGCGCGCCGGATCGATCGCCAATGCGGGTGACACAACAGCCACAGCGGCCAGCGCGAATGCCGCACCGCACGTAAGGTACTTGATACCGATTGCCATTGGATTCCTCCCCTTTGATTTTTGGTTTTCATTGATCTCTGCAGCTTATACGCGGCGGTGAATCTTGCCGATCCGCTCGCCGCTTGCTTCTTGCAGCGGTCTCCTCCTCCCTCTTGCTATTGCCGATTGGTCTTGTTGCCGATTTGTCGCCGCGGCGCGCTAGCGAGATATCCGTTACGCGTGCGCGTCAACAACACTCAGGAGCCCGGTCATACGCCAGCGCCCCTCTCAACGCTTATCTCAAGCCTTGCGCGTCCAGATACGGTCGCGACATATCTGTCCTGCGCGAGCCACTCGCGCAAAAGCTATTGTTCACCGCAATCTTCGCGAAATCCTGTGGAGGCGATCTTGTTCCTCCTCTCTATCCCTGGTTGATCAGACCATTCGCTAAGCGACAATGTCGAAGTGCACCCATGGATGGAAAACAGCCTAGATTTCTCTCCGGAACTGTCAAGCTTCAACACGGCCTCTAAGGCGCGGCCTTTTATGTTCCCCGCCGAGATGCGCACCAGCGCCTGCCTCGGTCATGGTTGGCAGCCGGTGTTGCGAGTAACGGGCCGCGCGCAGACGACCCGCCTTGGTTCACACACTCTCCGCGGGCTTCGGCGTGACCAACGATATCATTCGCCGCATCCATGAGCACAAGACCAAGGAGGTCTCCGGCTTCACCAAGCGATATGCGGTCGACAGGCTGGTCTGGTTTGAAATCTACGACGATCCGATTACAGCCATCACGCGTGAGAAAGAATTGAAGAAGTGGCGAAGAGACTGGAAGATTCGGCTCATCGAGGAGAAGAATCCCGAATGGATCGATCTTTACCCGGAAATTGCGACCTGAATTCTCGGATAAATGGATTCCGGGCTCGCGCTACGCACGCCCCGGAATGACGCGGGGATGGGCTTGCACCTCACTCACGCACCAGCGCGTCACTGCACCTTCGCCAGCACCGCGAGCCGGCGAATACCCTTATTCCGGTACGCATCCAGGAACGCATAGTAGTTCTTGAAGGAAACGCAGCCGTTGGAATCGCCGTCGGGTCCGAGCATGTAGGTGTGCGCGAGCAGGCCGGAGCGGCCGTAGATCTTGTCCTCGCCGCCGATCGGCGTCAGGCGCAGCGCGGGCACGCCGTGAAACAGCGCTTCGCGGGGCTTGAGCTCGTAGATGTGCGGCGGCGTCACGCCCTGCATGCGAACGTGCGCATAGCGGACGTCGTCGATCTTGGAGCCGAGGCCGGAATGCGCCTCGAGCCTGGTACCGTCGGGCAGATACACCGTCGCGGCGGAGATGTCGTAGACCGCGGTCTGGCGGTCATAGGGCGGCGAGCCGCCGTTCATCGGGTTCTGGCTCAGCGTCGAGGGAATGCTGGCGGTGACGTTGGCATCCGCAGATGCGAACGACAGCAGCGAGCCCGAGGACTCGCGCTTGCCCCAGAGCTTCTCGACGATCGACTGTTTCTCGCCTGAGGCGATCGACATCACCGCCGCCTTGGCGCGTGCCGCCATGTCGCGGACGCCGGACGATTTTGCCGCGGGCTTGGTGTCGACGGGCGCGGCCGGCGTGTTGAGCGCGACCTGCAATGAGGTCGCCGCTTCCTTCTTCGCCGCTTCAACCCCCTTCGGCGCAGCACCTGACTTGGCTTCAGCGAGTTTGGCCGCGGCGGCCGGCTTCGACGCTTCCGCAACCTTCGGCGCTTCCGCGGGCGGCGCGGCCTCGGCCGCCCGTGACTCCACGCCCTCCGGAGCGGCGGCCGCAAACCTTTCGTTAAACATAATCGAAGCCGAGCTTGGCTCAGGCTTCGACAAGGTCGGCGGCGGTGGCGGCAGCGACGCGAACACGTCGTTGAAGGATGGCGTCGGACGCACGGCGACCGCAGCCTCCCGGTTCACTGCGGGCGTCTCATAGGCGGCACCGCCCATCGTGGGATAGACGTTCGCCGCGAAGATATTGGTGTAGACGGTCCAGGCGCAGCCGACCACGAGCGCCGCGACCGCGGCGCTGCCGATGAAATGGTGAGGGAGGACTTTCCGGGAAGATTTTTTGCGGGAGGGCGCCGCAAAGCCAAACGCACCGATACTCGTACTCATTCGCCTTGCGTCCAGAACAGTTCCACTTCTTCCTCGTGTGAGAGTGCGGGACAAGTTTCGCCGGAGCATCTCGCAGAGGCGCGGAGCGTCATTAAGGCGACTTTTAGTTAAATGCGGATTAAACGCGGGCAGATCTGAGGCGTGAGGAACGGCGGGGAATTTCCTTGTGAATTACCCCGGAATCTTGCGGAAATAAGGCAGGATTTATCTATGTCCCAAAGCGGGATTCGACGGCCCAAGTCGCTGCCCAAGTCGCTGCCCAAAGTCGCTCGCTTCTAAGTCGCGCGCTCAGTAACTCAACTTCGGATACCAGTCCGTGCCGCGGCCTTCTGGCGTGGTGTCGAGGATGGTCCAGAGCGGATCGATGTCGGGCGCGCCGCGCGGGTCCTGGCCCGGGTCGGACATCTTCGATCCCATCTCGCCCGACCAGAAATGACGGATGGTGCCGTCGCGCCGCGTGAAGACGTTGTAGGCGGGCATATCGGCATCATCAGCGCTGACGTAATCGCGCGTGTAGTCGCCGGACATATCCGAGAAGATCTTGTGCGGCGTCCAGCCGCGCGCCTGCTTCGCCGCGACCAGACGCTCGATCGGCGAGCGCGCCACGAACACGAAGGCGATGCGCTGCTCGACATCGGGCAGCTTGGCCTGCCACGTCCCCATGAATGAGGTGCACATCGGGCACGGCTTCTCACGCTGCGGCCCGAACATGTAGCTGTAGATTACGAGCGTCTGCTTGTCGCCGAACAACTCCGGAAAGCCGACCTTGCCGCGCTCGCCGACGAACTCGTAAGCCTTCGTCACCTCGCCGCCCGGCGGCAAGGCCCGGCGCAGCGCGGCGACACGCTCGATCTGGCGGCGCAACTCGATCTCCTCGACGAGCAGCGCCTGCCGCGCCTGGCGATAGTCCGCGCTCTCGTTCGGCTGGCGCGTGGTGTTGGTTGCGGCAAGCTCGGCGGCGGGTTTGAGGATGGAACTGGTCATGACGGAACCTCGCTGGTTGGCGATATCTTCTAGAAGACGTTCCTGGAGGCGCGAAGACGACGTGCGGGCTGAAGTTTTTTCGACCCGCCGCTAACTCACAATCGTCATACGCGGGCTGGACCCCCGTATCCATCGATCTTCAAAGAACTCTTGAAATGATGGATTGCCGGGTCAAGCCCGGCAACGACGGGGCCAGCTCTACTGCAGTTCCGGCGGCGGCGAGCGATCGAAGACATCGCCCTTCGGTCCGTCCAGAACATACAGCGCGTAGCTCTCGATCACGAGCGGGCCGCGCTTGCGCTGCACCTCGGCGATCCTCTCCACATGGGAGAACATCTCCTTCAGGAACGGCGGATCCTCGGGCCTGATTTCATGGACATAGAGCAGCTTTCCGGCAAGCTCCGCCGCGCTCGGCTCTGATGCGTTGACCCAACGGTATCGCTGGGTCTGCTGCGCGACGCACGTGCCCTTCGGCAGATAGAAGACGAGCCAGCTCGTGGTGCCGTAATCCGGCGCCAGCACGCAGGTCGCGCGAGTACGTGCGCGCGCCGCTTCGATTTCCGCCGCCGTCTCGTGCCAGCCGACGCCGACGCTGCGCACGGTGGCATCGCGGCGATAGAGCGAGAGCACGCCGGAATTGGCCTGCACGATCAGCAGCACGAACATCACGATCCCGGTCGGTGCCGCCCAGCGGCGGCAGAAATCGGCAAGCCGCTGCCAGCGTCCCTCCCACGGCACCATCGTCGCCGCTACCGCGGCCGCGACCATGAAGGGCGGATAGACCGGTGCGAACCAGTTGGCTTCGACGCGCGCATGCAGCGAGTGCCAGATGAAATAGACCACGATAATCCAGAACATCAGATTGACGAGCAGGCGCGAGGCGAAGGCGCCCGTGCGGCGGAACGCGAGCGCGTGCAGCCCCATCGCACCGAGGATGAAGACGAGCGGCGTCGCGAACGCGATCTGGGTCGGAATCAGTTCACCGATGAAGGCCAGCCTGAAATCCTCGATGCGCGCCCGCCCCATCTGCTTGATGAAGGAGACCCAGTGGTGATCGGCATTCCAGAGGATGACCGGCGCGAACATCAACAGCGCGAGAAGGCCGCCGAGGTAGAGCCAGGGCGACAAGAACCAGCGCCGCAGCTTCGGCACCACAGCGAGCCAGATCAGGATCGCCGGACCGAAGAACAGCGCGGTGTATTTTGACAGCAGTGCAGCGCCGGCAGCAGCGCCGACCGCAAGCCACCATGCGCCCTGCCCGGTCTGAAGCACCTTCGCGAGCGCGAACAACAAGAGGCTTGCGGAAACCAGAAGCGGCGCATCCGGCGTCACGATCATGGTCCCGACCGCGGCCAGCAGGGTGGCGTTGAGCAGGATCGCCGCGCTCGCCGCCACGCGCGTGCCGCCGAACAGGATTTCCGCCGAGCGATAGACCGCCCAGCTCATCGGCAGCGCCAGCAGGATCGACACCAGCCGCACGCCGAGTTCGGTATCGCCGGCAATCAGCGTGCCGGCGCGGATGACCAGCGCAACCATCGGCGGATGGTCGTAATAGCCGCCGGCGAGACTCTTCGACCACATCCAGTAATAGGCTTCGTCGAAGGTGATCGGCGTAAGAGCGGCGGCGAGCAGCCGCAACAGGACGAGCCCGACGACGGTTACGACGGTCGTGCGGACGAGACTCGTCTCGTTCGGATTCATGTCCCAATCATCGCTTGCGCCAGACGAACAGTCCGGACATCGCGTAGTTCCAGACCACGCCCATCAGCGCACCGGCCGCGCCCGCAAGCCACCAGATCGGTTCCTGGTCATAGACCGAGAAGGCGACGCCGACATTGGCGAGCAGGCCGACGCTGCAGACGAGGTAGAACAGCAACAGGCCGCGCAGGATCGCAAAGCCCTTCAGCCGCTGGTCGCGATAGGTCAGGAAATTGTTGAGGACGAAGTTGCTGGTCATCGCGACGATCGCGCCGGTTGCCTGCGCTTCAGGAAACGGCGCGCCGAATACTTCCAGCGCAACGTATAACGCGGCAAGATGCACGAGCAGACCGACCGAGCCGACCAGGCCGAACAGCACGAAGCGGAGCGAGATGACGTCATGCGTCAGCTTCGCGAGCACGAGGCCGAGGAAATCCAGCGCGACCATGGAATCGAGCTTGCTCTCGCCATGCTGCCGCGAGCCGAACGTATAGGGAATCTCCACCGCGCGCAGCTTGCCCTGGGCGGTGGCGACGACGTCGAGCAGGATCTTGAAGCCTTGGGTCGAAAGGTCTGGCGCCAGCTCCTCGAAGCGGTCGCGGCGGATCGCGAAGAAGCCGCTCATGGGATCGGCAATATCGACCCGCAGCAAACGGCGCGCGATCTCGGTGGCGAAAGCGCTGGCGCCGGCGCGCTGCTTGTCGAACCCCTCGGCGCGGTAGCCCTCGATATAGCGGCTGCCGACCACGAGATCGGCCTTCCCGCTCCGCAGCAGCTCGACCATCTTCGGCAGTTGGGTCTCGTCATGCTGCAAGTCGGCGTCCATCACCACGGCATAGGGGGCGCTGGAGGCGAGGATGCCCTCGATGCAGGCGCCCGACAGCCCGCGCCGTCCGACCCGGCGGAGGCAGCGCACGCGGGAATCCTGCCGCGCCAGGCCGCGCACCACCTCCCAGGTTCCATCAGGGGAATTGTCGTCGACGAAAACGACCTCCCAGGGGATACCAGCGAGCGTCGTCTCCAACCGCCGGTACAGGACGGTGACGTTGTCACGCTCGTTGAAGGTGGGGACGACAACCGAAACAAGTGGCAAACCAACGGCCTGCGACGGGATTTCGGGGCCCGGTTTGATGGCGTCATTCATGGCGGCCAAGCGTATATCCGCGCCGCCAAGCCGCGGGAAGCCCTAAACGCCGGCTGGAATGCGGGAAAACGGGCCTGGGGACGCCCAAAAATGCCAACGACCACGAACAACAGGCGCGCGTACATCCGGCGCTGCCGTGCTATTACGTGGTCGTCCCAGCGCCAGAGCCCTTGCAGGCTGCGACGGCGCCGTTGTCACCTAGATAGGAACCGCTATGCGTTTCCGCAAGGGCTCCTAGGGCGCTTACGCTAGTTCGGCACCTCCCGAATCACCGGCCCCCTCGGCGCCGGCTCGGCGGGTGCCGGTTGCGCCGCAGCCGGGGGCTGCTCCGCGGGCGGCTTAGGGGGCTTGCCCATCTGCCCGATCGGCCCATACACGACCGCCGCCCCCAACACGATGACGGCGACGATGGCGCCCAACAGGCCCCCGACCGATTGCGATGTCATACCCGATTGTCCCAGCAACTGGAGCGCGATCGCCCGACCGCGCCATGGCGGTTCCTGATATCATGAAAGAGGCCGGTCGCGGAATAGGCCGCCTATTTCGCCGCCGCCTTGCGTCGGACGAAAGCGGTGATGATGTCCTTTTGCGCAAGCTCGATGGCGCGGTTGGCGGTGGCCAGATGCGCACTCGCGTCCTGGTTCGGAAATTGCTCGGTGAGGAAGCCGATCAGCGAGGCCCGGAAGTTCTGCCGCTCCGAGGGACATGCGCTCGCCATCAGGGAAGCGAACTCCTGGTCCGACATGGTCTTGTTACTGTCGCGGGGATATTCGCGGGCGAGGCAATTCCAGTAGGCGTCGCGGC
This sequence comes from Bradyrhizobium sp. LeoB3, assembly GCF_055456055.1. Taxonomy (NCBI): domain Bacteria; kingdom Pseudomonadati; phylum Pseudomonadota; class Alphaproteobacteria; order Hyphomicrobiales; family Nitrobacteraceae; genus Bradyrhizobium; species Bradyrhizobium sp. LeoB3. The sequence continues at coordinate 151,444 of NZ_JBVBEF010000005.1, forward strand.
CGATCACGGCGAGCTTGTGCGCATCGTCGAGATCGTCATCGGCGATCGCGGCGGAGGATATCAGAATCAGAAGGGCCGCGATCATCATGCGCATTGTTGTTCTCCTTTTTGGGTATCCTAGCGCGGATGACCTGGATCGATAAGCGTGGAAAGCTTGCCGCCGGCCAACTGGCCAATCACGATTTATTTGACTACTCTTGGATGGTCCCCTCCTCACGATGAGTTCTTCTCGTGGCCAAAGCCCCAAAGAAAACTGCAGGCAGCATCTATATCGGCATCGGCGGCTGGACCTTCGAGCCGTGGCGCGGCGTGTTCTATCCGGAAAAGCTCGCGCAATCGAAGGAGCTGTCCTATGCCGCATCGAAGCTGACCTCGATCGAGATCAACGGCACCTATTACGGCTCGCAGAAGCCGGAGAGTTTCCGCAAATGGGCCAGCGAAGTCCCTGATGGATTCGTGTTCTCCGTGAAGGGCCCGCGCTTTGCGACCAACCGCCGCGTGCTGGCGGAGGCCGGCGATTCCATCAAGCGCTTCTATGATTCCGGTGTGCTGGAACTCGGCGACCGGCTCGGGCCGGTGCTCTGGCAATTCGCGCCGACCAAGAAATTCGATGGCGCCGATTTCGGCAAATTCCTCGAGCTGTTGCCGCGCAAGCTCGACGGCCGCGCGCTGCGCCATGTGGTCGAAGTCAGGCACGACAGTTTCTGCGTGCCCGAATTCGTCGCGCTGATCCGCGAGTTCGAGACGCCGGTCGTATTCGCCGAGCACGGCAAATATCCGGCGATTGCCGACGTCGCGAGCGACTTCGTCTATGCGCGACTGCAGAAGGGCAATGACGAGATCAAGACCTGTTATCCTCCGAAGCAGCTCGACGCGTGGGCCAAGCGGTTCGAGGAATGGGCCGGCGGCGGCGATCCGGACGACCTGCCGCATGTCGAGAAGACAAAACCGAAGAAGGCGCCGCGCGATGTGTTCGCCTATGTGATCCACGAAGGCAAAGTGCGGGCGCCGGCCGGCGCGATGGAATTGATCGAACGCGTGAAGTGATCGGGACGCCGGATGGCCAGGGCCAAGAAGCTCTTCACGATCGGCTACGAGCAGACACCGCCCAAAGCGGTGCTCGATGAGCTCGAGCATGCCGGCGTGAAGCTTCTGGTCGATGTCCGTGCGGTCACCTCATCCCGCCGGCCAGGCTTCTCCAAGAAGCAGCTTGCGGCGGCGCTCGACGAGCGCGGCATCGCCTACGTCCATCTCGCAGCGCTCGGCACCCCCAAGGAGGGACGCCTTGCCGCGCGCAGCGGCCAGCACCAGCTTCTCCGCACGATCTACGGAAAGCACCTGAAGACGTCGCAGGCAAAAGAAGAGCTCGACGAATTGTCGTCGCTGGTGAAGAAGGCCGGACCGGTGTGCCTCATGTGCTATGAGCGCGACCACACGCATTGCCACCGCCAGATGATCGCCGAGATCATCGAGGACCGCGACGGCGTGAAGGTGGAGAATTTGGCGGCGCCGCAGGTGTAGGCCGCCTCCCCCGTCATGGCCGGGCTTGTCCCGGCCATCCACGTCTCTCCTCTCGCGACCAAGAACGTGGATGCCCGGGTCAAGCCCGGGCATGACGGCAGAGCGTGGATTATCCCTCCCCCTCCAACTCCAACGTCCCCTCCATCATCTTCACGCAGCCGCCGCCGACATGCACGGACGCCACCGTGCCGCCCTGCTTGCGGACACGGGTGAGCAACAGGCTCGGCCGGCGCATGTCGACGCCCTGGCCGATGCCCAATCTCAATTCACCGTCACGCGTCTCGTCGAGATCGGCAAGGAATGCAGCGGCGGCCGCGGTCGCGCTGCCGGTGGCAGGGTCCTCGGAGAGGCCACTCGAGCCCGGATGGAACATGCGCGCCTGCAGGTCGAGCGGCTGCTCGCTTGCGGGCACGTCGCGCGTGTAGAAATAGACAGCATCCGAACCGTCGCAGGGAAACGTCCGCGCGAAGGCCCCAGCATCCGGACGTGCCCGCTTCAGCGCATCGCGCGAGGCGAGCTCGACCATCAGGAACGGCAGGCCGACCGAGACGATCTGCGGTGGATGCCGGTCCGTCTTCACGTCACTCGCCGAAAGCGACAGGCAGGCCGCGGCCTGTTCGACATCAACGCGCGACAGCCGCTGCAGCGGTTGCGGCGCGGTGAGCTCGGCGCCCGTGACCCTGCCCTGCTCGCTCAGGATCTCGACCGGCACAAGCCCCGCCTTCTCCTCGAACCGCAGCCGCGCCGGCGGCTTGGCCGCGAGCGTCGCCAGCACGAAGGCGGTGCCGACATTGGGATGACCGGCGAACGGGATTTCGGATCGCACCGTGAAGATGCGGACCTGCGCGTCGTTCGCGCTGTCCCGCGGCGGCAGCACGAAGGTCGTCTCGGAATAGTTGAACTCGGTCGCGATCGCCTGCATCTGCGCGGTCGACAGCCCGGCGGCATCGAGCACCACGGCAAGCGGATTGCCGCCGAACGCGCTGTTGGTGAAGACATCAACGGTGATGTAGCGACGCTGCATGAAATCCTCCTATCCCAGTTGCCACACCGCAACCGGCTTCTCGTAGCCGCGGATCGGCACCTCGCCGCGCGACACTGCATCGCCAGCCGCCTCGCCGATCGCCTCGCGCACTTCGGACGAGATCAGGAACTGCGAGTTGAGCTCCTTGTTGAGCGCCTCCAGCCGCGCCGCGAAATTCACGGTATCGCCGATCACGGTGTATTCCTTGCGCCTGGGCGAACCGATATTGCCGGCGACGACCTCGCCGATATGGATGCCGATGCCGATGCGCAGCGGCCAGCTCGTGGTCGCGTTGAAGTGCTCGTTGGCGAGCAGCATCTCGCGTGCCGCGGCCACCGCCTGATGCGCCGCGTCCTCGGCTTCGAGCGGCGCGCCGAACAGCGCGAGGAAACCGTCCCCCAGGAACTTGTTCACGATGCCGCCGTGGCGATCGAGGATATCGACCAGCATGGCAAAGGCACGGTCGAGCCGCTCGACCACTTCCTGCGGCGAGCGCGTCCGCGCACCCGCGGTGAAGCTGCGGAAGTCGACGAACATCACCGCGACGCGGCGGATATCGCTGTCGGTCGAGGCGCCCTCCGTCATCAATCGTTCGACCACCTGCGGCGAGACGTGCTGGCCGAACAGGTCGGTGATGCGGTCGCGCGCCGTCGCCGCCGCGATGCTGGCTTCGAACTGCCGCCGCAACTGCATGCCGACCGCGCCCGCCAGCATGCCGCAGATCAGCACGATGAAGCTGCGCGCCGCATGATAGTAGAGGTTCGGCTCGGCATCGGGATGAAAGAACATCGCCAGACAGAACAACTGAGCTGCGGCAACGAACCCGGTGAAGGTCGAGAGCCAGAAATCCAGTCGCAGCGTCGAGAGGATGATAAAGATGAAATAGAGAAACGGCGCAGCGAATCCGAGCGCAGCGACCGATCCCATGCTGTCGATATGGAGCGCCAGCGCGACCGTGGGCAACGAGGTCTCGATCAGCGCGCCGATGTAGCGCCGCACCACGGGCAGGTCGCGCCCTCTGCGCATATGTCGGGTGATCGCACCATGCACCCACAATTCGAACAGGATGAACGGCACAGTGATGTAAAAGAGAAATGATACCCTGAGATTGCCGTGCCAGACGCGGCTTACGGCCTCGGGCGCAAAGAAGTCGATGCCCAAACCGATGACACCCAGCAGCACCGCTGTCCCGATCAGCGCCTTGATCCGGAGCAGCTCGGTCGTCATCACCTCGCGCATCAAGATCTGGTGGAATTCGGCCGATATGGCCGAATCCTGCGCCTCTTTTTTTCGTCCCCAGAAACCGGCCATTATCTCCGCCTGTCATTCCGGGACGGTCCGAAGGACGGGACCCGGAATCTCGCGCTTCCGGGTTCGATGCTTCATCGCCCCGGACTGACGTGGATAAATTGAGATCGATATATAGCCTCAATCGAGCGTGCGACGGAAGCGTGTCACGGCGATCGTCATCGCCACCAGCATCAGGACAATGAGTGCAATCGTGTCGTATTGCAGGTTGGCTAGGCCGGCGCCCTTCAGCATGATGGCGCGGACGATGCGGACGTAATGGGTCAGCGGCAGGCCCTCGCCGAGATATTGCGCCCATAGCGGCATGCCCGCGAACGGAAACATGAAGCCGGAGAGCAGGATGCTCGGCAGGAAGAACATCATCGAGAGCTGCATCGCCTGCAACTGGTTCTGCACGATGGTGGAGAACGTATAGCCGATCGACAGGTTGGTGGTGATGAATAGCGTGGTCAGCGCCGCCAGGAGCAGCACGCTGCCGAGGATCGGTACCCCGAACAGCAGCACGCCGATGCCGACGATCAGTGACGCCTGGATGAATCCAACGATCACGTAAGGAATGATCTTGCCGAACATCACCTCGATCGGCTTGATCGGCATCGACAAGAGGCTCTCCATGGTGCCGCGCTCGATCTCGCGCGTCACCGACAGCGCGGTGAAGATCAGCATGGTCATGGTCAGGATGGTGCCGACCAGGCCGGGCACGATATTGAGCCGCGACTCGGCGGCGGGGTTGTAGCGGGCGTGCGTCCTGATCTCGAACGGCATGTCCGGGGGATCGCCGACGTGCAGATCGTGCACCAGCGCGGTCTGCACCAGGGCGCCGAGCGCACCGAGCGCCGCGCTTGAGGCGATCGGATCGGTGGCGTCGGCGGCGACCAATAGCGCCGGCTTGTCGCCGCGCCTGACCGCGCGCTCGAAGCCGCGCGGGATCTCGACGCCGAACAGCACCTTGCCGGACTTCAGGAGGTCGTCGAACTCGGCGACGTCGTGCACCTCGCGGGTGAAGCGGAAATAGGCGGTGTTCTCCATCGCCTTCAGGATCGAACGCCCGAGATCGCTGTCCTCCTGGATCAACACCGCCGTCGGCAGATGCCGAGGCGTGGTGTTGATGGCGTAGCCGAACAGCAAAAGCTGCATCACCGGGATCATCACGATCATGGCGAAGGAGACGCGGTCGCGGCGGAGCTGGATGAATTCCTTCACCAGCATCGCATAGCTGCGCTGCCAGAAGCCGAAGGCCGGCTCCCTCGTCTCAACAGCAGGATGGATCGCCTCTATCGCGCTCATTGGAAGTTGTCCCTGGCGCGGCCCATGAGATCGATGAAGACGTCTTCGAGCGACGGCTCGCTGTCCTGCCAGTGCCAGCGCGGATCGTCACGATAGGACGCGACGGTCGCGTCCAGCGCCGCCTTGTCGCGACCGGAGACATGCAGGCTGGTGCCGAACGGCGCCACCATGTCGATGCCGCCCTTGCCGGCGAGCTCGGCGGTGAGAACGTTGAGATCGTCGCCGGTCACCGTATATGTCGAGAGCGCCGAGCCCGCGATCACCTCTTCCACTGTCCCATGTGCCAACAGATGACCATAGGCGATGTACGCGATCTCATGGCAACGCTCGGCCTCGTCCATGTAGTGCGTGGAGACCAGCACGGTCAGGCCGTCGGCGGCGAGCGCATGGATCTCGTTCCAGAAATCGCGCCGCGCCTTGGGATCGACGCCGGCGGTCGGCTCGTCAAGCAGCAGAAGTTTCGGATTGGGCAGCGTGCAGGCGCCGAGCGCAAGCCGCTGCTTCCAGCCGCCGGAGAGATTGCCGGCAAGCTGCTCCTCCCGGCCGCTCAAGCCAATGCGCCCGATCATCTCGCGCGCCGCACTACGTGCGTCAGGCATGCCGTAGAGCCGCGCGACGAATTCCAGATTCTCGCGCACCGAAAGGTCCTGGTACAGGCTGAAACGCTGGGTCATGTAGCCGACCAGGCGCTTGATGCGGTCGGCATCGCGGCGGATATCGTAACCGAGGCAGGTGCCATTGCCGCTGTCGGGCGTGAGCAGGCCGCAGAGCATGCGGATGGTCGTGGTCTTACCGCTGCCGTTCGGCCCCAGGAAGCCGTAGATCGTGCCGCGCCTGACCTGCATCGACAGATCATGCACGACCTCGCGGCCGCCGAACGATTTGGTCAGGCCATGGACATCGATAGCGATCTCAGGCGTATGGTTCGCGACCGTGCTCATCGCCGATCCGCCACCGGCGTCTTCGGATTGAGATAGACGCTGATCGGCTGCCCGACGCGCAAGGCATCGGGCCGGCTCGGCCGTGCCTGGATCAAGTAGACCAGCTTGTTGCGCTCATCGAGGCTGTAGATCACCGGCGGTGTATATTCCGCCGTGGTCGCGATGAAGTAGATCTTGGCGGTGAGATCGGCGGCGCAATTGTCGCAGACGACGCGCACCGGGTCGCCGATCGAGAGCTTCGGCAGTTCGGCCTCGGGCACGAAGAAGCGCAGCTTCATGTTGCCCGGCGGCATGATCGAGAGCACCGGCCGCTGCGCCGCCACCATCTCGCCCTCGCGGAAATAGATCTGCTGGATGGTGCCGGCGACCGGCGCGAAGCCCTTGCGCCGCGCCAGCCGCGTCTCCGACGTGTTGACCTTGGCTTCGGCCACGCGCAGCGCCGAGACCGCGGCGTCAAGATTGGCCTGCGTGCCTGCGCCCGTCCCCCGCAGCGAAGCGGCGCGGTCATAGGTCTGCTGCGCATTGGCAAGCGTGGCCTTGTTCTGGTTGAGATCGGCCTGCTGCAGGTCGTCGTCGACGGAGTAAAGGAGGTCGCCGACCTTCACCTCGTCGCCTTCGCGCACGTTGAGCTTTACCACGCGGCCGGCTTCATCCGGGCTGACAAAGATCATGTCGGCCTCGACCCACCCCTGGAAGCCGGGATCGCGCCGCTCCTGGCAGCCGGCCAGCGCCGCCGCCAGCGCGACCATCGCCAGGATCTTCGCGAGGCGCGTCGAAGTCATGTCGTCCTCCGCTCGCCGAAGATCAGATCGAGATGGACGCGAAACATCTCGATCGCATCCAGTGGCGAATGCCGGCTGAACATGCTCTGCCAGATCACCGCGATCAGTGCCGGCGCGATCATGATCTGCGGATAGTGCGCCAGTTCCTTGTTGCGAATCTCGCCGCGCGTGATCGCAAGATCGATCAAGGCGCGCATGCCGGCCATCCCGCGCGAGACCACTTCGCGGAAATAGAAATCGGCGATTTTCGGAAAGCGCGGCCCCTCGCTGACGATCAGGCGCACGATGTCGCCGCGCGATGTCGAAGCGACCTCCCGGATGAACATTTGCGCAAAGCTCTCCACCGCCTCGCGCACCGATCCGCTCAGCGGCGCCGGCGATGCCATGCGGTCGATCAGCGGCACCAGCGCGGTCCGGATCAATTCCTCGAACATCGATTCCTTGTCCTTGAAATGCAGATAGATCGTGCCCTTGGCGACGCCGGCGCGCTTGGCGATATCGTCGAGCCGGGTCGCGGCAAAGCCGCGCGCGACGAACTCTTCCATCGCCGCCTCCACGATCGCGGCCCGCCGCTCCGCCGCGCGCTCGGCGCGGTTCGCCCCGCTGCCCGCGATCTTCGACGAGACCACTTTTGACACCTTTGCGCGCGCCGCCCTGCTGGCGGTCCGGCGCGCCTTGGGCGGAGCGGATGGTTTGGGGCGCTGCTTCATGCTCAAATAATGACTGACTGGTCAGTCATTGTCAAGAGCCCGTAGCCCGGGTAGAGCGGAACCCCGTCATTCCGGGGCGTGCGCAGCACGAGCCCGGAATCCATTCATCCACGCGTTTTGCGGCCCGATGGATTCCGGGCCTGCGCCTTCGGCGCATCCCGGAATGACGAGGGATAGGCCCTAACCGAAATCAAGCACCATGCGGCCGTCGATCGCCCCTCGCTTCATCCGGTCGAAGATGTCGTTGATCTTCTCCAGCGGCACCTTGGTGATCTCGGCGTGCACCTTGCCGTCGGTGGCGAAGGCGATGGCTTCGTCGAGATCGCGGCGGGTACCGACGATCGAGCCGCGCACGGTGATGCGCTTCAAGACGACGTCGAAGATCGGCGTCGGGAATTCGCCGGGCGGAAGGCCGACGAGGCTGACCGTGCCCTTGCGCCGGACCATCCCCAGCGCCTGCGCGAACGCAGCCGTCGATACCGCCGTCACCAGTACGCCGTGCGCCCCTCCCCCGGTCGATGCCAGCACCTTCTCCACCGCCCTGTCAGACAGCGCGTTGACGGCGAGATCGGCGCCGGTGATGCGAGCGAGCTCCAGCTTGTCCTCGGCGATGTCGACCGCGGCAACCTTGAGCCCCATCGCCTTGGCATACTGGATCGCGACATGGCCGAGGCCGCCGACGCCGGAGATGACGACCCACTCGCCGGGCCGCGCTTCGGTCTCCTTCAGTCCCTTGTAGGTCGTGACACCAGCGCACAGGATCGGCGCCACCTTTGCGAAATCGACATTAGCCGGCAATCGCGCAGCGAAGGCGGCCGATGCGATGACATATTCGGCAAAGCCGCCGTTCACGCTGTAGCCGGTGTTGTGCTGGTGCTCGCACAGGGTTTCCCAACCGGTCTCGCAATATTCGCAGCGCATGCAGGCATCGTGCAGCCAGGCGACGCCGACGGCGTCACCGACCTTCAGATTGGTCACGCCGGGGCCGAGCGCGGCGACGATGCCGGCAGCTTCATGGCCGGGAATGAACGGCGGAACCGGCTTCACCGGCCAGTCACCGGACGCGGCGTGAAGATCGGTGTGACACACGCCGCAGGCTTTCACCTTGACCAGAACTTCGCCCGGCCCCGGTTCCGGCACCGGCACATTCTCGATCTCGAGCGGCTTGCCAAAATTTCGGACAACAGCGGCTTTCATGGTCGGCATCTGTCTACTCCTTCGCTTTGGAAAGCAGACTAGCGGTGACCATCCTCTCGCCCTTTGATCGGTATCAAAGGGCGCGCCGAATGTGCGCGTGTGTCAGCGCGATGACAACTGCGACAAGTTGTAGCCCGGGTGGAACCAAGCGCAACCCGGGAAACTGTACCAGCGGCTCGAGCGCCCCCGGGTTACGCTGACGCTCCACCCCGGGCTACGACGCCACAACGGCCACGCTAACCTTTGGCGTCGCAGGCCCAGGCGCGGATCACGCATTCCTTGCCGCCATATTCATAGCACTTGCGCGTGGCGGCGTTCAGCGAGCGCGAGATCTTCGGCTCCACGGCGTAGCCGTGGGCGCCGCACGGATTCATCATGTCGATGGAGAGCGCAGCGCAGGCCCGCTTCATCGTGACGGTGGTGCATTCGCCCTTGCACTGCTTCAGCGCCGCGGCGCGCGCCTCTGCTTCGGCGGGATAGTCATAGGCCTGACCGTAGGCGCCGCATTTGCCAACGGCAAATGCGCCCGCCGCCCAGCTCTCGGTGATGAAACGCGTTAGTGCCAACAGCAACGTCAGCGCAAGAATGAACAGCGCGCGGCGTTGCGCGCGCCTCGTCGAGACAATCACTTTCCCCATCCCCCAGACAGCCGGCGGAACTCTAGCCGCCGGACGTTTCCACTTGGTGAACGGGAGGTTGAGAGCGGCGCTCGCAATGATGTGGAGAGAGCGGAGACCCGCACGCGGAATCGTAGGGTGGGCAAAGCGAAGCGTGCCCACCATCAAGAGCACAGCGTGTGACGGTGGGCACGGCGCTGGCGCGCCTTTGCCCACCCTACGCAGCGGCGCTTATCCGCCGCGCGCGGCTTCGAGGGCTTGCGGGGTGTCGATGTCGAGAAAGGCGCTTTGGCCGTCGACGGGCACTTCGGCTACCGCTTCGGCATGCTTGGCGATCAGGTGGCGCGCGCCGATGTCGCCGTCGAGCGTCATCAATTCCTTGAAGAAGCGCCGCGACCACAGCACGGGATTGCCGCGCCTGCCTTCGCTGACGGGCACCGCGATCAAATGGCCGCGGTCGGGTGCAAAGGTGTCGATGAGCCGATCGATCAAGGACGCGTCGATCAGCGGCATGTCGCCGAGGCAGATCACGGCGCCGTCGACGCTGTCGGATACCGCCGAGACACCCGCTTTCACTGAGCTCGCGAGCCCGCCGGCGAAATCCGGATTGCGCACGAATTTCACCTTCAGCCCCTGCAGCGCCTGCTCGACCAGTTCGGCCTGATGGCCGGTGACGACGATCACCTCGGAGGCCTTCGACGCCAGCGCCTGCTCGGCCGCGATACGCACGAGCTTCTTGCCGTCGATCTCCGCAAGCAGCTTGTTGGGGCCGCCCATCCGCGTCGAACGGCCGGCGGCGAGCACGATGGCGGCGACGTTGCGATTGCCTTCGGTGTCGGAGCCCGTGCGCGGCTGCGGCCGCGTCACGATCTCCATCAAGAGCCCGCCGACGCCCATGCCGGTGAGCTCGGCCCGCGTGACCTTGATGCCCGCAAGCAGGCGCATCAGCACCCAGTCAAATCCGTTCTCGACCGGAGAGCGCGCGCAGCCCGGCGCACCCAGCACCGGCACCTTCCCCGCGCTGCCGATCAGGAGCAGATTGCCCGGATCGACCGGCATGCCGAAATGCTCGACCGCGCCGCCGATCCCGGTGATCGCGGCCGGGATCACGTCGCGCCGGTCCGCGATCGCGGAAGCACCGAACACGATCACGAGTTCGGCGCCAAGCGCGAGCAATTCCTTGATCGAGGCGGCCAGGGCCTTCTCCTCATGCGGCACGCGGCGCTCGGCGATAATGCCGGCGCCCGCGGGGGCGAGCCGCTCGGCGGTCACGCGGAGCGTCTTCTCGATCACCTTTGGCGACAGGCCCGGCAGCATCGTCGAGACGATGCCGACCTTCTTGATGACGTAAGGCGCAACCCGCAGCGTCTCACGCGCGGCGACGGCGACTGCCGCGTCGCGCAAGCTCGCTTCGACACCGAAAGGAATGAGCTTGACGGTGGCGATCATCTCGCCTTCGACCACCGGCTTGAACGCAGTCAGCGTGGCGAGCGTGATCGCCTCGTCAACGCCATTGATGCGATCGACTGCGGCACGGTCGACCACCAGCACGCCGGCGCGTCCCGCGAACAAATTGGCGCGGCCGGTAAAGGCGCGCTCGACATTGACGCCGTCGCCGGCAATGGCCTGCGCGATGCTGGCCGCGGCAACATCTTCGGAGACGTCACCCTCATCGAGCCGCACGACGACGATTTCCTTCACCCCGGCCTTATCCAAGGCCTCCACTTCGGCAGGGCCGATCGTGGTGCCCTTCTTCAGCACCAGCGATCCCTGCCGCAGGGTGTGAACGGTGACGCCGCCAATCGCGTCACGCGGACTGGCAGGCCCGAACTTCATGCTGCAACTTCTTTCTCTTTCGGCGGCAACCGCAGCGTCGCGGTGATCTCCGCCATGATGGCGACCGCGATCTCCGACGGCGATACCGCACCAATGTCGAGTCCGATCGGCGCATGGATGCGCGCGATGTCACTTTCCTTCGCGCCCTGGGCGCGCAGCCGTTCGCCGCGCTTGGCATGCGTCTTCCGCGAACCGAGCGCCCCGATATAGAAGCACTCGCGTTCGAAGGCGTGCAGCAGCGCGGGATCGTCGATCTTCGGATCGTGGGTCACCGCGACAAAAGCGGTGTAGTGATCGACATTGAGCGGCGGCAGTGCGACGTCGGGCCATTCCGCGACCAGGGGCACGTCAGGAAAACGTTCGGGGCTCGCAAATGCCGTGCGCGGATCGACGACGGTGACGTCATAATCCAGCGACCGCGCCAGCGGCGCCAAGGCCTGGCTGATATGGACGGCGCCGATGATCACGAGCTTTGCGGTCGGCGCATAGACGTTGAGGAACAGCTTCTTGCCGCCGACTTCGACATTGGTGCTCTTGCCCATGCGCAGTGCTTTGGAAAGCTCGGCATTGAGCGGATCGGCGGCAAAGTCCTTTGCCTTCACCAGCCGCTGCTCGCCATTGGCGGTATCGGTGACGACGATCACCGGGCGCCGCGCGGCGCGCTCGGCATTCAGCTCTTTCAGGGTTTCGAGCTTCACGGCTAGCCCACCTTCTCGACGAAGACGCGGATGGTGCCACCGCAGGACAGGCCGACATTCCATGCGGTCTCGTCAGCCACGCCGAATTCCAGCATCCTCGGCTGGCCGCTCGAGATCACGTCGAGCGCCTCAGTCACCACGGCGCCTTCGACGCAGCCGCCCGAGACCGAACCCAGGAACGTACCCTCGTCATTGATGACGAGGCTCGATCCAGCCGGACGCGGCGCCGAGCCCCAGGTCTCCACCACGGTGGCCAGCGCCACCCCATGGCCGGCCTTCTGCCAGTCCTCAGCCGCCTTCAGGATGTCTTCGTCGCGATTGAGCATTTGAGAACCCTCTTCAAGCTACGGAGCGGATCAGGCTGCGATGATGAGGCGGCGGCGGGGCCGAAAGCGCCTCGATCAGCCCCTGGATGGAACTCAAGTTATGCACCGGGCGGAATTCGTCAACGTGGGGCAGCATCATTTTGATGCCCTGCGCCTTGGGCTCGAAGGCGCTGTAGCGCAGCAGCGGGTTGAGCCAGATCAGGCGGCGGCAGGAACGATGCAGCCGGTCCATCTCGAAGGCAAGCTTGGCATCCGCCTCGCGCTCCAGCCCGTCGGAGATCAGCAGCACGATCGCGCCCTGCCCCAGCACCCGGCGAGCCCACAGCTTGTTGAAGGTGTGCAGCGAGGTCGCGATCCTTGTGCCGCCGGCCCAGTCCTCGACGCTCGAGGAGCAGCTTGCCAGCGCCTCGTCGGGATCGCGCTGCCGCAGCGCCCGCGTCACGTTGGTCAGGCGGGTGCCGAACAGGAACACCGAGACGCGCTTGCGGGCATCGGTGATGGCATGCAGGAAGTGCAGGAACAGGCGGGTATATTCGCTCATGGATCCCGAGATATCGAGCAGCGCCACGATCGGCGCCGGCTTGTCGATGCGGCCGAGCTTGCGGATGTCGACGATCTCGCCGCCGGTGCGCAAGGAATTGCGGATGGTGCGGCGCATATCGAGCCGGAGGCCGCGGACGTCCGGCCGGTAGCGGCGCGTCTCCAGCTCGGCCTGCGGCAAGCTCATCTTGGCGATGGCGCGGGTGACCTCGGCGATCTCGGCCGCGCTCATCTGCGCAAAGTCTTTCTTCTGCAAGATCTCGCGGTCGGAGACCGAGAGCTTGAGTTCCTGCGCCTGCTCCTGCGGCCGCTCCTCGCGGCTCGCGGGCTGCGACAGCGCTTCCTGCACGCGGCGCGAGGCCGGCGGCGGCTTCTTCTTGGCGTGGTCGGGCAGCGGCACCGAGTCCAGCATGCTCTTCCACTCCTCGGCGGCGCGGAAGAACAGGTCGAAGGCCTGGGCAAAGATCAGCGCATGCTCATGGCGCTTGACGAAGATCGCTTCCAGCGTGGCGTAGAAATCGGCGCGGTTGCCGACTTCGATGAGCTGCAGCGCATTGAGCGCGTCGATCACCGAGCCCGGCCCGACCGGCAACCCGGCCGCCCGCAGCGCGCGGGCAAAGCCGACGACATTGTCGGCCATGTGCCCGGTCGGCGGCGCAAGGTGGTTGATGGGCATCGGCTCTCTCCCGTCGTCATTCCGGGATGCGCCGCTAGGCGCAGGCCCGGAATCCATCCCGCCGCATAACAAGTGGTGAAATGGATTCCGGGCTCGCGCTGCGCGCGCTCCGGAATGACGAGTGTCGTGTATGACGCGCGAGCAGCTACGTCTCGCTCGTCGCTTCCTTCAAAACCTTCTGCAGCGTATCGCCCTGCATGCGCGCGATGTCATCCTGGTACTTTAGGAGCGCACCGAGGGTCTCGCCGACCACTTGCGGCGTCAGCGAGCGGGCATCGAGCTCAGAGAGCGCGGTGGCCCAGTCGATGGTCTCGGCGACGCCGGGCGACTTGTAGAAATCCTGGTTGCGCAGCGCCTGCACGAAGCGGACCACCTGCTGCGACAGCTTGGCCGAAATATTCGGCACCCGCGACTTGACGATCGCGAGCTCGCGCTCGGCTGTGGGATAGTCGACCCAGTGATAGAGACAGCGCCGCTTCAGCGCGTCGTGGATCTCGCGGGTGCGGTTGGACGTGATGATCACGATCGGCGGCGCCGGCGCCTTCACGGTGCCGAGCTCGGGGATCGTCACCTGGAAGTCCGACAGGATCTCCAGAAGATAGGCCTCGAACGCCTCGTCCGCGCGGTCGAGCTCGTCGATCAGGAGCACCGGCGGGCCGGCGACGTCAGGCTCCAGCGCCTGCAGCAGCGGCCGCTTGATCAGGAAGCGCTCGGCGAAGATGTCGCTCGCAAGCTGGTCGCGGTCGGTGTCGCCGGATGCTTCCGCGAGGCGGATCGCGATCATCTGCGCCGCGCTGCTCCACTCGTAGACCGCGGAGGCGACGTCGAGGCCCTCATAGCATTGCAGGCGGATCAGCTTCCGCCCGAGCGCTGAAGACAGCACCTTGGCGATCTCGGTCTTGCCGACGCCGGCCTCGCCTTCCAGGAACAACGGCCGGCCCATGCGCAGCGCGAGATAGGTCACGGTCGCGAGCGACCGCTCGGCGAGATAGCCGCGCGAGGTCAGGAGCTCGAGCAGCACATCGACGGATTTCGGGAGCGTCGATGCGGTCATGGGAAAGCCGGTGTTGGAGCCAAAGCAGCCTGCACTATCACGCTTTAGCGTTAGCAGCTTCGACCGCCCGGCGCGCCAGCACCCCGATCAAATGCGCGCGATATTCGGCACTGCCATGCAGGTCGCTGTTCAGCCCTTCCGGGGATACGTTGATCCCCTCCAGCACCTTGGGCGAGAAGCGCTTCTGCAGGGCCTCCTCGAAAGCGGTGACGCGGAACACGCCGTCCGAGCCGGCGCCGGTAACGGCGACGCGGACGTCCGACGGCCGCCGTGCCACGAACACGCCGACCAGCGCATAGCGCGAGGCCTGGTTGCGGAACTTGACGTAAGCCGCCTTCTTCGGAACCGGAAACTGCACCTTGGTGATGATTTCGTCGGCCTCGAGCGCGGTCGAGAACAGGCCCTGGAAGAACTCCTCGGCCTTGAGCCGCCGCTTGTTGGTGACGATCGTCGCGCCCAGCGCCAGCACGGCGGCCGGATAGTCCGCGGTCGGGTCGTTGTTCGCCAGCGAGCCGCCGATGGTGCCGCGATGGCGCACGGCGGGATCGCCGATCCCTCCCGCGAGGTCGGCGAGCGCCGGGATCGCCTCGCCGACGACGGCGGAGCTGGCGACCTCGGCATGCTTGGCGGTGGCGCCGATCGCAAGCGCGCGGCCTTTCATCTCGATGGTGTCGAGGCCTTCGACATGAGAGAGGTCGACCAGATGCGGCGGGCTCGCGAGCCGCTGCTTCATCACCGGCACCAGCGTGTGGCCGCCGGCGATCAGCTTGGCATCCTCGTTCTTCACCAGCAGATTGGCGGCCTGTCGCACGGTCGCCGGACGATGATACTTGAATTCATACATTGGAATGCCCCGGAATTTTCAACAGCGATCGCGATGCAATGCGCTGAGGTTCAAGCGAGATCGGACTTCGCCATCGCCTTGGCGCCGGCGGCGATCGAGGCGACGATGTTCTGATAGCCGGTGCAGCGGCACAGATTGCCTTCGAGCTCTTCGCGGATCACCTCATCGGAAAGCTCGTTTCCCTTGCGGTGCACCATGTCGACCGCGGTCATGATCATGCCGGGCGTGCAGAAGCCGCACTGCAGGCCATGATTCTCGCGGAACGCTTCCTGCATCGGATGCAGCGGCCCGCCATCCGGCGCCAGTCCCTCGATGGTCTTGACCTCATGGCCGTCGGCCATCACCGCAAGCGTGGTGCACGACTTCACGGCCTTGCCGTCGAGATGCACGACGCAGGCGCCGCATTGCGAGGTGTCGCAACCGACATGGGTCCCGGTCAACCGCAGGTTTTCACGCAGGAATTGAACGAGAAGGGTACGGGGGTCGACGTTAGCGGTGACGGGATTGCCGTTCACGATCAGGGAAATCTTGGCCATCAGCACTCTCTTGATCTGCTCTGCCGCATATCGACAGAACAGGCGTTTATAACCGTTCCAAAAGCCATAATATGGGCCATCACCGCAATGGGCAACCTCGCCCCTCGCATGGCCGGATGACGTCGGGCCGTTCTGGCGCCGTTGTGCGGCGCCACTAGTCTTTATTTATTTGACTCAGCCCTGCACGGCCTTGGCGAAATTCGCGAAGAATTCATCGGCCAGTTTCTTGGCCGCGCCGTTGATCAGGCGCTGGCCGAGCTGGGCGAGCTTGCCGCCGATCTGCGCCTCGACGTTGTAACTCAAGAGTGTGCCGCCATCCTTCTCGGCAAGCGCGACCGTCGCGCCGCCCTTGGCGAATCCGGCAACCCCGCCCTCGCCTTCGCCCGAGATCTTGTAGCCGTTGGGCGGATCGAGATCAGACAGCATGACCTTGCCCTTGAAGCGCGCCGAGACCGGGCCGACCTTCATCTTGGCAACGGCGCGAAAGCCGTTGTCCTCGGTCCTCTCCAATTCCTCGCAGCCGGGGATGCAGACCTTCAGCACCTCGGGATCGTTGAGCTTGGCCCACACGGCCTCGCGCGACGCCGCAAGCTGGACTTCGCCGGTCATTGTCATTGCCATGAGAGCCTCCCCGATCGCATCGAACCAACACCCAAGTAAAGCACGGCGGCCACAAAGGAAAGACCGGCATCTGACCACGAGCGATGCATATTCGCAGCGCAGCAAAACGGAGACCGCCCCTTGTGATGGCGCCGGGCTCGATCAAGAAGGGCCATTGGCAGCGGCAGCCGGGAATGATTAGGTCGCGCGCGATGAACACATCCCTTTCCCCTCTGCTGGCACCGATGCTGTCAAGCGCCGCGATGCGCGCGGTGTGCGACGATGCCGCTTGCTTGCAGAATATGCTTGATTTCGAGGCAGCGCTGGCGCGCGCCGAAGCAGCGGTCGGCGTGATTCCGAATGCCGCGGCCGGCCCGATCGGCGTGGCCTGCAAGGCCGAATCATTCGACCGCGCGGCGCTCGCGGAAGCCGCCGTTCGGTCGGGCAACCTGGCGATCCCGCTGGTCAAGGCGCTTACCGCCGAGGTGGCCAAGGCCAGCAAGGAGGCCGCGCGCTATGTGCATTGGGGCGCGACCAGCCAGGACGTCATCGACACCGCGACGATGCTCACTCTGCGCGCCGGCATCGATGTGTTGCTCGCCGAACTCGACCGCGCCATCACAGGCTTTGCCAAACTCGCCCGCGAGCATCGCGACACCGCGGTGGTTGCGCGCACCTGGCTGCAGCACGCGCTGCCGATGCCGTTCGGCTTCAAGCTCGCCGAATATGCCGCAAGCCTGCACCGCTCGCGGAGGCGCCTGCAGCGGCTGCACCGCGAGGCACTGGCGCTGCAATTCGGCGGCGCGGCCGGCACGCTGGCTGCGCTCGGCGACAAAGGCATGGCGGTGGCGGAAAAACTGGCGCAGGAGCTTGGCCTGCCGCTGCCGGAGGCGCCCTGGCACACCCACCGCGACCGCATCGCGGACATCGCCTCCGGCTTTGCCATCGTCTGCGGAAGCTGCGGCAAGATCGCCCGCGACGTCTCCTTGATGATGCAGACCGACGTCGCCGAGGCGTTCGAGCCATCGGGCGAAGGCCGCGGCGGCTCCTCCACCATGCCGCACAAGCGCAATCCCGTTGCTGCCGCAACCGCGCTCGCCGCCGCCACCATGGCCCCCAATCTCGCCGCGACGATCCTTGCCGCGCAGATCCAGGACCACGAGCGCAGCGCGGGGCCGTGGCATGCAGAATGGCCGACCTTGCCGACGCTGATGCTGGTCACCTCAGGCGCGCTCGCCGCCACCGTCGAACTCGCCGAGGGCCTGGAAGTCGACGCCGCGCGCATGCGCGTCAACCTCGATGCCACCCGTGGGCTGATCATGGCCGAAGCGGTGTCCATGGCGCTCGCCGAAAAGCTCGGCAAGAGCGAGGCGCATCACCTGATCGAAGCCGCCAGCAAGAAGGCGGTCGCCGAGCAGAAGCATTTGCGCGACGTGCTGATGGCGGATCCTCAGGTCACCGCGCAGCTTGCCGCGGACCGGATCGAAAACCTGTTCGCGCCGATGTCCTATCAGGGCGCCTCGCAGGCGCTGATCGACCGCCTGCTCGCCTCGCTGAGCGACAAATGAAAGTGCCGATGAGTCTCTCGGATGTCATTGCCGGGCTTGCCCCGGCAATCCATCTTCTTCGATAGACTCTCTTTTGGATGGATGCCCGGATCAAGTCCGGGCATGACAGCGGAGTTTTAGAACCATGCCGATGATCGACGCCGACGGATGCCTGCTCAACGTCCAGGTCGAAGGCCGCGACGGCGGACCGACGCTGATGCTGTCGAATTCGCTGGGCTGCACGTTGCAGATGTGGGAACCGCAGATGAAGGCGCTGACGCAGGTGTTCCGCGTCATCCGCTACGACCGGCGCGGCCATGGCAAGTCGCAGGTCCCTCCCGGCCCCTATTCGATGGAGCGTTTCGGCCGCGACGTGCTGGCGATCCTCGACGACCTCAATATCGAAAAGACGCATTGGTGCGGCCTGTCGATGGGCGGCATGGTCGGGCAATGGCTGGGGGCCAACGCGCCCGAACGCTTCGGCAAGATCATCCTCTCCAACACCGCCTGCTACTACCCGGACCCGACCAACTGGCACAATCGCATCAAGGCGGTGAAGGAAGGCGGCCTCGCCGCGGTCGCCGACACCGTGATCGCGGGCTGGCTGACGGCGGATTTCCGCGAGCGCGAGCCGCAGATCGCAGCCCGGATGAAGGCGATGCTATTGGCCTCGCCAGCGGAGGGTTACATCGCCTGCTGCGAAGCCTTGAGCACGCTCGACCAGCGCGAGCTGCTCCCGAAGATCAAGAGCCCGACGCTGGTGATCGCCGGCCGTCACGATATGGCAACGCCGATCTCGGCTGGGGAATTCATCCGCAGCCGCATTCCCGGCGCCAGCATGACGATCCTCGATGCCGCGCATATTTCCAACGTCGAGCAGTCGCACGCCTTCACGGACGCCGTGGTCGGCTTCCTGACGCAACGCTAGTGCAGCGCACTCTGCACCACCTCTCCCATCGGGAGAGGTGAAGAGACGCCCGAGCAAGGAGAGGCATCATGGACGACGACAAGCGCCGCGACGAGGGCATGACCCAGCGCCGCAAAGTGCTCGGCAATGAATGGGTCGATAAATCGATTACCAATCGCAACGCCTTCAACACCGACTTCCAGGACCTGATCACGCGCTATGCCTGGGGCGATATCTGGACGCGGCCGCATTTCGATCATCGCACGCGGCGGGTACTGGTCATCGGCACCATGGTCGCGCTCGGGCAGTGGGACGAATTCCGCCTGCATGTGCGTGCCGCCCTCACCGAAGGCGGCTTTTCGCCTGACGATATCAAGGAGATCCTGCTGCAGCAGGCGATCTATTGCGGCGTCCCCGCCGCCAACCATGCGGTGAAGGAAGCCTCGGCGATTATCGCCGAGCTAGGGCTGTTGAAGGGATAATTTGCCGGCCGGCACGCTGGTATCGGTCTCGTCGCGCACCTCGGCCAGCCGCGGCGCGGCGCCCTCGACCACCAGCACGATGCCGATGCCGACCAGCATCAACAGTTCGGTCGCATGCAGCCGCAGCGCCTCGGCCTCGCCGGCCACGGACGCCGCCAGCATGCTGACGAAGCTGAGCACGCTGCCGAGCACGAGCGCCATACCGAGCGTCTCATCGCCGCCGCCGCGCTCGCGCACCGAGCGAAGCGAAAGCAGCACCAGATACAGCGTGAAAAAGGCAACTGTGGTGATCCGCACCAACGCCAGCAGCCAGGCGATACGCACGCTCGCGATGCCCGACAGATGCAGATGATCGCTGATGAAGAACCCGATCGACACGCTCGGCCGTTCATAGAGACCGCGGACCGGCGAGGCCATGATCTGGAAGGCGATGCTCGCCCACGCCGGGATGAAATAGGCCGCAAGCAGCGCGCCGCAAAATGAGCTGATCCGCCAGTTCGTCGACATCTGCCGCTCCCTGCTTGTTCCGCTCGCCCGACGCCGCGATGGCGGGTATGTCGCGAGGTAACTTCGTTGGAACTGAAGCGGCAATCTAAACCCTTTATTAACCTTAATTGGGGCGGGCCGCTGTGGACGGCGTCCAAAAGAAAGTCCCGCCTTTCGGCAGGACTTCCCTTTTGCTCTCGCTTGGACGGGAAACTAGCGCACCTGACCCGGGTCCTGCGGTTGGCCGGGTTTCTGGCCCTGACGGTTCGGGTCTTGCTGCTGCTGGCCGGGCTTGCTGCCGCCGCCCTGCTGCTGGCCGGGCTTCTGGCCCGGATTTTGATTCTGCTGACCCGGGTTCGGGTTCTGATTGGCCATTCACAAATCTCCCTGGTTGGACCTGGTCCCTTCGAACCAGGCACGAGCCAACGCGGGAACCAGGACGCTGTTTCGGTGGGAACCGTCACGTCACGGTGAGGCAAATGCTGGATCGGGAACCGCCGGTAAAACTACCTCTGTACAAGCCCTTGATGCCGCAGCTAGCGCTGTTGCCGCCCAAGGGGTTCCACTGTTAGAAAATGATACGACGCGTCGGACAAGGCTGCCGGGAGCCCTCGCCGCGTCGCTCTCTCACAAGCGGCAGCGCATGGATTATTTCGCCCAGCAACTCATCAACGGCCTCGTGCTCGGCTCGATCTATGGGCTGATCGCGATCGGCTACACCATGGTCTATGGCATCGTCGGCATGATCAATTTCGCCCATGGCGACATCTTCATGATCGGCGGTTTCATCGCGCTGATCTCCTTTTTGGTGCTGGTCTCGCTCGGCCTCACCGCGATCCCGCTGGTGCTGTTCATCGTGCTCCTGGTGTCGATGGCGATCACCGCGCTCTATGGCTGGACGGTGGAGCGTATCGCCTACCGGCCGCTGCGGCATTCGTTCCGCCTGGCGCCGATGCTCTCAGCCATCGGCATGTCCTTCGTGCTGACGAATTTCTCGCAAGTCGCGCAAGGCGCGCGCGTGAAACCGGTGCCGCCGATCATCACCGGCGGCTACACGCTGCATGAGGGTGAAAGCGGCTTCGTGGTGCAGCTCTCCAACATCCAGATCATCGTCGTGCTCGCCACCGTGGTGCTGCTCGCGCTGTTCACCTGGCTGGTGTCGCGCACGCGGCTCGGGCGCGACATGCGCGCCTGCGAGCAGGACCAGACCATGGCGGCGCTGCTCGGCGTCGACGTCGACCGCACCATCTCCATGACCTTCGTGATCGGCGCCGCGCTCGCCGCCGTCGCCGGCATGATGTACCTGCTCTACTATGGCCTGGTCGATTTCTTCATGGGCTTCGTCGCCGGCATCAAGGCGTTCACCGCCGCGGTCCTCGGCGGCATCGGCTCGCTGCCCGGCGCGATGCTGGGAGGACTGGCGATCGGGCTGATCGAGACATTCTGGTCGGCCTATTTCTCGGTCGAGTACAAGGACGTCGCCGCCTTCTCCATCCTGATCGTGGTTCTGATCTTCCTTCCGACCGGCCTGCTCGGCCGGCCTGAAGTCGAAAAAGTCTGACGGGCGGCCGCGTGACCACGTCAGCGCTCGAGAAGAAGCCGGCGTCGCGCGCGAGCGGCGCCGCCTTCATCCTCAAGAAAGCCACCATCAGTGCCTTGGTCGCGCTGGTGCTGTTCTCGTTGATGATCGGCGTCCGCACCGAGGCCGGCCCGCAAGGCGGGCTGATCTACTGGACGCGGTTCGGCGATCTCGCCGCCATCGTCGCTGCCGTGTTCGGCGGCAGCATCGTCATCGAGCTGCTGCGGCAATGGTGGGGTCCCGCCGACAAAGTCCGCGTCGTTCCGCCGGCGGTACAAAATGCGCTGTCGCTCGCCGGACGCCTGATCGCGCCGGCGCTGCTGATCTTCACCTTCCTGGTGCCGGTGATCTTCTATGATCAGCGCTACATCCTCGATCTCGCGATCCTCGTGCTCACCTATGTGATGCTCGGTTGGGGACTGAACGTGGTCGTCGGCCTCGCCGGCCTGCTCGATCTCGGCTATGTCGCCTTCTACGCCGTCGGTGCCTATTCCTACGCGCTGCTCGCCACCAATTTCGGACTGTCGTTCTGGGTCTGCCTGCCGCTCGCCGGCATCCTCGCCGCGTTCTGGGGCGTGCTGCTCGGCTTTCCCGTGCTCAGATTGCGCGGCGACTATCTCGCGATCGTGACGCTGGCGTTCGGCGAGATCATCCGCCTCGTCATCATCAACTGGCAAAGCCTCACCGGCGGGCCGAACGGCATCTCCGGCATCCCACGACCGACCCTGTTCGGCATTCCGCTCTCGCCGGGCGAAGACGGGCTCGCGGCGCGGCTCGGCATCGAGTTCTCGCCGACGCACCGCATCGTGTTCCTGTTCTATTTGATCCTGGCGATGGCGCTGCTGACCAACTGGGTCACGATCCGCCTTCGCCGCCTGCCGATCGGCCGCGCCTGGGAGGCGCTGCGCGAGGACGAGGTCGCCTGCCGCGCGCTCGGCATCAACACCACTACGACCAAACTCACGGCCTTTGCCACCGGCGCGATGTTCGGCGGCTTTGCCGGCGCGTTCTTCGCGACGCGCCAGGGCTTCATCAGCCCGGAATCCTTCACCTTCCAGGAATCGGCGCTGGTGCTCGCCATCGTCGTGCTCGGCGGCATGGGCTCGCAGCTCGGCGTCGCGCTGGCTGCGCTGGCGATGATCGGCGGCTTCGAGCTGTTCCGCGGCCTCGACCAGTACCGCATGCTGGTGTTCGGAATGGCGATGGTGCTGCTCATGATCTGGCGGCCGCGCGGACTGATCGGGCATCGTGCCCCGACCGTCTATCTCGAACGCAACCAGGCGATCTCCTCCGACCTCGTCAAGGAGGGACACGGATGAGCGGTGAGACCATCCTCTCCGTCAAGGGCCTGTCGATGCGGTTCGGCGGCATCGTTGCCGTGAACGATCTCTCCTTCGATGCCGGACGGCGCAAGATCACCGCGTTAATCGGCCCGAACGGCGCCGGCAAGACCACCGTCTTCAACTGCATCACCGGCTTCTACAGGCCGAGCGGCGGCTCGATCGCGCTGACCCATGACGACGGCAAGACGATCCAGCTCGAACGTCTGAACGATTTCCGCATCTCCAAGCAGGCGCGCGTGGCGCGCACCTTCCAGAACATCCGCCTGTTCCCCGGCATGACGGCGCTGGAGAATCTGATGGTGGCGCAGCACAACGCGCTGATGCGCGCCTCCGGCCTGACCTTCCTCGGCCTGATCGGCGCGCCGTCCTGGCGCAGCGCGGAAGCACGCGCGATCGAGCTGGCGCGCACCTGGCTGACGCGCGTCGGCCTGCTCGACCGCGCCGACGATGCCGCCGGCAACCTTCCCTATGGCGACCAGCGCCGGCTCGAGATCGCGCGCGCGATGTGCACCGAGCCCGCGCTGCTCTGCCTCGACGAGCCCGCCGCCGGCCTGAACGCGCGCGAGAGCGCCGCCTTGAGCGAGCTCTTGCTCTCGATCCGCACCGAACAGGGCACCTCGATCCTCTTGATCGAGCACGACATGTCCGTGGTGATGGAGATTTCCGACCACGTCGTGGTGATGGATTACGGCGTCAAGATCGCCGAAGGCACGCCACAATCCGTCCGCGACGATCCCAAGGTGATCGCCGCCTATCTCGGCGCCGACGAGGAAGAAGCCATCGCCGTCATGGAGGGCGGCACGTGATTGGACGCTCCGACAAGAGTTCACACTGCAAAGTGCTTGTAGCCGCGCGTTCTCTGTCCCCGTCATGCCCGGGCTTCTCCCGGGCATCCACGCCCTTTCTGCGACACCACCGGAACGTGGATGGCCGGGACAAGCCCGGCCATGACGGCTGCGAGGTTGCCCTATGACCTCAACCTCTCCCCTCCTCGCGATCCGCGGACTGCGCGCGGCCTACGGCAAGATCGAAGCCCTCAAGGGCGTCGATCTCGAGATCAATGCCGGCGAGATCGTTGCGCTGATCGGGGCCAACGGTGCCGGCAAGTCGACGCTGATGATGACGATCTTCGGCAAGCCGCGCGCCCGCGCCGGGGCGATCGAGTTCGACGGCGATGACATCACCGGCGTGCCGACGCACGAGATCGCGCGGCTTAGGATCGCGCAGTCGCCCGAGGGGCGCCGGATCTTTCCGCGCATGAGCGTCGCGGAAAACCTGCAGATGGGCGCTGACGTGACCGAGTGCAGCGAAGCGGAACGCGCCGCCGTGCTGGAACGCGTGTTCACGCTGTTCCCCCGGCTCAAGGAACGCGTCAACCAGCGTGGCGGCACGCTCTCCGGCGGCGAGCAGCAGATGCTGGCCATCGGCCGCGCGCTGATGAGCCGCCCGCGCCTGTTGATGCTGGATGAGCCTTCGCTCGGCCTCGCGCCGCTGATCGCACGCCAGATCTTCGACGCGATCCGCACCCTGAACCGCCAGGATGGCCTGACCGTCCTGATCGTCGAGCAGAACGCCAACCACGCACTGAAACTCGCCCATCGCGGTTACGTCATGGTCAACGGGCTGATCACGCTGTCTGGAACCGGCGGCGAGCTGTTGCAGCGGCCGGAGATCCGCGCTGCCTATCTGGAAGGCGGCCGGCGGGGCTAGCTGATCGGCGCCCGTCCTGCGGCAAGATGCTGCGAAGGGCGCGTGCATTTGCCTGAAAAATGCCGATGACTTCACGGCAAATTCAGTCGACAATGCCGTCTTCGTATCCGGCGGCGCGCCGGATGCTTCCCTTAAGCGATGACCACGGGGACTCCACATGAAATCACTCAAGCTGATTGGCCTTGCACTCGGCGCTTCGCTCGCACTGTCGGCGAGCGCATTCGCGCAGGATATCACCATCGCAGTGGCGGGCCCGATGACGGGCTCCGAATCCGCGTTCGGCCGGCAGATGAAGAACGGCGCCGAACAGGCGGTTTCCGATCTCAATGCCGCGGGCGGCGTGCTCGGCAAGAAGCTCAAGCTCGAGGTCGGCGACGATGCCTGCGATCCCAAGCAGGCGCGCTCGGTCGCGGAAAAACTCTCCAGCGCGCGGATCCCCTTCGTCGCCGGTCACTTCTGCTCGTCGTCGTCGATCCCGGCATCGGAAGCCTATGCCGACGGCAACACGCTGCAGATCACGCCGGCCTCGACCAACCCGCTGTTCACCGAACGCAAGCTCTGGAACGTCGCGCGCGTCTGCGGCCGTGACGACCAGCAGGGCCTGGTCGCCGCCGAGTACATCCTGAAGAATTTCAAGGGTAAGAACGTCGCAATCCTCAACGACAAGACGACCTACGGCAAGGGCCTCGCGGACGAGACCAAGAAGGCGCTGAACAAGGCCGGCTTCCAGGAGAAGATGTTCGAGTCCTACAACAAGGGCGACAAGGATTTTAACTCCATCGTCTCGCGGCTCAAACGCGACAACATCGATCTCGTCTATGTCGGCGGCTATCACCAGGAGGCCGGCCTGATCCTGCGCCAGATGCGCGACCAGGGCCTGCAGACGGTGCTGATGGCGGGCGATGCCATGAACGACAAGGAGTTCGCCTCGATCACCGGCCCCGCCGCCGAAGGCACGCTGTTCACCTTCGGTCCCGATCCGCGCAACAAGCCGACCGCGAAAGCCATCGTCGAGAAGTTCAAGGCCAAGAACATCGATCCCGAAGGCTACACACTCTACACCTACGCCGCGATGCAGGTGTGGTCACAGGCGGTCGCCAAGGTCGGCTCCACTGATCCGAAGAAGGTGATGGACGCGATCAAGGCCGGCGAGTGGGACACCGTGCTCGGCAAGATGGCCTTCGACGCCAAGGGCGATATCAAGGCGATCGACTACGTCGTCTACAAGTGGGACGCCAAGGGCAACTACGCCGAAGTGAATCCGAAGGGATCGTAAGACCAATCACCGCCGTCATTGCGAGCGGAGCGAAGCAATCCACTCTTCCGCTTGCGGCGCTATGGATTGCTTCGCTTCGCTCGCAATGACGCTGTGGATGCCTTGGGTGCGACAAACCAACCCGACGGGCAAATCACCTAAAAGTCTGTCCAGACTATCAGCGAAAAATAAACCGCTTAACCCGTCGGGCAAATCAGTGATTTAACTCCGCGCGTCTCACCCGAGAGAGGGGCGGCTCGCGATCGTCACGAACGTTGCGGTGAGATGCGGTGGACGCGGCTGTTGCGAGCGACGAACGCAACATCAGCGGACGGCGAAGTCGTGTGGTCCTGGCGCCCCGACGCTGGCGCTAAGCTTCTTGTGAAGTGACGGTGGCAAAAGAGCCCGGTCACCGGGGAGAGCACGAAGGAAACCGTAACACCATCGCGCAGGGAAAGCCGGAATGCTTCGGTTGAACCTGTGGTCCTACCCCCGTGCTTTTTGTTGCACGGGACCCATGGGTGCAACCGGCACCCGGCTTTCCCTGCGCCCTCTGATGTCGAGGAGGGTGAAACGAGACGCAAAGCTCGGGCAAATCATGCCGCGAGAATGCGAACTCATATCCTCACGCTATTTGAAATTTGAATCCGAACCCCACCCACGTCGTCCCGGGCTTGACCCGGGACCCATAACCACAGGGCTTTGTTATGTGCTCCGCCGCAACCGCTTGCTCGCGCCACAACGCCTCCCTGTGGTTATGGGTCCCTGCTTTCGCACTAGGGCATGCACGGATCTCTGAGGCTCCATCCGACTGCGACGGCATGGAAGTATTCAAGGCCGGTTTTGAAGG